>PEAR01000048.1 GCA_002753745.1 Candidatus Omnitrophota bacterium | reverse complement strand
ACAAGATTCTTCTGTTTTTTAAGGGCATCCCGATAATCAATCAAACCAAGATCAATAACCGTTAATGACATAAAATGATGTCTTCTAAAAAATATCAGCTCATGTGCTTTGAGATGCACCAGGAAAAATAAAAAGCCGTGAGGTTCTTACTTATGGCCCTGACTTTTTACGAAAAACTTCAACTCTTCAGGATTCTTGGCATTGTTCAGAGCCTCTTCGAACGTGATCTGCCCAGACTCAAAAAGATCCCTGAGCGATCGGTCCATGGTGCGCATGCCAAATTGCGCCCCGGTCTGAATAGCGGTATGCAGCTGCTCCACCGCCTGCTCGCGGACAAGATTGCGGATCGCCGGTGTGGCGATCATGCTCTCGATCGCAAGGACACGACCTTTGCCACTGGCATGCGGCAGCAGACGCTGCGATAAAACCCCTTGCAGACAAGCGGAAAGCTGTTGACGCACCTGATGCTGCTGGTAAGGCGGAAAAACATCTATAATACGTTCGATAGTTTGCGGCGCGTCCGGCGTGTGCAGTGTTGCCAGAACCAAATGCCCTGTTTCGGCCGCCGTTAACGCAGTCGAGATCGTCTCCAGATCGCGCATCTCACCAACCACGATCACATCCGGATCCTGACGCAGGCAGCGCTTGAGCGCCTCGGCAAACGAATGAGTATCCCGGTAAACTTCGCGCTGTTTAACTACCGACTTATTATTTGAATGAATAAACTCGATCGGGTCCTCAATGCACATAATCATGCACTTGCGTTCGCTATTGATCAGCTGAATCATAGACGCCAGTGTCGTCGATTTACCCATGCCTGTTGGTCCGGTAACAAGGACAAGGCCGTTTAACTTCCTTGCAAGAAGAGAAACGACCGGCGGCAGTTTAAGATCCTCGATAGAAGGAATAAAGATCGGGATACGACGAAGTGCCGCCTCAATGAATCCCCGCTGCTGGTGCACATTCACTCTGAACCGATCGAGGCCGGCCAATGCCAGAGAAAAATCCAGTTCTTTCTCTTCTTCAAACTGAACTTTCTGCGAATCCGTGAGGACACCGTAGATCATGCGCTTAAGGTCGTCTTCTGAAAGAACCGCCTCATCGAGCGCCGCAAGGTCTCCATCGATGCGGAGCACCGGCGGCATATTGTTTGTTAAATGCAAATCAGAGGCATTCTGATGGATGGCCGTTAAGAGAAGATCGCGTAATTCTCGGGGCATATGTCAATAAGTCCTATCCTGGTGGCCAGAAACTTATCGTGACTCGTCAATGTCCTGACTTGACCAGCCATGAACCTTCGGGTCAAGGCACGAGCTTACGCGTGCGCCCCGATCCACGATTTAATGCGGGAAAGACCTTCCCTGATCCGCTCCTGGGAAGTCGAAAAAGTTAACCGTAGAAAACCTTCTGCGCCAAAACCATCGCCAGGGATCACGGCAACGTTAACGTCATTCAGAATCTTTTTCGCCAGCTCGGCACATGGGCCGAACTTTGAGAAATCACAAAAGAAATAAAATGCCCCGTCAGGCTTGATATAACTCACATTAGGAATTCCATCAAGTAATGACATCATAAGATCGCGACGTGCTTTAAATTCCTTACGCATTAAAATAACAGCATCCTCAGGCGCATTCAGAGCCGCCAAGGCAGCCTTCTGACTGATAGATGTAGGATTTGATGTTGAATGGTCCTGAAGATTCTTCATATAGTTCATGATTTCAGATGGACCCGCCGCATAACCAATCCGCCATCCGGTCATCGAATAAGCCTTGGAGACGCCATTGACCGTTATGGTACGATCAAAGATATCTTTTCCTAAAGAGCCAATTGATACGAATGGTTCATCACAATACAAAAGCTTTTCATAAATATCATCGCTGATAACATATATATTGTGCTTAACACAGACCTCAGCGATCTGCTCAAGTTCTTTCTTTGTATAAACCATCCCGGTTGGGTTTGAAGGAGAATTAAGGATCAGAAGCTTGGTACGAGGCGTGATCGCTGCAGAAAGTTGAGCAGCTGTAATTTTAAAATGTGCAGCTTTAGTCGTCTGAATAAAGACAGGAACAGCGCCGGCGATCTTGACCATTTCCGGATAGCTGACCCAATAAGGAGCAGGGATAATAACCTCTTCTCCCGCATCACACAATACCATGACAGCATTAAAGATTGAATGCTTTGCACCACAACCTACAACAATCTGCGCAGGCTTATAATCAAGACCGTTATCTCGCTTCAATTTCTGACAGATAGCGACGCGAAGATCTTCAGCCCCGCTGGATGGGGTGTACTTTGTAAAA
Organism: Candidatus Omnitrophota bacterium; assembly: GCA_002753745.1. Taxonomy (GTDB): domain Bacteria; phylum Omnitrophota; class Gorgyraeia; order Zapsychrales; family Fredricksoniimonadaceae. The sequence goes on along the minus strand of PEAR01000048.1, from coordinate 13,561 downwards.
CCAGTGTTAATAGCCTTGATCGCGGCTTCTTTTATATAATCAGGAGTGTCAAAGTCGGGCTCTCCGGCCGCAAAATTGACAACATCCGCACCGTTCTCTTTCAATTCTTTCGCGCGCGCGGTAATAGCGAGCGTTGTAGAGCCAACAACTTGCTGGATCCGCGAATTGATCTTGACCATTGACGTTATTCCTTATTGGCTGCTTTCTTAACAACCGCCTTCTTGGCAACAGGCTTTTCAACTGCAACCTTAGCCGGCTTTTCAGCCTTATCTTTGGCGGGCTTAGCAACAACCGCCTTGGATGCTGCAGGCTTCTTAGCAACGGCCTTAGCAGCAACCTTAGCATCAGCTTTAACATCAGCCTTGGCACCAGTCTTTGTCTCAACAATCTCAGCATCTGCAACTTTTGATTCAGTTGGCGCAATAACAGCCCGTTCAGTGAGCTCAAGCAACACCATTTGTGCGTTATCACCCTGACGATTCACAGCGAACTTGATGATCCGCGTATAACCGCCCTGACGAGCAGCAAAACGAGGGGCAACCACATCAAAAAGATGACTGACAAGATTATGGTCAATCAGCAATGCAAAAGCACGACGCTTTGCAGCAAGTGTATTATCTTTGCCCAGCGTTATCAAACGGTCAACGGCTTTACGAGCTTCAACCGCTTTAGCACGGGTAGTTTGTATGCTTTCGCACTTGATGACTGCACGACAAAGATCGCGTATTGTCGCTGCACGTAAGGTCTGATTGCGTCCGAATTTATTTCCAGAAAGTCCATGTCTCATAAAATTACTCGCTCTTCTTTCTAAGCTTTTTAGTATCGATCTTCATGCCGAGACTTAAGCCCATTACTTTTAGAAGGTCCTGAATCTCGGTGAGCGATTTTTTTCCAAAATTACGAAATTCAAGAAGCTCTTCTTCAGTCTTGCGTACCAACTCTGAAATACTCTTAATATTAGCATCTTTTAAACAATTAGAACTGCGAACTGAAAGCTCCAGCTCAGAAATCGGCAAACGAAGTTTGGCATACAAGGCCTCTTCTTCAGCAGATACCTCTTCTTCTTCCTCTTCTTCCTCAGGAAGCTGACCATAAGATACAAACACGTCCAAATGACGCTGCAAAATATTAGCAGCGTACAATAAGGCCTCTTTGGGATTCATCGCACCGTTTGTCCAGATCTCAAGAATGATCCGGTCATAGTCGGTACGCTGACCAACGCGGGTGTTTTCCGAATAGAAATTTACTTTTTCGATCGGAGTAAAAATCGAGTCGATAGCAATAGCATCAACAGGAGATCCCTCTTTCTTGTTCTGCTCAGCAGGAACATACCCACGGCCGCGGCAAACCTCAAGTTCGATATTAAGACTAATATCACTTGTGATGGTACAAATATGATGCTCAGGATTCAGCACCTCAATTGTCTCATCAGAGATAATATCCTTGGCCTTAACATCGCCTTTTTTACTAGCCTTAATATATACAGCCTTGGGCGTTTTTGAATGAGAACGTAACACAAGTTCTTTAATATTCAGGATAATATCAGAAACAGTTTCCAATACACCAGGAATAGTCGAGAATTCATGCTGAACGCCTTCGATCCTAATTGAAGTAACCGAACTACCTTCAATAGATGATAACAGAACACGCCTTAATGAATTACCCAGGGTAACACCATAGCCGCGTTCAAAAGGCTCCGCAACAAACTTGCCATAACGGTCAGTATAAGTTGCTTCATCACATTCCAGCCGTTTTGGCATCTGAAAATCACGCCATTTAACACCCATGAGTATTCTCCTCTTTTGATATAACGATCACAAAATTATTTCGAATATAGCTCAATGATAAGCTGCTCGTTTACCGGCACTGAAATGTCTTCACGTGCAGGCATCCGGATCACTTTACCCTTAAGCGCTTCAACGTCGGACTGAAGCCAGGCAGGAACTGCCCAACCATCATTAAGTTCAAGATTCTTTTTAACATACTTCGACGTGGCATCCTTACCAGCAAAGCTGATCTCGTCTCCAACCTTCACAGGAGCAGAAGCAATGTTAACTTTACGACCGTTCACACGGACCAATCCATGGCCAACGATCTGACGAGCCTGAGCTCTGGTAATGGCAAAACCAAGACGATAAACGACATTGTCCAAACGCGTCTCGAGATACTGTAAAAGAACAGTGCCCGTAACACCTTTAGCGCCGGTAGCTTTCAAATAATAATTCTTAAACTGCTTTTCCAGAATCCCGTAAATACGCTTGGCCTTCTGTTTTTCACGCAGCTGCAGACCATAGTTTGAAAGCTTGCCGCGACGAAAACCGTGCTGCCCTGGAGGAGCTTCACGTTTATCGAGCGACCAACGCTTCTTAAGGCCAAGATTAACGCCTTCTCTTCTTGAAAGTCTGCAACGAGGACCTGTGTAACGTGCCATGAATAAACTCCTTTATACTCTTCTTTTCTTACGCGGACGGCAGCCATTATGCGGAATAGGCGTGACATCGCGGATGGATGTAACCTGTAAACCAGCCGCAGCTAATGCGCGGATAGCAGATTCACGACCGGAACCCGGCCCCTTCACTAACACTTCCAATGATTCGATCCCAAGATCTTTGGCCCGCTTAGCAGCCTCACCGGCGGCAACCTGGGCTGCAAACGGCGTGGATTTCTTCGAACCAGTAAACCCACAAACACCGGGAGTAGACCACACAATGGTATTCCCCTGCTTATCAGTAATCGTAACAATAGTGTTATTGAACGTGGCCCGAATCATCGCCACGCCGCTAGTAACACCTTTAAGCGAACGCTTCTTCGCTTTGGCTTTACGGGTGGCTGTCTTGCTTTGAGCCTGCCCCTGCGCCTGTTGCTGCTGTTGTTTATTTTCTTTTGCCATGGATCAAATCCTCTACTTTTCTTCCTTCTTCTTCATCCCGCCGACAGTCTGTTTACGCCCCTTACGCGTGCGTGAATTAGTACGCGTACGCTGTCCGCGGCATGGAAGACCTTTACGATGCCGAAGCCCGCGATAAGAACCCATGTCCATATGCTGACGGATGTTCTGGTTTACTTCACGCCGAAGATCTCCCTCGACGGTATAATTTTTTTGAATGAACGCTACGATCTTAGCGATCTCTTCTTCTGTAAGATCCTTAGAACGCTTGTTCGGATCAATGCTGGTCGATGCAAGGATTTTATTGGCAACTGTCGAACCAATGCCATAAATATACTGCAATGCAGCTTCGATCCGCTTTTCCTTGGGCAGGTCTATACCTAAGATTCTTGCCATACTTCCTATCCTTGTCTTTGCTTATGTTTTGGGTTCTCACAGATCACACGAACCACGCGTTGACGCCGAACGATCTTGCACTTATTGCAGATCCTTTTTACCGATGATTTAACTTTCATTTTACTTATTCCTGTACGTTATACGTCCACGAGAAAGGTCATAAGGCGTCAACTCGACCTTAACCTTATCACCCGGAAGAATACGAATGAAATGCATCCGCATCTTCCCCGAAACATGTGCCAGAACCTTATGTCCGTTATCTAAAACTACACGAAACATTGCGTTAGGCAATGCTTCTTCAACAACACCCTCAACTTCAATAAGATCTTCTCTGGCCATTTATTTTACCGTCAATATCATCGGTCCCGATTCAGTAATCGCGACCGTATGTTCGAAATGAGCCGATGGTTTCTTGTCTGCGGTCACTGCCGTCCACCCGTCGCTTAATACTTTTGTGCCTGAAACACCCATGTTAACCATAGGTTCAATCGCAAAAACCATTCCGGCTTTTAATAACGGCCCTTGACCAGGTGAGCCATAATTTGGTATTTCCGGATCTTCGTGAAGTGAGCGTCCAATTCCATGACCGACGAAATCACGAACCACAGAAAACCCTTTAGACTCCACATACGATTGAACAGCATGTGAAATATCTCGTAAATGATTTCCCGGCTTTGCTTGAGCAATCCCTCGCATCAACGACTGCCGTGTAACATCAAGTAACTTTTGACGCCCGGTGTCTAGGACTCCAAACCCCAATGTCATGGCCATATCGGAATAATAATTATGATATATTATCCCAATATCAATACCGACAACATCGCCGTCCTTGATGATACGCTTTCCGGGAATTCCATGAATAACTTCTTCATTCACAGAGATGCACGCGTTTGCTGGATAACCGCGATACCCCTTAAAAGCTGCGACAACATAACTATTATTAATGAGCGATTCGGCAATCATATCGATTTCACCCGTGGTCATGCCGACTTTAACTAAAGATTTTATATCATCAAATATACCGGCTAAAATTTTGCCGGCTTCCCGAAGGATCTGAATCTCCTTCGGTGTTTTTATGCGTATGTCAGGACTTTTTCCCATTCAGGATCTGAAGGAGCGCCTTACGAACATCTTCAGCCCCGGAATCAGCATTAATAGTCTTCAATTTACTCTGCTTCTTGTAAAAATCGATGATAGGCATTGTCTGCTCATTATAAACAGACATCCGTTTCATGATAGTTTCCTTATTATCATCAGCGCGCTGATACAATTCGCCGCCGCAAACATCACAAACACCGTCTTTCTTGGGTGGCATATTAGTTAAATGAAATAATGCCCCACATTTCCGGCAAACACGACGTCCGGTTAGACGCTGGAGCACTACGTCAATTGACGCTTCCATATAAAGAGCGAAATCAATGGCTAATCCATTTGCTGAAAGTACTTTATCTAAATCGGTGGCCTGAGCACCGGTGCGTGGAAATCCATCAAACATGTAACCGCGATTATCACTGGCTGTTGACTTAACTTTTCCCTCGATCATCCGGGTAACAACCTCATCAGGGACAAGCCCGCCGGACTCAACAAAACGTTTAATTTCAAGCCCTATCGGCGAACCAGCCTTAATCTCGGCACGAATTAAATCACCCGTGGAAATATGATGAACGCCTAACTCATCTTTTAAAGCGCCAGCCAGTGTGCCTTTGCCTGCTCCAGGAGCGCCAAGCAATACTATGATCATCGTCTTCCCCTTAAATGGCCTGACTGCATAAAACCTTCATAATTATACATTTGCAAATGTGACTCAATTTGTTTCATCGTATCGAGCATTACGCCGACAGTAATAAGAATACCCGTGCCACCAAAAAATGAAGCAACAAGATAGGGTACCTTGGCTGAAGCCATAATAGCATCAGGCATAACAGCAATACAGCAAATAAAAATTGCACCTGCTAAAGTAATCCTTGTAAGAACATAATCTAAATAATCGGCCGTATCCTTTCCAGGACGAATCCCGGAAACAAATCCACCGTGCTTCTTTAAATTCTCAGCGACATCGACAGGGTTAAACACGATAGCTGTATAAAAATAACAGAAAAATAAAATCAGTCCAGCATAAAGTGCATAATAAAGAAAGTGTCCGCGAGCAAGAAAAGAAGCGACTGTATGCATACCCTGAGCTGGGATAAAACTAGCCAAGGTAGCAGGAAAAAGAAGAATAGATTGGGCAAAAATAATCGCAATAATGCCCGCAGTATCAACTTTTAACGGAATAAAAGTACTTTGTCCACCAACAGCCTTATTCCCTACCGTACGGCGTGCATATTGAACTGGAATACGACGCTGCGCCTGTGTAACTAGTGTTGTCGTAACGACAACTGAAACAAAAAAGAAAAATAACATCAGGACCGTCATAGGCTGTATCTGACCACTGCCGCCGCCTTTGGGAGACAACAAACGTATTGTTTGTTCAACCGCGGCAGGCGCTGCAGAAAGAATACCGGCAGTAATAATTAAAGACATGCCATTACCGACGCCTTTTTCCTGAATTCTTTCACCGAGCCACATGATCATCAATGTGCCGGTGGTTAAAGTAACAACCGTCGTTAAACGAAAAAGCCAACCGGGATTATCAACAATCTGCAACCCCTGAAAAGCTTGAGGACTTTCGAGCCAAAGAGCAATAAAAAAAGATTGTATTAGCGCAAGAACAACCGTCCCATAACGCGTAAACTGATTAATCTTCTGAAAACCCGCATGCCCCTCTTTAGAAAGTTTCTCGAGAGAAGGGATCACTGCCGTAAGCAACTGCATGATGATAGAGCTAGAAATATACGGCATAACACCGAGAGAAAAAACAGTAAGTTTCTCAAGTGAGCGACCTGAGAACATATTCATAATCGTAAAAACATTACCACCGCCGGTACTAGCTGCAATACGTTCAAAGAATTCAGCTAATGACTTACCGTTGATCCCAGGAGTAGGAATAAAGCACCCAAGACGATAAATCGCAATGATCCCAAGAGTAAAAAAGAGCTTCTTTCGAAGATCTTCGATTTGGAAACACGTTGATAACGCCTTAAAAAATTGGGCGAACATATTTATTATTTTTTAACTTTCTTGGCTTTAGGTTTCGGTTCGGGTCTTTTTCCCACAATCTCGGCTTTACCACCAGCCCTATTGATCTTCTCAAAAGCTTCAGCGGAAAAAGCATTTGCCTGAACAGTTAAAACTTTTGTTAATTCCCCACGAGAAAGAATTTTATAAGGCCGCCGTGAGCTGCTAATTAACTTAGCTTCCTTAAGCTTGTTCGCGTTGACTGTAGCATTAGCATCAAAAAAATTTAATGAATCCAACTGGACAACCTGGTAAACAATAGGGCGAGATGTGTTAAAACCTACCTTAGGAAGACGACGGATCAAAGGCATCTGACCACCTTCGGATCCCAGCATGATACTATTACCGGAACGTGACCGTTGACCCTTATCACCCTTACCGGACTGCTTGCCCAAACCAGACGCAGGACCGCGACCGATGCGTACTTTTTTTGTTCTAGAACCTTTTGGCGCCCTTAATTCATGCAATTGCATACGTAACCTTTATTTGAAAAAGAAATTAACGAACCCGGATTAAACTGAAACTTTAACCGGCCTTTTTTTCATCTGCGCAAGACCGTCAAATGTTGCTTTAACAACATTAAGAGGATTACTAGAGCGATGTACTTTTGTAAGAATGTTTTTAATGCCCACACCATCACAAATCGCACGTACAGGACCAGCAGCTATAACACCGGTACCATCCGCAGCCGGTTTTAAAAGAACGCGAGTCGCACACCACGAACCTAAAGCCTCATGAGGAACCGTCGTGCCATATACATTAACTTCAACCATATTCTTTTTGGCAGCATTCATTCCTTTTTTAATAGCGATCGCAACTTCAGCTGCCTTACCTAAAGAATACCCGGCATGACCTTTTCCGTCACCTACAACAACAAGTGCGGTAAAAGATAATTTAGTACCGCCTTTAGTAACTTTTGCAACGCGGCTGATACGAATTACCTGTTCAACCATCCCGCTGGATTCTTCTTTGTCCCTTTGAGGACGTTGTCCCTTTTTCTGACCACCACGACCAGCACGGCCGCCGCGTCCATCAGGAGCGCCACCAGGAATACTACCGGCCGGAGCAATATCAGAAGAATACGCAAGCTTCTTTTCAGCCTTATCAACTGACTGCATACCGGCTTTTACTTCACGGCCGGAAGGACGAACGGAACCAGACTTAACTTCATTTGAAGTAATTTTATCTTTATTTTCCATATCTATTAAAATTCCAATCCTGCTTTTCTGGCTGCATCTGCGAACGCCTTTACCCGGCCGTGATACTTATATCCGCCGCGATCAAAGGCCAGCTTGCGATACCCCTTGGCAATCGCATCCTTTCCAAACATTTCACCAAGAAGCTCAGCAGCCTTAATATTCCCGCCAGTCTTCAGTTTAGCTTTAAAATCCTTGGCTAATGTGCTCATCCCCATCAAGACCTTCGCTGAGGTATCATCAATAATTGAAACAGAGAAATTCTTGAGGCTACGATGCACACAAATACGAGGACGATCGGGAGTGCCGACCATTTGACGACGAATGCGTTGATGACGATAAACTCTTTTGATTTCAGAAATTTTTGACATAATAATTATCCCGCATCTCGGAAGCCATACTTATAAGTTCAAGCATTACTTCGTTGTCGATTTACCCTGCTTTCTCTTGATGACTTCGCCTACGTAACGAATTCCCTTACCTTTGTATGGTTCCGGGGGCTTAATACCACGGATTTTTGCAGCGACTTGACCTAAAAGGATCTTATCAGCACTTTCCAACTTTATTTCAGTCGGCTTAGGAGATAATATTTTAACGCCTGCCGGTACAATAAATTCAACAGGATGGCTAAAACCGAGGCTGAGTCCCAGTTTCTGCCCAGTGACTTGAGCACGAAAACCTATACCCTGGATCTCTAAATCTTTTGTATGAGATTTGGTAACACCCACGAACATATTCTTAAGCAAGGCCCTGATGGTTCCATGATTTGCCTTGTTTTGCTTAGTGTCATTTACCCGAGAAACAACCACACCCTTGTCACCCTGCTCAACCTTGATACCAAGCGGCAAATCAAGCAATAATTTGCCTTTTGGACCCTCTACATTAACCGTTGTAGGGGTAATAGTCAATTTAACTTCTTTTGGTAATACTAATGGGATCTTGCCGATTCTTGACATAACTCCTTACCAGATGTAGCAGAGGACTTCGCCCCCGATTTTTAATTTACGAGCTTCCTTGTCATCAATGATACCTTTTGACGTGGAAATAATCGCCTTCCCAAGCCCGCTTAAAACCCTTGGGATCTCATCGTTTCCAGCATAAACACGCAAACCAGAACGGGAAATTCGCTTAAGTCCCGTAATAACAGACTTTTTATTCTCATATTTCAGATAAATCTTAAGAACACCCTGTTTGTTATCTTTAAGCAAGCGAAAATCTTCAATATAACCATCCTGCTTGAAGATATGAAGTATCTTTTCTAGGAGCTTCGAAGCAGGAACATCCACCGTCTCCTTGCGGACTTTAAGCGCATTCCTAATGATCGTTAACATGTTTGCAATTGGATCAGTGACAGCCATCGATAAAACCTCTTTTTCGTCTTCTTTAAATTAATATCTCGCGCCGGTGTTTACCAGCTTGCTTTTTTAACGCCGGGTATCTCACCCTTCCAAGCCATCTCACGGAAGCAAAGACGGCAAATGCCGAACCGACGCATGAAACCTCTTGGACGCCCGCAAATACGGCAGCGGCGATGCACTCTGGTAGAGAACTTCGGAATAATCTTTGATTTATTAATCAGTGCTTTTTTCGCCATAGCCCTTATTTACCCTCTTTTTTCTCGAAAGGCATCCCGAGAGCACGCAGCATATGCAGGTTCTTCTCAGGATTGCCGCCTTTAATCACAATCGAAATATCCATCCCCTGAGCACGAAAATCTCTCCTGGTTGCATCAATTTCAGGAAAAATAGAATGCTCTTTAAGTCCGAACGTATAATTTCCTTCTTTGTCGAAAGACTTAGTAGGAACCCCATTGAAATCTCTAATACGAGGAAGAACAACATTCATTAATTTATCAAGGAATTCATACATTCTGGCACGACGTAAAGTTACTTTACAGCCAACAGGCGCATTCTGTTTCAAATGAAAATTAGAAATAGCCATACGAGAACGACGTATTGAAGGCTTCTGCGCTGTGATAGCTGCCAAGTCTTCAGCAGCAGTATCTAAAATCTTGATGTCAGTGATGGCCTCACCAACACCCATATTAATAACAACCTTATCCAGGCGAGGAACAGCCATAATATTCTTAATACCATACTTATCCTTCATGGCCTGGAAAACTTCACTTTGATACTTTTCGAGCAATGCCGGTTTCACGTCAACACCCCTTAGATCGTTTCGCCGCTCTGTTTAGAGATACGGACTTTTGTCCCGTCTTTAAGAACATTGACTTTTAAACGGGTTGGTTTGTTTAGCTTTGGGTCAAGTATCATAACCTTTGAAATATGCAAAGGCATTTCAACATCGATAAACCCGCCCTGAGGATACTGATCGCTTTTCTTAACTGATTTCTTAATCAGATTAATATGTTCAACAACGACCGTGTTCTCTCCTTTAAAAACTTTTACGACCTTGCCGGACTTGCCTTTATCTTTTCCGGAAATGACAACAACTTTATCATCGCGTTTAATGCGTAACATTAGACAACCTCGGGGGCTAAAGAAATTATTTTCATGTACTCCATATTCCTAAGCTCTCGTGCGACAGGACCAAAAACGCGTGTCCCTCGGGGATTTCCGACGTCATCAATAAGAACAACCGCATTATTATCAAACCGCAAGTATGTTCCGTCAGGACGGCGAATACGAGCCTTGGTTCTTACAACCACACCCTTTGCTTTCTGGCCTTTTTTAACAGCGGCATCGGGTGTTGATTCCTTAATATTGACTCTTACAATATCGCCGAGCTTTCCAACAAGCTTACCTTTGGCATTTAAAATGCCAATAACCGAAGCCTTACGAGCGCCAGTATTGTCAGCGACTTGAAGGATGCTTTTTAATTGAATCATACGGTCACCGCACCTTTATCAAGATTCTTCTTAACGATAGAAGTAATCGTCCAGCGCTTATCCTTAGAAAGACGACGTGTTTCCATCATTTCGACCACATCGCCAAGCTTGGCCTCATTCTTTTCGTCATGAGCCTTATACTTAGCATGGAACTTTACCTGCTTTGAATATTTTGGATGAGGTCTCGTTGATGAAACCTGCACAACGCGGGTTTTCTCCATTTTATCGCTGAGAACAATGCCAATAAGTGTCTTGCGTTTATTAATTCTTTTTTCCATTGCCATTCTTTCTTTCGTTGAGAATCGTCAGAATTTGAGCAACTTCCTTTTTAAGCGTGCCGAAACGAGCCGGTTTTTCAACCTGACCAAGACGACTCTGCTGACGCATGTCAAACAATTCTTTTTTCAAAAACTGTTCCCGTTGTACGAGTTCGCCGTTATTTAAATTGTTCAATTCTTTTAAGTCCATAAGATTTACTTTGCCTGCTGTCTGATAACGAATTTAGTCCTGACCGGTAACTTAAACGCAATTAACCGCAATAAGTTCTTAGCAAAATCTTCAGGAACACCACTTATCTCGAATAAAATACGTCCACGTTTAACAACGGCCACCCAATGATCAAGTTCGCCTTTGCCCTTACCCATACGAGTTTCAGCGGGTTTCTTTGTAACAGGCTTATGAGGAAAAATATTGATCCAAACTTTACCTGCGCCACGAAGCTTGCGGACCATTGCGACACGGCAAGCTTCAATGTGATTTGCACGGACATGACCATTTTCAAGAGACTTAAGTCCAAATTCACCAAAACTTAATCTATCGCCCCTGGTGGAAACGCCGCGACATTTCCCCTTTTGTGACTTACGGTATTTAACTCTTTTTGGCATTATCGCCATAAAACGCTCTCCTTAAGCCTCGACTCTCTTCGAATCCCGAACAGTGTCACCTTTGTAAATCCACACTTTAACGCCAATGCAACCGAATGTTGTATTCGCCTCAGCAAAACCATAATCAATATCAGCACGGAAAGTCTGAAGAGGAATTTTACCGACATGATACTTTTCGCGTCTTGCAATTTCAGCGCCATCCAGACGGCCTGAGACAATGATCTTTATTCCCTTACCGCCAGCCTGAATCGTCTGCTCTACAGCCCGCTTCATTGCACGGCGAAAACCAACGCGCTTTTCCATTTGAAATGCAACGCTCTGAGCAACAAGAGTAGCATCAACAGCAGGGTTTTTAATTTCCTTAATATCGACATTAATCTCTTTTGTCGTGATTTTTGCAAGATCAGCACGCAAACGATCAATATCAGCGCCCCGACGACCAATAATAACGCCAGGACGAGCTGAAGCGATACGAATCTTAATTTGCTCGGCAAGACGCTCGATCACAACTGATGAAACGGCACCTTGAATGAACTTTTTCTTAATATAAGTGCGGATCTTCTGATCCTCAATAATATTATTAGCGTAATCTTTGGGATCTGCGAACCAAAGACTGCTCCAGTTCTTGTTAATGCCGATCCTTAATGCGATTGGAGAAACTTTCTGTCCCACGTGTAATAACCTCTTTATTTATGCTTTAAGTCCAACTCTATGGTAATGTGTGATGTCTTCTTGAGCACTTCGCTGGCCCGTCCGAAAGAAGCAGCCCGGAAGCGCTTCCATACAGATCCTTGGTCAGCAATGATCTTCGAGACTATCAACTGGTCTTCCGTAAGACCCTTCTGCCTGGCGTTTGCTACCGCCGAATGCAGCACCTTGACAACTTTTTCTTTTACCGGCTTGTTTAAATGCTCCAAAACACTGATTGCTACAGGAACACTTTTACCGCGAATAAGATCAAGAACCTGTCTGACCTTTGTCGGAGAAACTCTAAGATGAAGACCTTTAGCTTGTGCGATCATTTTTAACCCTTTAATTATTTCTTCTGCATGGCTTTTTTGGCTTTCACGCCGCCATGCTGTTTGAATGTGCGCGTCGGGACAAACTCGCCGAGCTTGAAGCCAACCATGTTTTCAGTAATGAATACCGGAACATGCTTCTGACCATTGTGAACAGAAAATGTATACGTTACAAAATCAGGCAGAATCGTTGAACGGCGAGACCATGTTTTAATTGGTTGACGCTGTCCTGACGTAACCATCCTGTCAAATTTGCGCTTTAAAGACTCATCAACAAAGGGTCCTTTCGAAATAGATCTTGCCATAATTACTTCGTCCTTCTTTTAATAATGAACTGATTTGAATATTTCCGTTTCGAACGAGTCTTGAAACCCTTTGTCTTCCAACCCCACGGAGAAACAGGATGAGGATTACCCTGGGGAGTTTTACCTTCACCACCGCCGTGAGGGTGGTCAACAGGATTCATAACAACACCGCGAGATTGCGGACGTATGCCCTTCCATCTGTTACGACCGGCTTTACCAATAGACTGTGAACCGTGTTCTACATTCCCAAGCTGTCCAATAGTTGCTCTACAACCTATCAATACTTTTCGCATTTCACTTGAAGGGAGACGCACAATAGCATAATCGCCTTCTTTTCCTAGTAACTGGGCAGATGTACCCGCAGAACGAACAATCTTGCCGCCCTTTCCGGGCTTTAACTCAATATTATGAACAGCAGTACCCATAGGAATCTTAGCTAAAGGTAAAGCATTACCCGCATGCATATCAATTGATTCCGAATTGCTACTTACGACGACATCACCAGCCTTAAGTTCAACAGGAGCAAGTATATAACTCTTAGTCTTATCGCTCTTATATTCAATTAGGGCTATGCGACACGTGCGATTAGGATCATATTCAATACCGATTACAATTGCCGGGTCGTCAATACGGGAACGTTTAAAATCGATAAGACGATACATCCGTTTGTGACCACCGCCCTTATGACGTGATGTTACTCGACCATTATTGTTCCGACCGCCTGTTTTCTTTAAAGGCTCAAGAAGAGACTTTTCAGGTTTGTGCTTTGAGAGCTCAGCAAAATCAACTAGAGCTGCGTGCCTGACGCCGTTTGTTGTTGGTTTAAAACGTTTAATACCCATTGTTAAGCTACCTCGATCTTGCTGCCTTCTTTAAGAGTGACAGTCGCTTTTTTCCAATCAGACGTAT
>PEAR01000047.1 GCA_002753745.1 Candidatus Omnitrophota bacterium | reverse complement strand
CGCCATAAGTAGGCCTTATTGTTGGAGCAAGGGCTCCCTTGGCCGAACAGGGCGCCGTATTCGGCCTTCAGGGCCTCTAATGTGGCCTCTTTAAGGGCCATAATGCGCTCTATAACCGGCTTTCTTGGGGTTTCTGGGGCATTTTCTGTCATAGGCGTTACCTCCGTCATGTCAATGTAGCCATAGGTTCTCGGAGATAGCAAGTCCAATATCGCAAAGGAGTTAGAAGACAAAATAATTGATAACCATGAGGCTGATGTTAAAATAAACAATATCCAGGTATCATGGGAAATAATATTCTGCAACTTTTTGGAAACTCAAGCGTATAACCTCTTGAAAGGCAGGCCGATCATATGGAACGAAGTAATGAAGATTTGATGAAAGCCTATCAGTCAGGAGAGACGCACGCTATGGAACAATTATTTCAGCGATATAAAGTTCGAATACTCAACTTCTGCTACGGTCTGTTAGCCAATCGGGCGGATGCAGAAGAAGCGGCCGCAGATGCGTTTCTTGCTCTGGTTATAGAAAAAGATTCTTTCGACACTTCCCGAACTTTCTCCACCTGGTTTTATACGATTGCACGGAATAAATGTATCAGCCGGATGCGCAAAAGGAATAATTTTGTCTCCCTGTGGATTCCCTCCTCTAACGATGACGACGGCAAGATGTGGGATGTCCCGGACGGCAATGACATTTCCAGGGAAGCGATGGCGAAGAAAGAGGTTCAGGTTGGTGTGCGCAAGGCCATTGCCAAACTGCCGGATGAACAGAGAGAAGCGATCATCTTAAGGCAATACCACGGGTTTAGTTATCAGCAGGTCAGTCAAATTCTTGGCTGTTCTCAGGAGAAGGTAAAAAGTTTGATTTTCCGCGCAAAGGAACAACTAAGGGCTGAATTGATGTCCTTCGTTAAGGAGGAGCGGTCATGAATGACGATATGAATATAAAAGATCTGATCTCCAGATATGTTGACGGGGAAGTGACGCCGGAAGAGAAGGAGATCGTTGAGAAACATTTGAAAGAAGCCCCAGCTCTTTATGCCTATTATCAGGAATTGAAGGGACTGGACGGGGTGCTTAACAAAAATAAATTCATTGATGCGTCTCCCGATTGGGAAAACCAGGTTCAGTTATCGCTATTGAACAAAGGAGTGGTGGAGGCTATGCCGATAATAAAGAGAAGTAAATTGTTAAAGGTTTGTGTTATTTCGTGCCTGTTGCTGGCGTTTACCATGTTCAGTAGCGCGACCTATGTGTTTAATCTTGAAAAATTCGTCTCTTTGCAGGACACGCTGGTCTATGCGCAAGATCAATATGAGTCGGGATCAAAGGCCGGATTGCGGGTGGTCGCGCTTAATTCCAAGGATTCTAAGCCGATTGCCGATGCTGATGTCGTTGTCGCTATTCAACGGAGAGGAACCAAGCAGGAAGAAGTCCTTTACAAAGGGAAGGCATCCACGCTTGGTTCACCGGAAATACGCTTCGATATGCCGGATTATCCGTCAGGGGAATACGATCTTCTTATCAAAATGGATTCAAAATACGGGCACAACAAGATCATCAAGCCGATCAAGCTCAAGAAATCGTCCAAGATCCTTCTTACCACGGATAAGCCGCTTTATCAGCCGGGGCAGACCATCCATGTCCGCGCGCTGGCTCTGAAGAATACAGATTCCACCCCGATGAAGGATCAAGAGCTTACGTTTGAAGTCGAAGATCCGAAGGGAAACAAGGTTTTTAAGAAGAAGGTGCAGACTTCCCCGTTTGGTGTTGCCGCGATTACGTTTACTTTGGCCAGCGAGATCAATATGGGGGAATACACGATCAGGGCAGTGGCGCCTGATTATTCGGCGGAGAAGAAGGTTGAAGTCAAAAGGTATGTATTGCCTAAGTTCAAGGTGAGTTTTTCCACGGATAAGACGTATTATTTGCCAGATCAAAAACTAAAGGGAACCGTTCAGGCCAATTATTTCTTTGGCAAGGTAACCAGCAATGCCAAAGTCAAGATTGAGATGCGCACCTTTGACGTGAATATGCAGTTGCTGGGGGCCGTTAACGGAACGACCAATGCCGAGGGTGTTTTTGAGTTCGAGTACGCTTTACCGCAATATTTTGTCGGATTACCGCTGGAAAAGGGCGCCGCGCGTCTATTCTTTGATGTTTCTGTCGTGGACCAAGCCCAGCATGCCGAACAGATCACGCGCTCTGTTCCTGTGGCGAAGGACCCGATTGGCATTGAGTTGGTGCCGGAAAGCGGAGATCTTGTCCCCGGCCTGGAGAATATTGTTTATGTGGCAACCACTTATCCGGATGGGAAACCGGCTTCTGCGACTGTTCATTATAAGGGGCAGAATATTCAGACGAACCAGTTCGGTATTGGTGAAATAAAGGTAACGGGCATCCCGTTCAATTCTTATTCAGCTCAGACGTATTCGATTAGTGCGACGGCCGAGGATGTTCAGGGGAACAAGGGAGGCGTGTCTAAGAATCTGCCGGTCCGTTTTGAGAGTAATATTCCCACCACGGAAAGTGTGCTACTTAGAACAGATCGGTCCATTTTGAATGTCGGCGATACTTTGAATTTGCAGGTCTTTTGTTCCCAGCCTCGAGGCACTGTGTATCTGGATGTCATTAAGAACAAACAAACGGTTCTGACAAAGGCGTTGACTATTGATAACCGGATCGCCGAGTTGGCGTTGGATCTCGATGAGGCGATGAGTGGCACTTTGGAGCTTCATGCCTACAAGATCCTGCGGGATTCAAACATTGTCCGGGATACTAAAACGATTTTCGTTAACCACAACAATGATTTGAAACTTCAGGTTTCATCCGATAAAGGGACGTATCTCCCCGGAGAGACGGCAAAAATAACTTTCTCAACGTCGAAAGATCAAAAGGGCGTTGCGAGCGCCGTTGGGGTGAACATCGTTGACGAGTCGGTCTTTGCCTTACAAGAGAAAGAGCCAGGATTTGAGCGGTTATATTTCGCTCTGGAAAAAGAGCTGATGACGCCGCGCGCTACCATCTATGGCTTGACCTTGCCGGGAATGATTGGGGAAGGGCCGTTGGGGATGGATGAGCCCACGCGTATCCAGGCCGGGCACATTATATTGGCCGGCATCCAGCCGCAGGGACAGTTCCCTTTGACGTTTTCTTCCAGAATAGAAAATACCAATCGTATTCAGGCCCAGAAAGGTGCGTTCTTTGGCTGGATAATCAAGATCCTTTTTGGCATTTTTATTCTTTTACCGCTTAGCGCTTTTGTCGTGACTGCTTATGAGTATCGCCGTCGGAAGCTCCTGCTTTTGATGGATCTCGGCGGAGCAATCCTTGTCTTGCTGGGAGCGGTCTTGCTGATGGCCTTGATTCTTTTCCTGTTGTTTTGGAGTGTCGCGGGTACCCGGTCATATATGCTCGGACCGATTCTTAGCATAGGTATTCTGGCCGCGGCCGTTATTGGTTTCATTGTCAGTTTTATTATTCTGACCCGGCACGCCCAGCGCCATAACCCTGCATTACTATGGGTTAATATAGCTGGTTTGAGTTATGTGCTTCTTACGTTATTACTGTTTGCTATTGCGGCCATAGGGAGTTCTTCAGGGATGGAGTTATTCGAAAATAACTCCGGCAGTAATACTCTGATCATATTCTTGGTCGGGGCGTTGTTTGCCATTGTCTATGCAAAATATGCGCTGGACTTTATTAAAGAGAAAAAGCGCCTCGCCTATTTAGCGTTAATCATGGCATTAGTTTTCGCCCAGATTTTTACGGTCATTCCTCTTCAAATATATGTTAAGCGAGGACTCCAGGGGCGTTTGAAATCCGCGGCAGATGATATTGGGGATCAGTTCAGCGCTCCGGGAACTCTTCAGTACGAGCCGTGTTATATGAATACTAAAAGCGCTGAGGATCGTTCTGATGTCAATCGTGGAGAGGGCGGTTCCGGCAAGAAAGCACAGCCGAATATCCGGCAGTTCTTTCCGGAGACGCTTTACTCTAATCCTCAAATCATCACGGATGACGATGGTAAGGCGACGGTTGACGTCAAGTTGGCAGACTCAATTACTTCTTGGAGGTTGACTGCCTTGGCAAATTCGCTGGCCGGAAATATTGGTTCAAGCGATTTGGCGATGGTCGTGTTCCAGGATTTCTTTGTGGATATTGATTTGCCTGTAACCTTGACTCAGGAAGACGAGGTGAGTATCCCCGTCTCGGTTTACAACTATTTGAAGACGTCACAGACAGCATCTTTAGAGTTAAAGAAGGAGGACTGGTTTGAGTTGACAGGCGCGCCGACACAAACGCTTAATATAGAAGCCAATGGTATCGATGTTGTTTACTTCAGAATAAAAGCCAAGAAGCTTGGGCTTCATAAATTGACTGTCCTGGCCAATGGGGAAAAGAAGAGTGATGCGATTTCCCGGACCATCGAGATCGTGCCGGATGGCAAAGAAGTCAAGGTTTCTTATAGTGATATGCTCGATAATGACGTTGAGAAGAAGATTTCGGTTCCTCAGGAAGCGATTGATGATAGCGAGAAATTGTTCATCAAGATCTATCCCGGTCTCTTCAGCCAAGTGGTGGAAGGATTGGACTCCTTGCTCCAAATGCCGTATGGGTGTTTCGAGCAGACTTCCTCGACAACATATCCTAATGTTTTGGCGCTGGATTACATGAAGAGCATTAAACAGATAACTCCTCAGATTGAGATGAAGGCGGAACATTTTATATCTGCCGGTTATCAGCGGCTTTTGACATTTGAAGCTGAGAAGGGCGGTTTCTCAATCTTTGGCCAGCCGCCGGCAGAGAAGATTGTCACGGCATATGGCTTAATGGAGTTTTCTGATATGTCGCGGGTTTACGACATTGACAGCAACCTGATCCCGAGGATCCAGGATTGGCTGCTGAGTAGAGTAGAGAATGATCATTGGACGCCGGACGGCCACTATGGCGCTGCCTACAAGGCCAGAAACAGCAATGTAGGCGCAACAAGCTATATTCTGTGGGCTTTATTGAGCTCAGGCCGTCCTGCCAATGATCCCAAGGTTCAAAAAGCGTTGGATTTTATTGAGCGGGAGTATGTGACGGAAAAAGATAATCCATATACTTTGGCGCTCGTGGCCTTGTCTCTTTCAAAAGCGAAAAGAAATGCTCAACCTGTACTTGATCGATTGAATGGGCTGGCCCAGCGAGATACCGAGAACGATACTATTTCATGGAAAACTAACGATGTCTCTGGGCATGGCGACGATGGTTATTATTATGGAAGAAAAGGCGGGAATCTGGCTGACGTGGAGACCACGGCCATGGTTGCCTTGGCATATATGCAAGAAAATTACAGATTAAATGAGCTGTCCAAGACCATGAAGTTCCTGGTCAAGAGCAAAGATGCACAAGGTAACTGGGGAAGCACCCAGGCGACAGTGTTGGCGCTGAAAGTCCTGATCGGTGCTGTTACCAAATCCAGTGAGGGTGTTAATGCAAAGATCGCGGTCTTCGTCGATGGAAAGAGTGTTCAAGAAATTATGATGAATGATGAGAACAAGGATGTCTTGCAACTGATTGACCTCAAGAGCTATGCCAAGAAGGGCGATACGGATGTCAAGATCCAGTTCCAGGGCAAGGGCGGGTTGTTCTATCAGTTGGTGTCGTCGTATTATTCAAAATGGGAAGATGTCGGTAAATATGAGACTTACGAGCCGGGCATCAAGATTGAGTTGAATTATGACAAGGTTGAGCTGAACACCAATGACACTGTGACAGCGAATGTTTACGCCAATTATGTTGGCGAAGGGGTGGTTAAATATGCGATGCTGGATCTGGGCATCCCCCCGGGCTTTCAGGTTCAGACCGATGGTCTTGTCAATGCTGTTAAAGAAAAGCTGATTGAAAAGTTTGAGGTGACGGGAAGACAACTGATCATTTATTTGGTGAATTTGGATGAGAAGGGCGTTCATTTGAACTATCACTTAAAAGCCAAGTTCCCGATCAAAGGAAAGACGCCCCAGTCATCGGTGTATGATTACTACGATCCAAGCGTAAGGAAAGACGTCGGGCCGGTTGAGATGACTGTGCATTGAGTTTTGTGGCTGGAAATAGGCCTTGTCCATAGGGCGATGGCGGACATTTTGTTATCTTCGATGTGTCAAATGGTTACGCAAAATGTCCGCCGAAAAGTCCGGACAAAAAGGACATTTTTGGCCTATAAATGTCCGCATTTCTCGAACTTTTTATTTCCATTTTTTCAATAATATGCTATATTATGCCTCGATTTTAAGATGTTCTTAAGAGATACTATTTGTTGGGCGATACAGACGGCCCACCATCTTTACTCCGTCTAACCACAAACGGAGATCAAAAAGGCTCTGAATAGCGATGCTGTTCAGGGCCTTTTCCATGTTCAAACGTTTCAAACACTTGCGCCATTCCTCATTCCTGTTCCGCCAGACAATTTTTAAGGTATAAAACAGAGCGTTCCTATTGGGCGAAATCCAACCGTAAGGTATCTCTTTATCTCTGAATCGCTGTATTTTATTGCCCTTCTGGTTTCTCGATAAATCGGCATATATGTATGAATATTGAGTATCAGAAACCACGAGAAACCGGATGGCAAAAAACGAAGCAGATAATCGGGGCAATACTATCTCTACTGTAGCATTGATTACGACTTTGAAATGATTTCGCGCCACTGCTGTGATTGTTGGTTCCAGTCTGGGAGGGTAGTTAGATCTCGGATAGTGCGCTCTGAAATACGCATTAAGGCAGGATTGTCGGAAAGTATCTCTTCTTGGATCAGGGGTGAAAGGAGAAGGGTGTTCATGATCTGGTCCAAGCGAGTTTCGTTGATATGAATCCAAGGGCAGACCTCACGAGGGCTCTTTATCCTGTTTTCATCAATTAGCTTTTTGATGTGATGGGCATGAATGAGCGTTTTCCTAATGGGGGCTTCATTAGCGATATTGCGAAGGTTCTTGGCTCTTGTTTTGTAATGTTCCGTCTTCATATTCACAGCGACTGTTAGGCGCTCGCTTGAGCCGTTGAGGATAAGGTCTACTTTCTGGTTTTTGACATCGCAATCTACGGTTTGAATCAGCGTTCGGATTATCCGTCGCTTCTCCTCGAAAAATAGCGTATCCCAGATTGGAGACAGGATAGCATCACGTTCACTTTTGAACGGACCCTCCGGTTGTTCGGCGAGTTTTCTTTTAACTGCTTCAATCACTGCATCTTCGATGGTCTGCGCGTTCACAAAGCGATGGGGACATTCCGCGTAGCCGCGTTTTTGGGCATTCGAGCAAAGGTAATAGCGGTACTTGTGCCGGCCTTTCTTGGTAGTGTAGGTGTGGACCATCATACTGCCGCAAGCGGAACATTTAAGGACCTTTGACAGTAGTCCGGAACAGTCTTTGTTTTTATAGGCCTTGCGGTCAAGGCGGTGCTCGAGGAGCTTGGCCTGGACTTTGGCAAAAGTATCTTCGTCAATAATAGCTGGCTGCTGACCGGGGTAGACCTGTCCTTTAAAGTTCACTTTTCTGACGTAAGTGTAATTCTTAAGGATGAACAAAACTTGCGTGATATAGAATTTCTTCTTTCCTGAAGCTTTGCCCTTCTTGTTTGTCCATGCTCTGGTCATTATTCCATCGGCATTCAAGATCTGTGCGACCTCAAGCGCAGAATTAACTTTATTCAGATACAAATCAAATATTCTTTTGACGATGTTTCCTTCCTCCTGATTGACGACGATCTTGCGTTGTTCCGTAGAGTGGCGCTGGTAACCATAAGGAATTACTCCGCCGATCCATTGACCCCGCTTGCGTGCAGCGACCATCTTATCTCTCGTGCGTTCACTAATGATCTCCCTCTCAAACTGCGCGAAGGACAGAAGTATGTTCAACGTCAGTCTGCCCATCGACGTGTTTGTATTGAAATGCTGTGTGATCGAAATAAACGCCACGTTGTGCTTATCAAAGAACTCCAGCAATTGACTAAAGTCGAGAAGGGAACGGGAGAGACGATCGACTTTATAGACAACAACGCAATTAACTTTGCCTTCTCTGATATGGGCAAGGAGTTTTTGGAGCGCAGGTCTTTCAATATTGGCACCAGTAAAGCCACCGTCGTCATAAAGCTCCGGTGACGCGGTCCAGCCTTCATTTTGTTGACTCTTAATATAACTTTCAGCGTATTCGCGCTGGTTATCAAGAGACGTGAACTCTTGGTCCAGGCCTTCTGAGGTGGACTTGCGAGTGTAGATGGCGCACCCAAGCAGCCTCCTTTTTTGAGGCTGCGCAGTCCCGCCCGCCGAGCCGTAGGTGAGGCTGGGTGCAGGGGCAAAATGCTGTTTCTTTTCAGGTTCGTTTGTCATGGCTTAAAAAATAAATATCCATTCCAATGGTCTCCGGTGATTGCCTTCGCGACGGCTGAAAGCGTCCGGTAAGCTTTGCCGTCGTATTCAAATCCTTTCTCAAGGACTTTAACCTCGAGCAACTTGCCTTTGTATTCCTTCCTTATGATAGCGCCGGGGATGGGGAGTCTCTGGTCTCGCGCTGCCTTCGTTTCTTTGATCGCGGTTGCAGGTTCAGGCCGCAACATTTTGTTATTAATCGGGTCATAGCGTTCTATAAGGTTATTGATCCGTTCTTGTGTTGGGGTCGAGAGGCTGCCGTATTCCAATTCTTGAAGGCGCCAGGCGATCTTTCGCCATAAGTAGGCCTTATTGTTGGAGCAAGGGCTCCCTTGGCCGAACAGGGCGCCATATTCGGCCTTTAGTGCCTCTAATGAGGCCGATTTTAAGGCCATAATCCGCTCTATAAGCGGCTTTTTAGGGGTTTCTGGGGCATTCTCTTTCATAAGGCGTTACCTCCGTTATGTGAGATATAGCCATAGGTTTTGGGAGATAGCAAGTCGAAATTTCTTGATGTTTCAGGACAGGGTTCTTTTGATCACTGGTACATTTTTGCTTAAGTCTTTATAAATATAATTTAGAAGGTAGAATGATAAAAAATGGATAAGGAGCTCGAATGAAAATTTTGTTTGTTATGCCCAGACTTGGGTTATACAAGAAAGGTAAAGGCTTTAGGAAGAATTTAACCTACGCCCCTTTGACCTTAACAACGTTGGCCTCATTGGTTCCCAATGAACTGAATGCTGAGATGCGGATTGTTGATGAAGGGGTGGAGGAATGTAATTACGACACGCTTAGCCCGGATATTGCCTGCATTACTGGAATAACAGGGCATATTATGAGGTCTTATGAAATAGCAGATGGTTTCAGGAAAAGGGGGATAACGGTCATCCTTGGTGGTGTTCATTCAACACTTATGCCAGAGGAAGCAAAGCAGCATGCGGATGCGGTTGTCATTGGGCACGCGTACAGAACGTTTCCCCAGGCACTGAGGGATTGGAAGTCTGATGCATTGAAAGAGTTTTATAGGGACGAGAATCCCTGTTTTGAGAATATTCCAATACCACGAAGAGATCTTCTTAAAAAGAGCGGTTATATAACCATCAACACTACGCAGGCCGTGTTCGGTTGTCCTCAGAAATGTGAGTTTTGTGTTATTAGCGCAACAAAGTCTGGATACCATCATCGGCCGATCCCCGACATCATCAATGAGATCAGGGCGCTCAGATCCAAGCTCGTCCTGTTTCTGGACCCCTCTCCCATAGAAGACAAGAATTATACAAAAGAACTTTATCGGGCCATGATACCTCTGAAGATCAACTGGATGGGGCTATCTACGTCGAAGATTATAGATGATGATGAGTTGCTTTCGCTGGCGCATCAAAGCGGTTGCGCTGGGCTGCTGATAGGATTTGAGTCAGTATCGGAGAGAAGTTTAGATAAGATGAATAAGAGTTTTAACAGTGTTGAGAAACATTATCGCCTGATAAAGGAGCTTCATAAAAGGAATATTGCCATTATGGGTTGTTTTGTTTTCGGATCGGATGAAGATGAGAAGACGATCTTCAAGGAAACGGTCGACTTTTGTTTGAAGACAGGGATCGATTTGCCGCGATTTACGGTTTATACGCCATTTCCGACGACCACACTGTTTAATCGGTTGAATGAAGAAGGCCGGATACTGACTACAAACTGGACCAAATATAACTGCCAAAATGTTGTTTTTCACCCTAAGAATATGACGGCGAAGGAGCTGGAAGACGGGCTTGAATATGCCTGGAGAGAAAGTTACAGAGTAAAGAATATTGCTAAGAGGTTATTAAAGGCTCGCTCCAGGCGCTTATGGACAGTTGTGGCGAATTTAGGTTACAGGTTTTATAGCTTGGATCACGCACGGTATAAATAAGATGACCTTTACATTTATTATGGCGGCAATGAGCCATACAAAAAGCTATATCAAGACATGGCAAATGGAGCCGATTGGCATTGCTCAAGTTGCAGCTTTGACGCCTAAAGATGTCACGATAAGATTCTTTGATGATCGCGTGGAGGAAATAGACTATGACGCGCCAACAGATTATGTGGCTATCAGCATGGAAACATATTCTACGCAACGCAGTTATGAAATTATCGAAGAATATCATAAGCGTGGAATAAAGGTTATTGCAGGAGGTTTTCACCCGACTCTTATGGCTGATGAGGTGTTAGAGCATGCCGATAGCATTATTGTTGGCGAGGCAGAAAATGTCTGGCGTGAGGTTGTTGAGGACTGTAAAAGCAAATCCTTAAAGAGAATCTATAAAAGCCAAGGATGCCCCGATCTGTCGGGTATATTCCCGGATAGGAGCATATTCCATAACAAGAATTACATGCCTATCGCGTTGATTGAGTCTTCTCGTGGTTGTCGGTTTAATTGCCAGTTCTGTTCAATAGCTTCTTTTTATAAAAAGAAATGTCATTATCGACCGGTTGAAGATGTTATTAAAGAAGTCAGGGAATCAAATAATAAGACGGTTTTCTTTATCGACGACAATATTGGTTCAGATGTTGTTCGTGCTAAAGAGCTATTTAAACAGCTGGCCCCTTTAAAGATAAAGTGGTTCAGTCAGATTTCAACGTCTTGCCTGGATGACGAGATGGTGGAATCAATGCATAAGAGCGGATGTTTAGGCGTTTTGATAGGATTTGAAAGTTTTAATAAGGCGAACTTAGAGCAAATGAACAAGACGTGGAATGTTGGGTTGAACCGGTATGAAGAGATTCTCAACAGGCTCACAAGAAATAAGATCTTTGTTTATGGCACGTTTATTTTTGGATATGACGAAGACGATGAAAGAACGTTTGAAGACGCCTTACAGTTTGCGGTTAAAAACAATTTGGTTTTGGCGGCATTTAATCATCTCATGCCATTCCCGGGTACGCCTGTATATGATGCTATGAGATCGCGGCTAAGATACGATAAATGGTGGCTAGGGAATCAGTGCAAGTTCGGGGATGTTGTTTTTGAACCAAAAAGAATATCCGCTGAGCGGCTGTCTGAACTTTGCTATGTTTACAAAAAGAAATTTTATTCACTTCCGATGATGTTAAAGCGGGCATGGGGATTGCGGTGGTGCCTATTGTCCCATCTAGGGATGATGGGTGATTTCTTCAAGTATAATTTGATTTGCAACAGTGAAACAACACAGCGGCGGGGATTTAAAATTGGAAAAAATTAATTTCAGGCTGGCGACTCGTGAAGATAAT
Source organism: Candidatus Omnitrophota bacterium (assembly GCA_002753745.1). GTDB lineage: Bacteria > Omnitrophota > Gorgyraeia > Zapsychrales > Fredricksoniimonadaceae. Next base: position 4,584 of record PEAR01000047.1, on the reverse strand, counting down.
CAGGGCCTTTTGGATCTGGCCCATGCTGTATCCATGAGTGGGGATATTGAGATCGTTTTTGAACGTAACCCGAATTTCTTTTATGCTTGTGAAATACAAGGTTTTTCTTACCAAGTCCTTGTTGCGACAAGATCGGATAATACGATTTGCGCCTCTGGGGTCAGGGTTCTGAAGAGTGCATATATTAATGGCAATCCGATGGAAATAGGATATTTGGGCGATTTGAAGGTTTCTTCGAAAGCGCGTAAGTTACGCATTTTGTCCAATGGATATCAGAAAATGAAAAAACTTCATCAAGATGGACAGGCAATGTTGCACATTACTGCGATCATTGATGATAACAAGGATGCCAAGGCCGCTCTTGTATGGAAAAACAAAGATCAGTCGATTCCAAATTATTATGATCTAGGCCGCATCAATACGTATTTTGTTTTTCCGTTCTTGCCAAGATTTTTATTAAACATGCCGAAAATTGTTCGGGGCAATAGGGAAATTATTGACAATATCGTTTCATTCTTGAATGCAGAGGGGATGAAAAAGCAGTTTTTCCCCGTTTATACGCGGGAATATTTCCTAAATTTACGGCAGTTCAACGTTTCTGACTTCTATGTTGCTTATGAAGGTGATCAAATCGTCGGTGTTGTAGCGACGTGGGATCAATCGTCTTTTAGGCAGACGTTGTTGAAGAAATACCACGGATCAATGACATGGATAAAGAGAATATTAGGAAGCTTGCTGCCCCAGGAAGGGGAGAGGATTAAACATCTTTATGTGTCCTTTGTTACCGTAAAAGACAATAGCTCTCGCATCTTGGCGGCGCTGCTTCATTATGTGTATGCGGATATTCGAAAGGTCGGATATAAGTATTTTGTCCTCGGATTGCATGAGCAGGATGCGTTGAATAAAGCGTTGAGAGGGGTTTCATCCATTGTTTATAAAAGCCGGCTATATGTGGCGGAATACAAATCTGATGATGAAATCCGGAGATTGCTGGACAACAGGGTTCCCTATGTTGAGGTTGCGACATTATGAAAAAGTTGACTAGTAAAATTATTAAGGTTAGCCAAACAAATGATGACCTATTGAATGCGATGTTTCATCTAATGGATCAGGATTATGCTGGGGTCACTTTGGATAAGATGAAACGGGATTTGTCAAATAAACAGTATCTGCTGTTGTTATCAGATGAAGCTGGTCAATTACGAGGCTTTACGACTATGCAGATTTTTGACAGTTATTCCAAGGGCCATGCAGTCAAGATTATGTATTCTGGGGATACGGTCATCAGTTCAGAATTCCGCGGAGAGCTTGAGCTGATGAGGGCATGGTGGCGATTTGTATGTATGTTAGGGAAAGAGCATCCAGGAATAGATCTTTATTGGATGCTGATTTCCAAAGGATGGCGTACGTATAAATTTCTACCGCTTTTTTTTAAAGAGTTCTACCCAAATAGGTCTTGTGAAACGCCCAAGGAATTTCGGGAGTTTATAGATCGGCTTGGGACATTTAAATTCCCTAAGGAATATAAGAAAGGCTTGGTGACTCCGCAACAGCCGGATTTCTTGAGGAGCGGGATGTCGGATATCCCGGTGAATCGGAAAAACGATGCCGATGTGATATTCTTTTTGGAAAAGAATCCGGACTTTTACAAGGGAACTGAATTGGTTTGTGTCACTAAATTGCATTCTGCCAACTTGACTAGGACTGGATTTCGGGCTGCGTATGGAGAAAAGAAGTAATTCACTTCAATTAGGGTTCTATAACGGCCTGTGGATGTTGTCGTGTCTTCCTGCGTGGTTAAGTTTTTATATTGGTCTACCATTTTGCTTGTTTCTTCAGCGTCGGAGATTATTGAAGATCGTTCGTAGCAATGAACAGACTGAATTTGGTAGGAAATATAATTTTAAATCGATTCGCTCGGTTGCTGATTTTCAGAAAAATATCCCCATTCAAGACTATAAGGATGTGAGGCCGTTTGTTGAGAAGATCCTCACCGGTGAGCAGGGTATATTGACAGATGAGAAGGTTATCTTGCTGGAACCGACCTCCGGGTCTACTGGCGCCATCAAATATATTCCCTATACGCAGGCTTTAAAGAAGGAATTTCAAAAGGGAATTGAGGCCTGGCTTTTTGATGTCTATATACATAACCCTTGGCTATTGTTTGGAAAATCGTTCTGGTCGATAACGCCTAGGGAGAAGGCGGAACACATAGCACAGCTTAAAGTGGGATTTGAGCAGGATATTCAGTATTTAGGCAGCACGGCCCAATATGTTGCCAAGCATATTATGGTGTCCGTTCCAGATGGATTAACAACCGAAGAGTATTTGGAACAGGCTTATTTGATGCTAAAGAGCGAACCGAGTTTGAGCCTGATCTCTATTTGGTCTCCAACATTCTTGGATTGTTTGTTTCGAAATCTGGATTGCTTGCCGCAACAGCAATGGAGCAAAGTGCGGTTTGTCAGCGCATGGGGGGATGCCAGTTCCAGGCAGTATGAGTTTATCATTAAGAAATACTTCCCACGGGCCAAGTTCCAGCGCAAAGGATTGTTGTCCACGGAATGTATGATTTCGTTCCCGCTGGAAAGAATACAAAACAAGTCGGTTTTATCGTATCAATCACATTTCTTTGAATTTTTGGATAAAGAAGGGAATATTCACTTGGCCCATCAATTGCAAAAAGGCGGGACGTATACCGTTATCGTGACGACTTCCGGTGGATTATACCGCTATAATACGCATGATGATGTTCAGGTAAATGGATTTTATCATGGCTTGCCAGTGTTGGAGTTTATAGGGCGCTCTAATAATACGGGTGATTTCTTTGGAGAAAAACTCAGCGAGAGTTTTGTGTCGATGTCATGCCAGCAGATCTTTGAGCAAGAAAGAATAGCTCCGGTATTCTTTGTTGTGATATTCGACAAGACTCATTATGTTTTATTAATGGAGGCAGACAGTATTGATCACGTCTCTTTGGCGGATAAACTGAATCTGATATTGGAAAAGAATTATCATTATAAGAATTGTATCCGATTGGGGCAGCTCAAACCATTGACGTGTCAGCCTGTCACCGGTGGGATTCAGCAATATACGGAATTTTATTTACGCAAGGGATTAAAATTGGGCGATATCAAGATAAAAGCATTGGACACACAATTTAATATGGAAGGGCTCTATGGGCAAAATAGAATTTGATTGGCCAAAGCGGTTGCTTACAGTGGTGCTCAATTACATTCCGTTATTGCACGTTATAGCGTGTGTTTTATTCTTGATTGTCCTGATGAAGATAGGGTTGGCTGTGGCTATTACGGGGACTTTATTTATTTTGTATATATTCCCGCCGTTGATGGCCCGGGTGCTTTTGCTGGTTCACCCGCTAGGCCTGCAGCATATGCCTATTGGTTCGCCAGATTATTTTATCTGGTGGGCTGTTTTTTGCTTACAGGTTGTCTTTTTGCGGTTTCCCTTTTTGGAAGAAGTGTTGCGGATGATTCCGGGATTGTATAGTGCTTGGCTTCGGTTGTGGGGAGCCCAAATAGGCCAATTCACTTATTGGGCGCCAGGAACGATCATATTGGACCGCCCTTTTATTCATATTGGCGATTTTGTCGTCTTTGGGGGAGGCGTGCGCCTTAATCCACATGTGATAGACGGCAACGAGCTAATATTGGCCCCGGTCGTTATTGAAGATAGCGTTACTGTTGGAGGGTATTCGCTGTTAACGTCGGGTACTGTTTTAAGAAAAAATCAGGCAATTAAAGCTTTTTTGATCTCACCGCCATTTAGTGTCTGGCAAGACAACAAGCGGGTGGAAAAGTGATCATTGATATCCATACTCACGTCATGCATGAAGGATTTGATATTACAAAGATAAAATTAAATCTGATGGCACGGTTATTTTATCAAAGGATGCGGACACCGATTTTTAAGGATTATGTCAAAAAGTTGACCCTTCATTTAGATGAAAGCGTGGTAGACAAAGCTGTTTTGATCTCACTGGAGGGGGCGCCCCTGAGTGCTGGTAATAGCACGATCATTGAGCTTTGCAGAACAAATAAGAGTTTTCTGTACGGGGCCAATCTGGATCCATTGGCAGTGGATATAGAAGCGCAAGTTGAAAAGGCCGTAGAGAATAATGCCGTATTGGTAAAATTATTACCGTCATTTCAAAATATAAACCCCGCAGATGAGAAGTGCATCCCCTTTTATCAAGCGCTAAAGAAGCACCGTCTGCCGCTGTTGGTTCATACAGGCATAGAACATACCGTAAGGACAGATCATCAAGAATATAATAATCCTGCTTTATTAAAAACTGCCGCGGAATTGGGAGTGGTCATTATTTGTGCTCATTGCGGTTGCCCCATGTATTTCCACGAGAAGTCTTATTTTCAGGCATGGGTTGAACTGGCGTTGCAATATCCGAACGTGTACGGAGATTTGAGCGGGCTGGGATCCATTGTCCGGAGTTTTTATTTGAAGAAGATTCTGAAAAATAGGCGATTGTTGGAAAAAATTGTTTTTGGAACTGATTATCCGGCCTTTCCTGTTTTTCTTTTCAGAAAATCCGTTTCGAATATCTTT
>PEAR01000046.1 GCA_002753745.1 Candidatus Omnitrophota bacterium | reverse complement strand
AGTCTGATGGCGGCTAAAAAGACACTGCAATCAGTTCTTACCCGTGTAGGTCATGGCATATCCAATATCAGGAATATAGATTCTTTTCTTGATCTTATTCTGGAGACAATGACCGAGGCTTTATCCGGTAAACAGGGCTTTTTGCTTTTGGTGGATAAGGAAAAAAAGGTTTTGACGGTTAATGCCGTTTTTGGGGTGTCAATGAGTTCTTTTGATAAAACCTGTTTTTCTCTGGAGACCAGTCCTTTTTCTCCGGCGATAACGTCGCGTACCGCGCTCATTATTCCGAAAGTTCAATATCTTTCCGGCAGCGAGCATCGCGCCGCGGAAGGGCTTGAGTTTCCGATTATCTGTGCGCCATTAATGCTGCACGATGAGGTTTTGGGGGTTATTGCTGTTTCCGGTCGCAAGGTGGCGGCGGCCTTCCAGGAGGAAGAAATGGTCCTTCTGCTTAATCTTGCCACGCAAACTGCGGTAGCGATCGAGAATTCAAAACTGAATGCGGATGTGGGAAAAACCTATTTTGAAACTCTTTCAGCGCTGGCGATGGCGGTTGAAGCCAAAGATAATTATTCCCGCGGACACCTTGACCGGGTCGGGCAGTATTCTGTATCTATTGCTCAGCATATCGGCTTGACACCGGAAGAGGTCGGGAATGTCAGGGATGCGGCCAAGATCCATGATGTGGGCAAGATCGGGATCATGGATGAGATCCTCACCAAACCCGCCGCCTTGACGGACCAGGAGTGGGTGATCATGAAGCGCCATCCGGAGATCGGCGAAGGGATCATCCGTCCTATATCATCGCTGCAGTCATTGTGTGATATGGTGCGGCATCATCATGAAAAGCTCGACGGAACAGGATATCCCGACGGCTTGAAAGGCGACCAGATAACGCTCCCGGTCAGGATCCTGGCCATTGCGGATATTTTCGACGCGCTGACGTCCGATCGTCCTTACCGGAAAGCCTTGTCTCACGACGAGGCTTTTAAGACCCTGCGCTCGATGGGGGAGAAGATCGATCAAAAGATCGTGGATGTTCTCACCAAGGTCGTGTGATTCCCGGAATAAGTGGTTAAAAAAAGTATTTACACGTTTTTAAATCGGTGTATATTGTTTTGAACATTTAATTTCTTCCTGACAATAATCCCGGTGTTAGATATGAGATCAGTTAACGATGACGGATGTATTCCTCTAATTAAAGCCTTTATGGTCTGGAAGAGACATTGTGTCTGAAAATACGCCCTGCGGTAACGCAGGGCGTTGTTGTTTTGGACTTTTTAACAAATAATTCATCAATTATATAGAAAGAGGGTAGATGTATGGCACGCAAGGTGTACACATTAGATGGTAATGAAGCAGCGGCATATGTCGCTTATCGCGTTAGCGATGTCGCGGCGATATATCCTATTACGCCGTCGTCCACGATGGGCGAATTGGCGGATGAATGGTCAGCGGCTGGCATCAAGAATATCTGGGGCTCTGTCCCGAGTATTCAGGAAATGCAGTCAGAAGGCGGCGCGGCGGGAACAGTTCACGGTGCGTTGCAGACAGGGGCAATGACAACGACCTTTACGGCATCACAAGGGTTATTGTTGAAGATTCCTAATATGTATAAGATCGCCGGGGAGTTAACGTCTACCGTTTTTCATGTGTCAGCCCGTTCACTGGCGGCACAGGCTTTATCTATTTTCGGTGATCATTCGGATGTGATGGGCGCCCGTCAGACCGGTTTTGCCTTGCTGGCCTCCGGCAGTGTCCAGGAAGTCATGGACCTCGCGCTGATCGCGCACGCCTCAACACTTGAGAGCCGCGTGCCGTTCTTGCATTTCTTTGACGGCTTTCGCACCTCCCATGAAGTGGCCAAGATCGAACTACTCGACGAATCTGATATTAAAGCCATGATCTCGGATGACCTGGTGATCGCGCATCGCCTTCGCGGGTTGACGCCGGACGCCCCGGTCCTTCGCGGGACAGCGCAGAATCCTGACGTTTATTTCCAGGGCCGTGAAACGGTCAATCCGTTTTATGCTAAATGTCCCGGCATTGTTCAGGAAACAATGAACAGGTTTGCCAAATTGGTTGGCCGTCAGTATAACCTTTTTGATTACTACGGTGCGGCTGATGCTGAGCGCGTTATTATTGCCATGGGTTCAGCCTGCGAAACGATTCAGACTACGATCGATGAGCTGCTTAAAAAGGGCGAGAAGATCGGGCTGATCAAGGTGCGTTTGTACCGTCCTTTCTCAATCAAGGCTTTTGTTGCCGTGATGCCCAAGACTGTTAAGTACCTGTCGGTTCTGGATCGCACCAAGGAACCAGGTTCGAATGGCGAACCTTTGTATCAGGACGTTGTCAATGCCCTGTTTGAAGCCCGTCAGGAAGGGTTGATCAAAGAGATGCCCAAAGTTGTTTGTGGTCGTTATGGCTTGTCGTCCAAGGAATTCACGCCGGCCATGGTTAAGGCGGTTTTTGATGAGACGAAGAAGGCTTCTCCCAAGAATCATTTCACGGTGGGTATCATTGACGATATTTCCAATACCAGCCTGGATGTTGATGATTCCTTTATTATTGAAGATCCCAAGAATGTATGCTGCTTGTTCTTCGGGCTTGGTGCCGACGGAACCGTTGGGGCGAACAAGAATACGATCAAGATCATCAGCGAGAATACGTCGAATTACGGGCAGGGTTATTTTGTCTATGACTCAAAAAAGTCGGGTTCCATGACCTTTTCTCATTTGCGTTTCGGACCGAATCCGATCCGCGCGCCCTACCTTATTGGTAAGGCCAATTTCATCGGCTGCCACCAGTTTGTTTTCCTGGAGAGGTATGATGTTCTCAAGGATGCCGCGGAAGGTGCGGTGTTCCTCCTGAACAGTCAGTTCTCTGCCGAGAAGACCTGGGAAAATCTTACCCGGGTGACCCAGCAGCATATTATTGAAAAGAAGCTCAAGTTCTATGTGATTGATGCGTATGCGGTGGCCAACGAGACCGGCATGGGCGGGCGCATCAATACGATCATGCAGACCTGTTTCTTTGCGATCTCCGGCGTTCTGCCGCGCGAAGAAGCCATCAAGCAGATCAAGAAATCGATCGAGAAGGCTTATGGGAAGAAAGGCGCTGATGTTGTTGCGCAGAACTTCAAGGCCGTTGATACTACGATCGCCAATCTTCATGAAGTCAAGGTCCCGGCGGCGGTTTCCAGCAAGATCGAGCTGAAATCACCGGTGTCCGGTGTACCAACCGAATTCGTCAGGACGGTGACTGCCGAGATCATTGCCGGCCGCGGTGACAAGCTGCCAGTCAGCAAGATGCCGATCGATGGCACATTCCCGACAGGAACTACGAAATATGAAAAGCGCTGTATTGCGTTGGATTGTCCTACCTGGGATTCCGAAACGTGTATTCAGTGCGGTAAATGCGTGATGGTTTGTCCTCATGCTGTTATTCGCAGCAAGATTATTGATCCGGCCAACCTGAGCGGCGCTCCGGCGTCGTTTGTAACGGCTGGCGCTAAAGATAAGGAGTTCGCGGGGCAGCAGTTCCGTATTCAGGTTGCTGCAGAGGATTGTACGGGCTGCGGCGTTTGCGTGTCGGCGTGTCCGGCGAAGAGCAAGAAGGATCCGAGCAAGAAGGCGATCAACATGACGCCGATCATGCCGATTCGTGAACAAGAGGCTCGGAACTGGGATTTCTTCCTGAACTTGCCGGAAGTGGATCGTTCGAAGGTCAAGCAGGGCACAGTTCGCGGCGTTCAGTTTTTACAGCCGCTGTTCGAGTTTTCCGGCGCTTGCGCGGGCTGCGGAGAAACCCCTTATATTAAACTGGTCAGTCAGCTCTACGGCGACCGCGCGGTGATCGCCAACGCGACCGGTTGTACGTCGATCTACGGCGGTAACCTTCCGACGACGCCTTATACCAAGAACTTGGCGGGACGCGGTCCGGCCTGGTCAAATTCATTGTTCGAGGACAATGCGGAGTTCGGGCTTGGTTTCAGGCTCGCGATCGACAAGAAAGCGCAGCATGCTACTGAAATCTTAAAGAGGCTTGAAGGTCAGGTTGGCGGAGATCTGGTGGCGGCGATTCTTGGTGCCGATCAGACCGAAGAAGCCGCGATCGTCGAGCAGCGCAAGCGCATCGCAATCCTTAAAGAAAAACTGAAAGGCAATGACAGTTCGGATGCCAAGCATTTGTTGTCGTTGTGCGATTATCTGGTCAAGAAGAGTGTCTGGATCTTTGGCGGAGACGGCTGGGCGTACGATATCGGGTTCGGCGGTCTGGACCATGTTCTTGCCCAGGGACGCAATGTCAATGTTCTGGTCCTGGATACCGAAGTGTATTCAAATACCGGCGGTCAGGCTTCCAAGTCCACGCCTCGCGGCGCGGTGGCGAAGTTTGCGGCGTCAGGAAAGACCCTTCCCAAGAAGGATCTGGCCCGGATGATCATGACCTATGGCAATGTTTATGTGGCGACAGTGGCCGTAGGTGCAAAAGACGATCAGATGGTCAAGGCCTTCACGGAAGCCGAAAGGTATCCTGGAGCGTCGTTGATTCTGGCCTATAGTCATTGTATTGCTCAAGGTATTAATATGTCGGGTGGTTTGACCGAACAGAAGACGGCGGTTGAATCCGGCCATTGGCCGCTGTTCCGGTACAATCCTGCCTTGATCAAGGAAGGTAAGAACCCGTTGACCCTGGATTCTGCTGCGCCTAAGGTGGCGTTCAAGGATGAAGCCAATCGTCAGCAGAGGTTCAAGATCCTGCAGAAGACGAACCCTGTCGAAGCCGAGCGTTTGATCCAGCTGGCACAGCAGGATATCGACCAGAAATGGGCGATCTATGAGACCCTGGCCGCGCAGGTTGCGGCGGGCGTAAAAGCAGTTCAAGCTTAATATCAATGAGGGGCGGGGAAATCCCGCCCCTTTTTATTTAATAATTAAAAAAGGTGTGTCTATGTCATCTGATTGCTGTTGTTCTTCCAAGGCTAAGAGTTTAAAAAAAGTGTTCAGTCCCGATAGTGTGGCGATCATTGGCGCGTCTGCCGAGCCGGGGAAGATCGGTTATCAGGTGTTGAACAATATTCTCAAGAATGATTTCAAAGGTAAGGTTTATCCCGTCAACCGCAAGGCAACCGAGATCATGGGGGTGAAGTGCTATCCGTCTATGCTTGAGATTCCTGGCGATGTTGATTTCGCAGTTATCGCTGTCCCTGCGCCGCTTGTTGAAGGTGTCATGCGGGAATGCGCCAAAAAGAACATTAAAGGCGCGGTTGTTATCACGTCGGGATTTTCCGAGATCGGGAAGAAGAAAGAAGAGGATGTCCTAAAAGAGATCGCGGATCAACACGGGATCGCTTTGCTCGGACCTAATACGTTTGGTTTTGTGTATACACCTTCAAATTTAAACGCTTCGTTCGGTCCTCAGAATGTGGCGCCGGGCAAGATCGCGTTTATTTCTCAAAGCGGGGCTCTGGGGATCTCGCTGATGGGCTGGACGATGATGGAAAAGATCGGGATGGCCTCGGTGGTCAGTCTGGGGAACAAGGCGGATATCGGCGAGAAAGAATTGATCGAGTATTTTAACGATGATCCTAATGTCAGCGTTATTTTGATCTATATGGAAGGGATCAAAAACGGGCGCGAGTTCATGACCACCAAGCTGAAAAAGCCGGTGGTGATCCTCAAGTCTGGTTCATCATCCCGGGGAGCTCAGGCGGCGGCGTCACATACAGGCTCGCTGGCCGGCTCAGATAAAATTTATACAGCGGCGTTCAATCAGCTCGGCATGATCCGTGCGCGGACGTTTACCCAGGCCTTCGGTGCCGCGAGTGCGTTATCGATGCCTCTTCCGAAGGGATCGGATGCTGTCATCATTACCAATGGCGGCGGGATCGGTGTCAGTGCAACCGACGAATGTGAGAATGCCGGCATTAAGATGGTGGATGATCATGAATGGCTCGAAGCCAAGTTCCGTTCGACCATGCCGGATTTCGGGTCAACAAAAAATCCTATTGATGTGACGGGCGGCGGCGGCCGTGAAGGGTATCAGAAAGCGGTCCGGGTTGCCTTGGCTGAAGACCGGATACATGCGGTCATTGTTCTTTATTGCGAGACGGCTGTTCTTGACCCTGTTGATGTGGCTAAAGCAGTCATCGAAGAGTATAACGCCGTCAAGCGCAATAAGCCGCTGGTAGTGACCATGGTCGGCGGTGAGCGTTCACGCCAGGCGATCCAGATCCTCAATGAGCATCAGATCCCGGCCATGACGGAGGTTCTCGAAGCTGTTTCCGGGCTGAAAGCACTTTATACCTGGCAGGAGATTTCATCGCGTCCTAAAGAAGTCGCAGTTGCTCCTGAAATCCCGGCGAAAGCACTCGAGATCATTGAGGCGATCCGCAAGGAAGGCCGCACGTTTTTGCTTGAGCACGAGTCACGCAAGGTTCTTGAGATTTGCGGCGTGCCGATGCCCAAGTGGGGTTTTGCTAGGACGGCGGATGAAGCGGTCAAGGTCGCTGAAGCAACCAAGATGTATCCTATCGCCATGAAGATCGCCTCTGTTGATATCATTCACAAGTCGGATGTCGGCGGAGTTATCCTGAACGTTAAGAACGCTGAAGAACTTAAAGCCAAATTTGCACAGATGATGGAAACGGTCAAAAAGAATGCCCCCAAGGCAAATCTTTTGGGTGTGAATCTCTGTCAGATGGTGGATGGTCTTCAGTGTATTGTGGGGATGAATAAAGATCCTCAGTTTGGTCCCGCAGTAATGTTCGGCCTAGGAGGGATCTTTGTTGAAGTGTTGAAGGATGTTTCGTTTCGTATTGTGCCATTCAGCGAGGGCGAAGCCCAACGTTTAGTCGGCGAGATCAAGGCCAGGAAGCTTCTTGACGGCTACCGCGGTCAGGGAGCGCATAAGGCGTCGATCATCAAGACTTTGATGGCGGTGCAGAAAATCGCAGCGCATGTTAAAGAGGTGGATATCAATCCGTTGATCACGAATAAGGACGGCTCTTATGCCGTTGATGCGCGGATCATTATCTGAACAACCGAGGGGTGACGACATGTCGTCTTCAAATCCTGTTCTGGTAAATATTCAAAATCGCCGGAGTATCCGTCGTTTTACGGGGCAAAGAGTTTCCCGTGAAGATCTGGAGCTGCTGGTGCGCGCCGGGATGGCGGCGCCGTCGTCGAGAGATACGCGGCATTGGTATTTTATCGTTGTTGACGACGAAGGCGTGGTCAATAAATTGGCGGAAGGGCTGCCTTACGCCAAAATGCTGCTCACCGCCAAACATGCCATCATTGTGGCCAGTAATTTGGCGCAGGCGCATGGCGGCTCCGAGACCGATTACTGGGTACAGGATTGCTCGGCTGCGGTTGAGAATATCTTATTGGCCGCTCAATCACTGGGACTGGGCACTTGCTGGACAGCCGCGCATCCGCGACCGGAGCGGATCGCTTTTGTGAAGAGCCTTCTGGGGATTCCCCAAGATGTTGTCCCATTGTGTGTTATCGCTGTTGGTCATCCGACTGGCGATGATAAGCCGCGCGATAAATTTGATCCTGCCCGATTATTTTGGAACAAGTGGCAATAACGACTGCAAAGAATGTAATAAAACTACTTCTTGCAAAATCGTAAATACTTGTTTATAATTCAAAATAATCATGCAGAAGAATAAAGGCTTAATCCTCCTGTTTTATTGTTTGGCCGTTTTTTCCCCGGCGCTAGCTATCGCTCAAGAAATTCCCTCAAGAGATGAATTCATCAGCGGCGTGCTGGATGCGCTGACAATCGACCCCACGTTGGCTAAAACAGTGCATGATTCCGCGACGATCAGCGGTTCAATGCGCGCCTCTTTTGGTATCAATTCTGATGGCGATATGTTGTTTCGCCGTTCCAATCAGGAGCTTAATGAACGCAACTGGCGCGTCCTCAATGGCGGCGGGTTGAATAATTATCAGAACACTTATGATCCTTCCATATATTCTCGCTTAAAAGTCGTTCTGGATGCCAAGATTCAGGAATCTGTATCAATGCATATGAATGTGACCGTTGACCCGTGGAGTTTTACGGGTAAATCCCAGGAACAGACGGTCGTTGGCAGTAATGGGGATATCGTCAAGATCCGTTATTTGTCGACTGGTGCGACGGGGGTAACGGTTGATCGCCGGTTTATAACGACTCAAAAAGGAAATGGTGTTAATATCCCCGAACAAAAGATGGACGGCAATATGGTGCCGGCGGTGACGGCAACATCTGCATCTTGGGAGGCGGATACATTTAATATCGCGGCTTCAAAGATGGAATATGCTTTTAATCCTTTGCGCGAAATGTGGTTTGATATCAAGCCTGGTGACAAAGGGACGATTCGAATCTTTCCTATTGCTTATCAGGACCAGGCGCTGACCAGTGATGATCCGCTTCATTTATCCAATAACATGATTTACTGGGAACCCAGTCCCTGGATCAATAGTTGGCGCCAGGGGAATTATAATCCGGTACCCAATGATTTTACCAAAGGACAATGGGATAATTCCCTGGCCTATTCGACGCGCGACGGCGATGGACTTCGCTTAACGGCCTTGCGTGGGATGTCGATTGACCTGAAACCCAACGAGGGCGGTTCCTTGAAGGCTACCGTGGCTTCGCCCAAAACCATTTGGGATGATTACTCCGTGGTGACGGCGGTGCCGGGCAGTTTGCGCTACAAACAATTTCTAAGTGAGGGATTATTTCTGGGCACCACCGAGAATATGCATCTTGGTTTTGCTGATAACAAACTTGATGCCACCAATCTGGTGAGAAGCGTTGATACCGGCTTTCTGGTAAGTCCTGCATTTAAGGTCAATGCCCAGCTCAGTTCCTCTTCAAGTGTTTACAATCAAACCATGTCTGCCTATGAGACCCATCGCCGTGGTAATGCGTATTATCTTTCTGTAGAAGGTAATACCTCGCCGGACGAGTTGCTTAATAAGGATTATTTCGGCGCGCAGGCTCCGAAGGGTGAGAAAACATATGCCAAGACCCGCATGTTCTTTGGCGAGATGGACAAAGACTTTGAGTCTAGTTTGTCGAATTATCATGCCACTCGAAATGATTCCTATTGGAGCCGCCATTTGACGTTCTATCCGTCCCTGTACAGCAATCTTCCTGGGGCTGACCCTGTTAATAGTGAAAGCGATCTTGAGCCTTTTGCCGTCGGCAATGGGTTGGACTATGGGCGAAAGGTCGTAGGATGGAGGGGCGACATTGTCCTTCTTGAGGGATTCGTTAAAGGCATGGGCGATGTTCGCTACGTTACCAATACGAACAACGAACATGTCGAGACGGTTTCCCGTACTCAATGGGAATATAAGGCAACGGATCAGCTCACGACGAAAGCGTTGTTGGTCGATTCGCAGCTGCCTAAGACAAAACAAGGCAAAGATCCGTTCATTACCGACGGACAAACCGGGGCCGCTTTTGATAATACAGCCGTTAAGGGCGGCGAGGACCCAAGTGTCAGAACCGGGGCTTTTGGCGCGCGCTATCAAGTGAATGATCAGGTAGCCGTTAACGGCGTTTGGGAGCATACGAATGATAAGGCTCAGGCTGCCGATAATGAGCCTCAGCGTGCCTTTGATGAATTACGGAATTATTCTCCTTTTGTTGAGGACGGGATGTCCTTCCGTCAGGATGCTCCATTGCTTTATGCCCAGGATTCTTTCGACCAGGCCCCGTATAAATATTTTGATATCTATAAGACCGGCCTTGAATTAAAACCGGTGGATAAATGGACGGTTTATCTGGATTATACCCGTAACGGCAACAAGTTCGCGTCTAATGTGGACGACAACATGAACCACTACGGGATAGAGACTAGCTATGTGCCGACGGATAAATGGGGTTTCTACAGCCGTTATACATTTGTTAAGATGAACGACCTGGCTCAGCTGGTCAATAACGGGCAGATCAATTATCAGGGGCACGGGAACGCTTTTGTAGAGGCGAGATATTCCCGCACGAAAGACACGAAGCTCTCGATGCAGTATGGCGTTGGCCCCGCGTATTCGACCAGCGTTTCCACCACCAATCCTTCATTGGCGTATTATAACGCCCCTGTGCTTGATACGCAGCACATCATCCGCATGACCTACGAAAAGAAGTTTTAATTATTTCTTTGTTTCCGGTTGGAGATTAAAAGCGCAGATATAGTGTGTTTTGTAGGACAGGTAGTTAACGCCGATCCAGACTCCGACGGCCGCCAGAGGCAGCAGGAACCCTCCGTGAGCCAGCGATCTGATAAATTGCCATTCATAGTTGTGCCCCGTTACGTCGGCAACAACCCTGACGATCAAGAGCGGTTTGAAGAACCAGCCCCAATTCATTTTTCTATTAAACGCAACATTAAACAAAGGGATCAGGGCAGCCAGTGTAATGGTTGCTCTAAGGATCGCTATATAATAATGAAGCGCCGCCGGGGGATAAAATGTTCGGAGCGTATTGTAATAGATGAACGCGTCGGATTTTGGAGCTAATAACGACGTTAATTCCCCGAGAGCAAGCCAGGAGAAAATAAGAAAATAGATTTTGTAGCCCAGTTTGTCAGGTAGTTTCATGCCAAACATTATGCCACAGGGGATATTATTTCAATAGGAAAATAACGAATTATCTTATGCACACGGCAGTAAACCGAACTTTTAGAAAACACATAATATTGCTCCGGAAAGAGTTTTATATCGCTAAGGCATAGTTTCTTTGCGTCCACTATTAATCATGATCTGAGTCATTTTTCAAAAATGTTATCGTTTAAAATAAACTAAAGCACCCTTTAAGTAAAGGCAGAAAGTAATTGACGTTGTATATGCGTTATATTATCATTATATTTCAATCATATTGATGTAGTATGATTTTATTGATAATGCCCATTAGATTCTAGTACTAAAGGGGAGGAAAAAATGAAAGATAAGGCTGTCATTTTTAAGATGTCGCAGAGCGAATATTTGGAGCTTAAGGCTGAAGTTAAGAAAAAGGATTTTGATACAGTTTCGGCCTATTTAAGAGCGTTAATTCGCCAAGACAAAAAGAAGTCCCCAATGATTCTTGTAGATAGAAGAAGTGCCGGGGTGTCTTAATTATTATTTTCAAGTATTAATTTCATTTATTGTTGCAAAACCTTTGTTTAAATTAAATTTAATGGCTGGGGCAATGATCATCACTGAAGCGCGATCTTTTCCAATTCCCGGAGGCAACTTTAGTTGCTGATGAAGTAAGTTTACTCCTTTTGAGTTGTTTAAATCTGTCAAAAATGGCACGGGAAGGCTTAACGCCTATGGTAAAATCTCTAAAAGAAAAATTTGAGGCGTTCTTTTACAAAGGCATTGTCCGCAAATTGATTTTCTCAAGCAAGCTTGGGCGTAGAGTTATGTTCGGATATGCAGATACCGGAACAAGCTTTGATCATATTTATAAAAACGAAGCAAAGGGGTACACTAAATTCGGTAAAATTGTAGATCGAGTTTTACTAAACTTGCCTGCAGCGAAAGCGACAAGACATCGTCGAAACCAAATCAAGAAACTTTTGTATGTGGAATTAGCAAAGAATACAAAGGAAGGCCTTAAGACTCGTCTTGTAGATATCGCTTCCGGACCTGCAAGATATCTTGTTGAGATGGCCTCAAATGAGGTTTCAAAAAACATTGAAGTTTTGTGTCTAGATGCAGATTTAAACTCTATTAATTACGGCAGGAAATTATCAGCCGGGAAACCGTTTTTATATAAAAAAACCAATGTTTTACGTTTAGGATCACGGCATGAGAATTTAGCGAATCAGAAAGGGTGGCGTCCCAACGTCGCTGTTTCTTCCGGATTAATTGAATATTTAGATGAGCAGATTGCGAAACAACTTCTCAAGTATTTATACAGTTTCTTAGATGGGAATGGTCTTTTGTTAATGATTACTCAACGAGCAAGCCCAAATCGTAATCTGATCGAGCAGGTTGGGATCACACAGAGCGGAAAGAAATGGATTCTCTTCTATCGTGAACCAGCTGTGATTGTTGACTGGCTGACACAAATCGGATTTAAAAATATTACGTTTGAAGTTGATCCCTGGAAAATGTATGTTTATTATCGTGCGAGGAAGCAATGAAAGATTCACATTTGCCAGATTTAAAAATAGGTGACATGGTGCTCAATCCTCCGATTATTCAAGGAGGTATGGGAGTGGCAATGTCTACATCTTCCTTGGTTGCTGCGGTCTCAAATTGCGGAGCTCTTGGTGTGTTAGCAAGCGTAGGTTTGGGCGAATTTTATCGTGAAATTCTTTCCCAGTATGATTCACATCGAGAACGGGAAAAGGCCGCTCTGGCAATGGAAATTAGACAAATCAAGAAACTGTTAAAACGTCCGTTTGCCGTGAATATCATGTGTGTGCTAAGCAATTATGATGATTTGGTCGGTGTTTGTGTCGAGAATAAAGTTGACGCCATTATTTCTGGCGCTGGATTACCTTTAAAACTGCCGTTTTTAACCAAGGGCACTAATATTAAATTGATTGTACATTTATCTTCCGCTAAAGCGGCTCAGGTGATCTGTAGTCATTGGGAGAAGAAATATAATCGTTTGCCTGATGCTATAATCGTTGAAGGGCCGAGATCCGGTGGGCATTTGGCATTCACAAAGGGTGATATTGCGTCAAAAGATGATGTTCTTTCCAATCTTCTTCGAGATGTAAAAGAATTTTTAAGTGAACAAAAACTTAAAATTCCGGTTATTGCCGCTGGGGGAATTATTGATGGGTATGATGTTGCGAAATTCCTTAAATTAGGAGCGTCTGGTGTTCAAATGGGGGCGCGATTTCTCTGTACTAATGAATGTGCTGTGCCAAAAGCAGTCAAGCAATTGATCATTGATTCAGGTCCGAATGATGTTGCATTGGTAGAGAGTCCAGTTGGCTTGACGGCTCGGGTGTTAAAGAATAAGCTGGCAAAGAGGATCTTAAATGGGGAAACAATTGATTATACCTGTAATTATCTTTGCTTAAAGAAGTGTTACGCAGATAAGGCAAAATTTTGTATTGCTGACGTTCTGGTTAAAGCAGCAAAAGGCGATATAGAGAATGGGCTGTTTTTGTGCAATCAGGATATTGGACGAATTACAAAAATTATTTCTGTTAAAGAGTTACTCGACGATATTGCGCGTGAAGCTTTGTCAGTTTAGTGGAAGGTTATTATGGGCGGTGTTATTCTTTTAGGTGATAGCGTTTTCTTTGGGATTGGAGCGAGTCAGCGCGCATTTGGATCTGGGAAATTGATAAAAAAAGCTTTGTCCTGTCCAGTCTTAATAAAATCTTTCAATCATTATTCTACAAATGACGCTCTAGAAAATATTGAAGATTACTTGCTCCAGTATGCCGAATATAAATATTACGTTATTAATTTCGGGAACAATGATTGTAAACTGATCGGCATGAACCTGGCATTAGTGGAAATAGCCCAGTATAGAGAAAATCTTCAAAAGCTAATTTCTAAAATACAAGGGCACGGCAAAGTCCCCGTCTTGTGTAATTTGCAACCGATCTCTAATGAAGGGTTTTATCGTACTTACCGGGATATAGCTGTCTATATTCAAGATCCGGGCATAGACCCCTTTTTATGGCAAAAAAGATACAGTGATGCCTGCCAAGAGTTGGTGCTTAATTCAAAGATCGGCTTTATTGATATTCGCACACCTTTGGAGAAGTCGCCAATGAATATCTGGTGGCAGGACGGCATGCATCCGAATGACGTTGGGCATGGTATCATTTCTCGAGCAGTTTCGGACGTTTTAAAGAATATGATCTGCTTATGATGACGTTATATCATTTTTACCGGCTAATTACTTTTATTATTGCTATAGGCAGCTGGTTATTGGGTTTTTTTGTTTTTTTAAGAGGAAGAAAAGATTATTCAAGTATAGCCTGGTTTCTTTTTTGTCTTGGTGTCGGAGCCTGGTTGATGGGATATGCGGTTACGATGTTGGACGTCACGAAGTCTGTGGCGTTATGGTCAAGCCGGGTATCGCATGCCTGCGGCGCTTTATTTCCGGTGTTTTTTTTGGAGTTTGTTACTTCCTGGATGGGTTTATCATTAATATCAAAACGGACGATTATTTTTTGTTATGCCGGTTGTTTTGGATTGTTTATTCTTTCGCTTTCTCCCTGTATTGTTCTTGATGTTGTCCCCAAAATGGTGTTTCAGTATTACCCTGTCGGCAAGGTCGGTTATATAATCTATATTTTGCATTTTGTATTTTGGGTTTCTTATGCTCATTATTTTTTATTTATCAGGTACAAACAGGTAGAAGGATATAAGAGGAATCAACTTCAGTATCTCTTGGCTGGGACTATTTTAGGTTTTACGGGAGCTGCAACGTGTTTCCCGCTGATATTTAATATTCAATTGCTTCCATATGCTACGGTATTGATTTTTGTGTATTTAGTAACGACAACGATTGCCATTATTAAATACCACCTTATGGATATTCGAGTGGCTGTAGCGACGACCGGCATTTTTCTTTTTGTGTATGCCTTTACACTGGGCATACCGTTTTATATTTATGAGATAGGAGAGCATCTTTATGCGTTGATAGCGGCTGTGCTTTTTGCCAGCATGGGGCCAGTCTTTTATAGTAGATTAAGAAAACGAGCAGAGGATAAAATTCTTAAGTCTGAGAAAGCTGACCAGGAAGTTCTAAGAAAAGCCTCTAAAGGGTTGAGTAAGCATAAAACAGTAGATGACATCGTTAAGTTTATTTGTTTTATTATCGGGCGGGTTCTAAAAGTCAATCGCGTTGCTTTTTATTTAAATGATGGTTCAAATTTCACGTTAAATGATGCGTCCTTAAATTGTTCAGCTCTCCCCAAAGAGATCCCCTCTGACCATGAATTAATGAAATTCTTTAAGTTGTTCAATCAACCGCATAACATTGAAGAGTTCAAGTTAACTCAAAGCGTTTTTAAGAATTCTGCGATCAGTTCGCTTATAGAGAAGATTTCTGCGCATTTAGCTATTCCTGTTATCAGGGATGAAAACATGATCGGTATTATCTTTTTAGGTGAACGGGAACAGGAATTACCGTATTCATCTAGTGATGAGGAAGTGCTGGGGATGATCGGTGATCAAGTTGGTCTGGCTTTAGAGAATGCAGGCAATCTCGAAATAACTAAAAAGGGTTTTCTTCAGACGATGCAGGATCGCAGGTTAAAGGATATTGGCATTTTAGGTTCAACCATAGCGCATCAGATGTGCAATCGATTACAAAGAGTAGTTTTTTGTGTGGGTATATTTGAAAGTAATTTTGATGAACGTGCCTTGGAGAATGATTCACGGGATATTTTAATAGAGAAAATCCGTGAATTGGCTGAAGACATGAAAGTTATGAAACGAAATGTTGTTAGTGCCGCGGAGATTGCAGATGCGTTAAAAACGTATAGCAAGGGAGGGACAACACCGGTTTCAATTTCGTTAAAGCATGTGATTAAAGCATCGAAAGACTTGATTGATGCTAAACATCCGAATTTTGAATATATCTTTGAGTGTGATGTGACTGAAGATCTCAAGATTTATGCCAATGAAGCATCAATTCAAGATATCTTTATGAACGCTCTTGATAATGGTTTAGATGCGATAAAAATGAAGATGGCTGCTTCGGAAACTTGCCCCATTGGATTTACGCCAAGAATTGAAATTAAAGCCAAAAAGAAAGATCAAAGTGTATTAATTGAAATACTCGATAATGGGCTTGGGTTCAAACCGGAAAACAAAGAAAAGATGTTCATTCCTTTCTTTACGACAAAAGGGTCAGATAAAGGTACAGGTCTTGGCCTTCATGCCATGAGAGAGCTGATACGCCGGAATGGTGGAGATATATCAATAACTTCGGAATATCTGCAAGGAGCAAGAATATTAGTTACTTTACCGATTACAGATGGCAATCAGGAGGGAGTGTCTTAAGATGAAGATTTTAATAGTTGACGACGAGGATGAGCTATCCAGAATGTTAAAGAGATACCTGAAAACAAAAGGCTTTTCTGATGTAATTACGATCAATACGCCGGAAGCCGCGATTCAATATATTGAACTCAACAAGCCTGATTTTGTTTTCCTGGATATAAATTTAAATACTAAATTGAACGGGATAGATGTATTGAAACAAGTTCATAGAACAACACCAGAAACATTGATTTGTATGGTTTCGGCTTATCGTGATGAACACGAACAGCAGTCTTTATCGGAGGGTGCAAAATGGTTCTTGAGAAAACCGACGACGCTGGATGACTTGTTGGCCATTCTTAAATCGGCAGGGCAATAAACGCATCCACGTGAGCTTTTGGGTAGCGAAATTAACTAAATTAATTTTTTCTTGAGTTGTTCTTGAAATATCGTTATAAGAGGAACATCGAATTTAAATTATCAGTAATTGTT
>PEAR01000045.1 GCA_002753745.1 Candidatus Omnitrophota bacterium | reverse complement strand
TAACGCTGTGATCCGTAACAGCCTGTATTACGTTTTGCTGGGAAATCTCGCGGGTTGTTTTATTGCTTTTCTTCTGGTGCTGTTAATGCAAAGGATTTTTATTAATCCGATCATTTCCCTGGCCGGGTTGATGCGGCGTGTGGCGGTCAACCAGGATTATGCGGTGCGTGCCGTGGAGTCAACGCAGAAAGATGAACTGGGAGAGCTGGCGGTCGGGTTTAACAGCATGCTCAAGAAGATCCAGTCGCGCGATGGCGAGCTGGAATCACACCGCGATCATCTGGAAGATATCGTCAAGGAGCGCACCGCGGCACTGCGCGAGAATGAACACCGCCTGGAGCTGGCGATGCAGGCCAAGTCGAATTTTATATCGGTCGTATCGCATGAGCTGCGGACGCCGCTGACATCGATCAAGTCATCGATCGATATCCTGGATACGGAAGCGCCGGGCAGGCTGACCGATGACCAGAAAGTCTTTTTGGGCCGCGTGAAGCTGAGCATTGACCGCCTGACGAGGCTGATCAATGATGTTTTGGACCTTTCCAAATTCGAATCCGGGAAAATGAGCCTGCAGATGGCTTCCGTGCCGCCGTGCGAGGTCATTAATGAAGTTGTTGGTATCCAGGAAATTGTCGCCAGGAACAAAGGGATAGCCCTCAAGACCGAGATCCAGGATGGTTTGCCGTCGTTGTTGGCGGATAAGGACCGTCTGATTCAGGTTTTGAACAATTTGATCAGCAATGCGTTCAAGTTCACGAAACAGGGCAGTGTGGTTGTGAGCGCGAGCTGTCGTGATCAGCGGAATCTCGTTTTTTGCGTGCGGGATACAGGCAGCGGCATTAAGGCGGAAGACCTGCCTAAAATGTTTCAGAAATTCCATCAGGTTGGTGACGCCAGCCAGCAGCTGGGCGGGACAGGGCTGGGGCTGGCGATCTGCAAGGAGATCGTTGAACAGCTTGGCGGCCAGATCCGGGTCGAGTCAGAGTTCGGCAAAGGCAGCGTGTTTTCTTTTTCTATCCCGATCAGGCATGATAAACGCATTCTGGTTGTTGACGATGACCGGGGGACGCTGGAGGTGGTTCGGGGGATCCTTAAAGCGACGGATAAATTTGAAGTGGAGCTCGCCGCTGACGGCTTTATCGCCGGCCAGAAGTACCTGGAGTTTGATCCGCACCTGATCATTTTAGATATCGGGCTGCCCAAATTGAACGGGCTGGAAGTGTGCGCCAGGATCAAGGGCGATCCCCGGACCATGCAGACGAAGATCATTATGATGTCGGCGGATATTGTTGAAATGGAGCAAAAGTCCCGGACTGCCGGTGCTGATGATATACTGAAAAAGCCGGTGAACCGGGAAGAGCTCCTGTTAAAAATTAGCAAGCTTATATAATGGAATTCCGGAGGGGATATGACGGGTGATAAAAAGATTCTAGTTATAGACGACGAAGAGGCCTTGCGTGAAAATCTGAAGTATGTTCTTCACGCCAAGGGTTATGAGGTGCAGCTGGCGAAAGACGGGATTCAGGGGCTGGAGCGCCTGGAGACATTTACGCCGGACCTGATCATCCTGGATCTCAATATGCCGGATATGGGCGGGATCGAATTTTATCACCGGATCTGCGAGCGGAGTGTGCCGAAGTATCCGGTGATGGTGCTGACCGCCCGGGCCAAAGCTATTCAGACCTGCTCGGTGTTTGACGGCTTTATGGCCAAGCCTTTTGATATTCCGGAGCTTCTCGCAGAAGTGGAGCGGATCACGACCGGCAAGGCCAGGCCTGCGGCGGCGGCCGCTCGCAAGATTGGCGGCGGTCGAAAGATATTTATCGTGGCCAACGATGAGCCGTTTTCGATCAAGGCGGCGGCTGCGTTCCTGATGAAAGGGTTTACCGTTGATTTTGTTGCGACCGGGGCCGAGGCATTGCAACGCCTGGCCGGCGGCGTGCCGGATGTGGCGTGTGTTGAAATGCGCCTCGCTGATCTTCCCGGCGAGAAGTTAATCGCGCAATTAAAACAGGCAGCTCAGGCATCGCCGGTGAAGTTTGTTTTATTTGAATACGGCCGTGAACCGCGCGAGATCGCGATGGATGATATTCAGCGTCAATCCGGCGTGGATAAATTTGTCATCGTTAATTCGGAGAAGGACCTGATCGAGGCGGTTGAGTCTGTCTGATCCGTTGTTAAGTTTTTTCCTGCCCTTGCGACTAATAGCCGGACCCATTCCTGGAGACGGTTATGAAAGCGATCCGCATATCAGAAACAGGTGATCCTGATTTTCTGAAGTATGAAGATATCCCGAAGCCTTCCCCGGGGAACGAGGAAGTGTGTGTCCACATTCATTTCGCCGGCGCGTTGGGAAAGGCTGGTGAGGCCGCTTGAAGAGTCTGCTCGACACGTCCAGGCCTTAAGATGTTTTGCCGTTACCGTCAAGATCTGCCAGGCCGGGCGGTGAAGGAATGAAAGAGAAGCGGGATCAGGAATGAAAAGCAGGTGACGTAAGGTATTCATTGCGTATTCCGACCAATAGAAAAACCTTTGGCAAGGAGTGCGTTATGGCGGTAAATATCGAGAATATCTTAGGCAGCGAGGCGAAAAGCCTGCTTAATCATCGATGTACCACGATCCCCAAAAGTCTGCTGCATCTTCCGGGGCCTGATTATGTGGATAATGTCTTCTCGGCAACGGATCGTCCCGGCAGTGTGCTTCGCAATCTGCAGGCCATGTTCGGTCATGGGCGTTTGGCCGGCTCAGGGTATCTTTCCATTCTTCCGGTGGATCAGGGGATCGAGCATTCGGCGGGGTCGTCGTTTGCGCCAAATCCGCTTTATTTCGATCCTGAAAATATTGTCAGGCTGGCGGTTGAGGGCGGTTGCAGTGCGGTGGCATCGACGCTGGGTGTTCTGGGCGCGGTGTCGCGGCGGTATGCCCATAAAATCCCGTTTATTCTGAAGATCAATCACAATGAGCTGCTGAGTTTTCCTAATACCTATGATCAGCGTCTGTTCGCTTCGGTCGAGCAGGGTTTTCAGATGGGAGCGGTAGGGATCGGGGCAACTATTTATTTCGGTTCGCCGGAGTCGAGGCGGCAGATCGAGGAGATTAGCGCGGCTTTTCGCAAAGCCCATGATTTGGGGCTTTTTACGATCCTGTGGTGTTATTTGCGCAGCGATGCTTTTACGTCGGACAAGGGCGATTTTAACGCGGCGGCTGATCTGACCGGGCAGGCCAATCATCTGGGCGTAACCATTGAGGCTGATATTATCAAGCAAAAGCTGCCGGTGAATAACGGTGGTTACCCGGCATTAAAGTTCGGCAAGACCTCGCCGCTGGTGTACATCAAGCTGACGAGCGATCATCCTATCGACCTGGCGAGGTATCAGGTGGCCAACTGTTATATGGGCCGGATCGGATTGATCAATTCCGGCGGTGCGGCGGGCAAGAATGATTTGCAGGACGTGGTGCGGACCGCGGTGATCAACAAGCGCGCCGGCGGGATGGGCCTGATCTCGGGTCGGAAAGCTTTTCAGCGGCCGATGCCGGAAGGTGTTGAGTTGCTGCATGCCATCCAGGACGTTTATCTGGACAAGAAGATCGATCTTGCCTGAAAATGGCGACGTTTTCGGCCGGTTGACGTGAGATTAGCGGATATGACATTGTCTTGAGGTAAGCCATGCTGGTGTTGCTGATATTTTCTTTTATGGCCGGGGTGGTCACCGTTTTATCGCCGTGTATTCTTCCGGTTTTGCCTATCATCCTGGCGGGAGCCGTGGGATCGGGGATGCGCCGGCCGTGGGGGATCGTTGCGGGTTTTGTGACGAGTTTCACGTTTTTTACGTTGAGCCTTGCGACGTTGGCCCGCTGGTGCGGCCTGTCCGGAGATGGATTGCGGATGGCGTCGATCATTTTGCTGGCCTTATTCGGTTTGTTTTTGTGCGTCCCGGCCCTGCAGCTGCTTTTTGAGAAGGCGGCGGCGCGGGTCTTGCCTCAATCGGGGACATCGTCGAAAGGGCAGGGCTTCTGGTCTGGCGTTCTGGTCGGTGTGAGTCTGGGGGTGGTGTGGACACCCTGTGTGGGGCCGATCATGGCGGCGGTGATCACGCTGGCGGCGGCCAGCGCGGTCAATGCGGCGGCGGTGTTCATTACGCTGGCTTACGCCGCCGGCACATCGGTCCCGATGCTGGCGATCATGTTCGGCGGGCGTCGTTTGCTGGACCGGCTGCCCTGGATCAAGGCGCATGCAGGTGCTGTTCAGCGGGTCTTTGGTGTGGTGATGATCCTGGTGGCGCTGGTGCTTTTTAAGGGGTATGACCGCGGGTTTGAGGCATGGATCCTGGCGCGTTTTCCTTCATACGGCAGCGGACTGACAGCGATCGAGAATAACGACCGCGTCAGTAAGATTCTGCGCGGCTTTACGGGTGGCGTCCCGGCCGGCGATGCCGCGGAGAAAATGGCGCCCGACCTGATCGCCGGCGGGCAATGGTTTAATTCTCCGGCGTTAAGCCTTAAGGATCTTCGCGGGAAAGTGGTGCTGATCGATTTCTGGACGTACACCTGTATCAATTGTTTGCGGACGCTGCCGGTGCTGAAGGCCTGGCACGAGCGATATGCCCGGCAGGGGCTGGTGATCATCGGCGTTCATACGCCGGAATTTGCTTTTGAGAAGAATCCGGACAATGTCGGTAAAGCCGTGCGGGATCTTGGCCTGAAATATCCTGTTGTTCAGGACAATACCTACGCCACGTGGAATGCGTACGGCAACCGCTACTGGCCGGCAAAATATTTTATCGATAAGGCCGGAAAAATACGAGGCACCCATTTTGGCGAAGGAGGCGAGGAGGAGTCGGAAACGCTGATCCGGCAGTTGTTGGCGGAAGCCGGCGGAAGGCCGGGCGCCTTTGCCGAGAAACACGATTATGTGATCAGCGCCAATACACCGGAAACCTATCTGGGGCTGGACCGCACAGAGCGCTTTGAATCCAGGGAAGAACTGACGAAAGGGGCGGCCCGGTATTCTCTGCCGGCCATGCTGCCGCTGGATGCTTACGGGTATCAGGGTGCGTGGAACGTGGCTGACGATCATTCTTCACCCGAAGCGGGGGCGGAAATGGATTTTCATTTTTCTGCCAGGAATGTCTACCTGGTCATGCGTCCCGGCAAGAAAGTTCCCGGCCGGGTTGAGGTTTTTATCGATGGCCGGCTGGCGGGGGCGGCGGAACAGGGGGCGGACGTCAAGGACGGCTATGTCGCTGTGAAGGATGACCGTTTATACCATTTGCTGTCGCTCAAGGAGTCGGGGGAGCACACCCTGTCGCTGAAGTTCGTCGATGGCAGCATTGACGTTTTTGCGTTTACATTCGGTTAGCATGGATGGGAGGATCTATGAGGATTTTTATACTGGTCCTGATGGTCATTTTCGGGACCAATCAACAGGAGGTGACGGCGATGGAGAGCACGGCGCAGGGAAAAAGCAAAGCAGAGCTTAAGGCGGTATTAACACCGACGCAGTATGAGGTCACCCAGGAAAGCGGTACGGAACCCGCGTTTCAGAATGAATACTGGAATAATCATGCCCAGGGTATTTATGTTGATGTTGTTTCCGGTGAGCCTTTATTCAGTTCGACGGACAAATTTGATTCCGGCACCGGCTGGCCGAGCTTTACCCGTCCGATCGACAGGAATGAGGTGGTTGAGCGGACCGATAAAAGTGCGTTTATGGAAAGAACGGAAGTCCACAGCGCCAAAGCCGGCTCCCATCTGGGCCATGTGTTTGACGACGGGCCGGCGCCGACGGGATTGCGGTATTGCATCAATTCCGCTGCGTTGCGGTTTATTCCCAAAGAGCAGCTGGAGAGGGAAGGTTACGGAAAGTATGTAACACTCTTTTCAAAATAACAGCCCGGTCCGGGAAAGGGCCTTGAGCCATGCGCATTCTTGTGGTGGAAGATGAAAGCCGGCTGGCTGGCTTTTTAAACAGGGGTTTTAAAGAGGCCGGCTATGCCGTGGATATGGCCGCCAACGGCGAAGAGGCTCTTTTCCTGGCGGAAACCAACCCGTATGACCTGATCGTGCTGGATATCATGCTGCCAATTTTCGACGGAATCAGTGTCTGCCGGAAATTGCGCCGGGGATCTATTGATGTTCCTGTGTTGATGCTGACGGCTCGCGACGACGTGGAAGACAAGATTTCCGGGTTGGATGCCGGCGCGGATGATTATCTGACCAAGCCTTTTTCGTTTCCGGAACTGCTGGCGAGAGTCAGGGCCTTGTTGCGCCGGAAGAATGCGGTCAAGACAACACGTCTTAAAGTTGCGGACCTTGAGATCGAACAGACATCCCGGAAAGTTTTCCGGGCCGGGACGGAGATCTCCCTGACCCGGACTGAATACGGCCTTCTCGAGTATCTGATGTTGAATTCCGGGCAGGTGGTCACCCGGACCATGTTGTCCGAGCATGTCTGGAACGATGATTTCGACGCGTTCTCAAACGTCATCAATGTGTATGTTAATTACGTGCGTAAGAAGATCGACCACGGCCATGACAAGAAACTGATCCACTCTCTGCGCGGCGTCGGCTATATGCTGAAAGACGCATGAAGACCAAATCGATCCGCTTTAAGACTACCATCTTGTATTCCTGCATCCTCGGCGCCATTCTGGTTGTCTTCAGCATTTACATTTTTCATTCTGTTAGAGGTATCCTGCATAAGAATGCTGATGATGAGCTCAAGCTTAAAGCGGAGCAGGTGGTGGCGACCGTTAACGCCTATGCCGAGATCTCGGGCGGGAGGCTGCCGCCCACCTCGCTGATGCGCGAGTTCCTGTCAGATAATGCCGTTGCGTTGCCGGGTAAAGAGGCGATCGATAAACTCTGGAACAAGCACCGCTGGCTGCTGGGGGCGCATAAAGATATTTTTCTGATCGCTGATATTAATGGCAAGGCGTTGATGCAGTCGGACAATATGCCCCTTGGCGCCCGCGAACAGATCGAGCAGCGGACCCTCAAGCGGTTCAAGGATATTGTCTTTGATGATCTGCGGGTTGATCGGGCCGCCTTTCGCGGGGTCAATTATCCTTTTACTTTTGCCAGCCGCAAGCTTTTGGTCCTGTATCTGGCCGTTCCGATGAGCTCGGTTAATCGTGTGCTGTCGCAGCTGCTGGTTTTGATCGTCATCGGCATTGGGGCGGTGGTGTTTCTATCGCTGTTCATCGGGTCATTTCTGACCAGGAGTATTTTGCGACCGATGACGGAAGTTACGTTGACCGCTAATAATATTACCCAGAAGAATCTGGGCATCCGGATCCCCGAGAAAGACCTGGATGAGGAAATGCTTTTGCTGGTGGATTCGTTCAATCAGATGATCGACCGGCTCGAGCGGTCATTCGCCCATATCAATGAATTCAGTTCGCATGCGGCCCATGAATTGAAAACGCCATTGGCGATCATTAAAGGCGAGCTTGAGTTCGCCCTTTCCACAGATAATTCTCGCGAAGAAGACCGCCGGGTCATGGCTGTGGCGCTGCGCGAGGTGGAGCGCCTGATCAGGATCACCAAAGACCTGCTGTTACTGGCGAAATTCGAGTATAAGCTTAATATTTTTAAAATGGAACGGATGGATCTGACGGCGTTCATTGAGGATATTGCGCAGCATTCCCAATTGCTGGCGGCTGAAAAGAGTATTACCCTGGATACCGAGATCGCCGGGGAGCCGCTGTGGGTTGAGGGTGATGCTACGCATTTGCGGCGGTTGTTCTTCAATCTGGTCCATAACGCGGTCAAATTCACGCCTTGCGGCGGACGCATTACTCTGTCCATGCGCGTTGCCGAGCACCGGGCACTGGTGGCGGTTAAAGACACGGGTGAGGGGATAGCACCGGAAAATCAGCAGAAGATCTTTGACAAGTTTTACAGCGTCCCACGCCAAGAGGCTCGCGAGCCTGGCGGCAACGGGCTGGGGCTGTGCATGGCGCGCTCCATTGCCCGGGCGCACGGGGGTGATATCAGCGTAGAAAGTGCTTTGGGCCAAGGAGCGGTGTTCACGGTTAGTATTCCTTTGATCTGATCTTTTGAACATAAGTGAATTCTTATTCTGCTTTAACCTTCTTTTTATCTTCCTTTTGTTATAACACCACAGGTCAAGTCGTTTAACAGTTAACACAAGGGAGGTGGTTATGCGCAGAACGTACATTGACAATGTCTTTGAGTACTACAAGGAAAAAGATGAGGGGCAGCCGTTCCCTGTTCAAGGGTTGTATTTGCGAAGGCTGTTGGTGGTGGATGACGAGGCCAGCATCAGGAATATGTATAAGACGATCTTTTCACGCCGGGGTTTTGATGTCCTGACCGCCGGCAGCGCCATGGAGGCCAAGGATCTCCTGGTGCGCGAGCATGTAGATATCGTTTTTCTGGATATTAATATGGTAGAAGTCGAGGGAGATACACTATTTGAGCTTATCCGAGCTTTTCATCCAAATGTGAAAGTGGTGGTCTCAAGCGTATATCCGCTGGATGAACAAAGAGAGAGGGTCCGGGACGCTAATGCCTATTTTGACAAATCCGACAGCCAGGATTCGCTGCTGAAGATCGTTTCAACGTTAATATAGGCCGGCTGTTGGCTGCTAACGGAAATAAAATAATGTCAGCTGGCAGTTACCAAATGACCAGTTCGTTACTTGTATCGGTGTAGCGCACACACCGAAGTGTTCGTAAGAAATCAATGGTTGGGGCATCGTTGTCCTCTTTAAAGACGCAGGCGTCTTTTGAGAGGACTTTTTTATTTTGGCGGTTTTTCGAAAAAATCACTCTTGACTAAGGGTTATTTTGTGGTATCCTTAAAGAAATTTTTCTCGATATAAGTTTCTCGATAGCGGGACTGTTGCAAAACGCCCATCTGCGTCGTTATTCCCTCGTTCGCTTGTGCGGCGTACATTTATTGTACGCCTCCGCGCTCACTCGGGAAATGCCTGGCATCCGGGCATTTTGCCACAGTCCCGTTTTGATACAGGATTAATCAGGTTTAAGAGGATTTGCATGAGCCAGTTGAAAGTCAGGGTCGTTTCGCGTTCTACGCTCAAGAGGCTTCCTTTATATTTGCATTTATTGGAAAGCCTTGCAGATCAAGGGCTTCAGAATGTATCGTGCACCCAGATCGCGGAGAAATTTGACTTTGATCCTACCCAGGTCAGAAAAGATCTGGAGGCGACCGGTGAAGTGGGCACGGCCCGCATCGGCTTTCGGACGGTCAGCCTGATTGTCAAAATAAAAGAGTTTCTGGGTTGGAATAATGCCCATGACGCGTTTTTAGTAGGGGCCGGCAATATGGGCAAGGCCTTGCTGGGGTATAAGGATTTTGACAGATACGGGCTTAACATTGTTGCGGCCTTCGATAAAGATACGCGCAAGGTCGGTAGTCGTATTTTTAATAGGGAAGTACTGCCTTTAGTCAAGCTTCCCAATTTGGCCAAACGCATGCACATTAATATCGGGATTGTGACCGTTCCGGCCGAATATGCCCAGGAAGTGGTCGATCTGATGGTCGTTGCCGGGATCAAGGCGATCTGGAATTTTGCGCCGGCGCCATTGAAGATCCCGGAAGGTGTTATTCTGGAGAATGCCCGGTTAACGCAAAGTTTGGCGGTGCTGACGAATAATTTAACAAAAGTTTTGGGTGACGACGGAAAAGATCTGGAAAAAAATTAAAGAAAGAGGAATACATGCCTACGGTTATGCTGCGAAAATTTGAAAAGGTGTGCGCGATTATTGAGAAACATGACAGTGATCCGTCAAAGCTCATCCCGATCCTGCAGGAAGTTCAGGAGGAGTATCGTTATTTGCCTGAGGAGGTCATGACCTTTGTGGCCATGACGCTGGGGCTTTCCCCGGCCAAAGTTTACGGAGTGGCGTCATTTTATGCCCATTTTTCACTGATTCCCAAAGGGAAGCATGTCATTCGTTTATGTGACGGGACGGCCTGTCACGTCAAGCGTTCGGAAGGGATATTGAACGCGCTGCATGCCAAGCTTGGGCTAAGCGCCAGGATGCCGACCACCAAAGATATGCTTTTTACCGTTGAAACCGTATCCTGTTTAGGGGCATGCGGTTTGGCGCCGGTGATGGTGGTTAATGAAAAAGTTTATGGCCAGATGTCACCTGAGAAGGCGGTGGCTGTGGTTGAAGAGATCATGAAGAAGGAGGATGGTAAAAATGTGTGAATTTAAGGATGCCTCGGAAATACTTTTTCAAGGGCGGGACGGATTGCGCAAGATCGTGATCTGTACCGGCACCGGCTGTATCGCTAACGGGGCCATGGATGTTTATCATGAGTTTATCAAAGAGATGACGGCGGCGGGTTTTACGATCGTCGAGACGTTCAGGAATCTGGACAAGATCAAGAAGCCGTCAGAGTCGATCTATTTGTCCCAAAGCGGCTGTCAGGGGTTTTGCCAGATGGGTCCGCTGGTCAAGATATTGCCCGACGATATTCTTTATAACCTGGTTAAGGTGTCGGATGTGAAAGCGATCGTGGAAAAAACGCTGAAGGCCGGCGAGGTTATTGAGACATTGTTTTACGTAAATCCTGTTGATAAGAAGCGTTGCCGCTCCCAGAAAGATATTCCTTTCTACCAGCGTCAGACGCGTTTTGTGCTTAAGCAGTGCGGCGATTTGAATCCGGAAGACATCCAGGAGTATGTTGCGATCGGCGGGTACGAAGCGGCGAAAAAGTGTTATACCGAAATGGCACCGGATGCGATCTGCAAAGATATGATCGATTCAGGCCTGCGCGGGCGCGGCGGCGGTGGTTTCCCGACGGGTAAAAAATGGGAAGTGACCCGAATTCAGAACAATGTGAAAAAATATATTATTTGCAACGGCGATGAAGGGGATCCGGGTGCTTTCATGGACCGCAGTGTTATGGAAGGAAATCCGCATTCGGTCATTGAAGGCATGATGATCGCGGCGCGCGCGATCGGCGCCGATGAAGGTTATGTTTATGTCCGCGCGGAATATCCTCTGGCCGTTAAACGTATTCGTTTGGCGTGTGCCGACGCGCTCAAGGCCGGCATTCTCGGCGACAATGTTTTTGGTACCGGCCAGAAATTGCATATCCAGGTGATGGAAGGCGCCGGCGCTTTTGTTTGCGGTGAGGAAACGGCGCTGATGGCTTCCATTGAAGGCCAGCGCGGGATGCCGCGGCCGAAACCCCCGTTCCCGGCGCAAAGCGGATTGTGGGGAAAGCCGACGGTCATTAATAATGTTGAAACATTAGCCACCGTGCCGCTGATCATGGGCATGGGCGCGGCGGAGTTTCGCAAGATGGGTACCAAAACATCACCGGGTACCAAAACATTCGCGTTGTCGGGCCACGTGGCAAACACCGGCCTGATCGAGGTTCCGTTCGGATTAACGCTTAAAGAGATCATTTTTGATGTCGGCGGCGGGATCACGGACAAGAGGGGGAAGATCGACCCCGACGGGTTTAAGGCCGTTCAGATCGGCGGACCGTCCGGCGGTTGTTTGACCAGGGCGCATTTTGATTTGCAGCTGGATTTTGATTCGCTCAGGAGCATTGGCGCGATGGTCGGTTCCGGCGGGCTGGTGGCGATGAACAAGTCGACGTGCATGGTCAACATTGCCAAGTATTTCATGCAGTTTACCCAGAAAGAATCGTGCGGCAAATGCGTGCTCTGCCGGGAAGGGACCAGGCAGTTGCTGTATCTTCTGGAGGATATTACTGAAGGCCGCGCGACGGTGGAAACACTGGCGGTCCTCGAAGAGCTGGCCGGCGCGGTGCAAAAAGGCTCTCTATGCGGCCTGGGCAAGACAGCGCCGAACCCGGTTCTGTCGACGTTAAAGTATTTCCGTGATGAATATATGGCGCATGTCGTCGACAAGCACTGCCCGACCGGCGAGTGCAAGAAGCTGGCTAAGGTCGAGATCGTGGCGGAGAAGTGCAAGGGCTGTACGGCGTGCTCCAGGAAGTGCCCTGTTAATGCCATCACCGGTGAAGTCAAGAAAGTGCATATCATCGACCAGGCCCTGTGTATCAAGTGCGGGGTATGCGCTGAAACGTGTAAATTCAATGCCATTGTGGGGGTTTAAGATGGAAACGTCTAAATTGATCAATATCGACGGGCGTGATGTCCCGTTTACCGATGAGAAGAACTTGCTGGAAGTGATCCGCAAGGCCAATATCGATATCCCGACCTTTTGTTATGTGTCGGAGCTGAGCGTTTATGGCGCTTGCCGGATGTGCACGGTTGAGATTGAAGGGCGTGGGTTGCAAACATCCTGCTCAACACCGCCGGAAGCGGGCCTTAAGGTCAAGACCAATACCGAGCCGGTGCGCCAGATCAGGAAGATCGCGCTCGAGCTTATTCTGGCCAACCACGAAAGCGAATGCCCGACGTGCACCAAGAGCACCAGCTGCAAGCTGCAGGATCTTTCCAAGCGTCTGGGTGTCACGAAAGTGCGTTTTCGCCAGATCAGGAAGCCGGTGCCGACGGATGATTCGGTGGCCATTGTGCGCAATCCGAATAAATGTATTCTTTGCGGCGACTGCGTGCGGATGTGCTCGGAAGTCCAGGGGATCGGCGCGATCGATTTTGCCCACCGCGGCCATGATACCGTGGTTCAGCCGGCCTACGGCAAGAGTCTGGAAGAAGTGCAGTGTATTTATTGCGGGCAGTGCGCCCGCGTTTGCCCGACGGGCGCGTTGACGCCCCGCTCGGAAGTGGACGAGGTGTGGAAAGCGCTGAATGATAAAAAGAAGATGGTGGTCGTGCAGATCGCACCCGCCGTCCGCGTGGCGGTCGGGGAAGCGTTCGGTTATCATGCCGGCGACCTTACGACGGGTCAGATCGTGGCGGCGCTGAAGATGATGGGTTTTAACAAGGTGTTCGACACCTGCTTTACGGCGGACCTGACGATACTCGAAGAGGGCAATGAGTTTGTCCGGCGGGCCACGACCGGCGGTGTTCTTCCCATGTTTACTTCCTGCTGCCCGGGCTGGGTGAAGTTTGTCGAGCAGTATCATCCGGAGATCCTGGAGAATCTATCGACGTGCCGTTCGCCGCAGCAGATGTTCGGGTCGGTGGCCAAGAATATTTTCGCCGATCAGTTCGGCGTCAAGAAAGAAGACCTGATCGTCGTTTCCATCATGCCTTGCACGGCCAAAAAATTCGAGGCCAAGCGGCCGGAATTCAAGACGGATGGCGTTGCGGATGTGGACCATGTGATCACGACGCAGGAACTGGTGCAGATGATCAATGAATACGGGATCCAGTTCCGTAATCTTCGCCCTGAAGCGCTCGATATGCCGCTGGGCTTCAAGACCGGCGCCGGCGTGATCTTCGGAAACACGGGCGGCGTCATGGAAGCGGCCTTGCGTTATGTTTATGAAGTGGTTGAGGGCAAGACGCTCGAAAATTGTGATTTTAACGAGGTGAGAGGTGCCGCTGGGATGCGTTCCGCCGAAGTGGTGCTGGCGGGGAAGACGTTTAAGATCGCGATTGTGCATTCGCTTTCCAACGCGCGTGATCTTCTGGAAAAGATCAAGAAAGGCGAATGCGAGTATCATTTTATCGAGGTGATGACCTGTCCCGGCGGATGTATCAACGGCGCGGGCCAGCCGATCAACTTTGAGCCCGATTATAAAAAGAAACGTACTGACGGACTTTATGAAGCTGATAAAATGCTTCAGCTTCACAAATCGCAGGACAACCCTTACATTAAGGAGTTGTACGCGAAGACCCTGGGCGAACCGGGCAGCGAGCAGGCGCATCATTTGCTCCATACTCATTACAATGCCCGGCGCCGCATGAAGGGCCGTTCCATGGTGATCGTGAACGGAAAAGGCGAAGACAAGGATAAGCTCGAAATTCGCGTGTGTGTCGGGACAAGCTGTTATCTGCGCGGCGCGCAGGATCTTTTGCACCAGCTGGCCAAACATATTGCGGAGAAGGGTCTGCAGGAGAAGGTTTTAGTCAAGGCGACGTTTTGCTTTGAGAAATGCAATAAAGGCCCGACCGTCAAGATCGGGACAACGGTCATTACGCAGTGCGATTTTGCCAAGGCAACGGCCGCGATCGATAAAGCCGTGGGGGTTTTGGCAGCGAAAGGATAATAATGGTTTACGGGATAGACCCCAAGCAGGTGGTATTCACCAATCAGGCGCGCTGCCGTGATTGTTACCGCTGCGTGCGGGTCTGTCCCGTGAAAGCCATTCGGATCGAGGGCGGGCAGGCGTTTGTGGACGCCAAGCGTTGTATCAGCTGCGGCACCTGTGTGCGCGAGTGCCCGCAGGGTGCGAAGACCTACCGCAAGGATATTGAAAAAGCCCAGCAGGTTCTGACGAATAACAAGTTTGTGGCGGTGTCGCTGGCGCCGTCGTTTGCCGGGGCGTATGAGCCCTGGCAGTATTTAAGGCTGCCGGCGGCGTTACGGCGGCTGGGTTTTAAGCACGTCGCGGAAACGGCGGTGGGAGCCTACAAGGTGGCCTGCGCCACCACCCCGGTCATTACCAAGAATGACCAGACGTATATCTGCACCGCCTGTCCGGCGGTCGTCCATTACATTGAAAAATATGATCAGGAGAAACTCGGCAATTTGCTGCCGGTGGTGTCGCCCATGATCGCTCACGCCAAACACATCAAGACCAAATACGGCCTGGAGGCCAAGGTCATCTTTATCGGCCCGTGCGTGGCCAAGAAGATGGAGGCCGACCGCCGCGAATTCAACGGGCTGATCGATTGCGTGCTTACCTTCGACGAGCTTAATGAATGGCTTAAAGGCAGTCATATCGATCTTGGCACGTGCGAAGAAAGTTCTTTTGACGAAATACCGGCGGGTAACAGCCGGTTGTTTCCCGTTGAAGGCGGGGCGCTGGCGACTTCCTCGCTGGAAACAAATCTGATCGATGACCGTTTGATCTTTGTCAGCGGGTTTGAAGAGATCAGGAATGTTTTAAATACAATCCCTAGGCTCGAGAAGCCCTGCGTGATCGAGCCCTTGATCTGTCCGCACGGCTGTGTGAATGGCGCGGGCATGGACAAGGAAGGCAATGTTTTTGACCGCCGGGCCAAGATCATCAAGTATGCCCGGACGAATAAGCCGGGTGAGCCCCTGCCGGAACCTCCGCTGGATTTGACCACCTCGTTCAAGGCCCAGAGTTCCGGGGCGGAAGTGCATGTGAATGAAGAAGATATCCGCGTGGTGCTGGAGAAGACCGGGAAAGCTCGCAAGGAAGATCAGTTGAATTGCGGCGCCTGCGGATACAGTTCCTGCCGCGACCAGGCGGTGGCGGTGGTCTTGCACATGGCCGAAACGGATATGTGTATCCCCTACATGCGCCGGCTGGCCGAACAGCGTTCGGACCGCATTATCGCGACCTCGCCGAACGGGATCGTGGTGCTCAATCAGGCCCTGCAGATCCTTAATGTCAATCCGGCGTTCCTGAAGATGTTTCACGCGAATGAATCTTGCGTTGGAAAAAGCATTTCCTCGCTCGTCGACCCGGACCCGTTTGAAAAAGTGGTTTCCGGCCAGATCGAAACGTTCGACAGCGTATGTGTGCATAAATCGGTCAAGCTGGTGACCCGCCAGCTTATTTACGCCTTGCATGCCGAGAAGCAGTTTGTGGGCATTTTTATCAGCATGACGCCGGGCAAGGTCAATGCCGAGCGCCTCGAGAAGATCCAGGATGAAACGATTCAGCAGGCCGAAGAACTGTACCAGCACCAGATCGAGATGGCCAAGAATTTCGCCAACTTCCTCGGCGAATACACGGCCAAAGGCGAACAGCTGGTGCAAAAGCTGATGGATGCCGTCAAGGAAGAGAAGCCTCCCAAAAGCCCGTAAGGATCCTGGATTTCCAGCAATATTGACATATAACGGTATACGTTATATACTTTCGTTGTGATTAAAACATTTTTGTGCAAAGAGACCGAGAAGGTTTTTAACAAGATATTTTCGCGGCAATTGCCGCAGAGTATTCAGCAAGCGGCGTTGCGGAAACTCGAAATACTTGATAATGCGGTTGATATTAACGATTTAAAGGCTCCCCCGAGCAACAAGCTTGAGAAATTGAAAGGGAATCGATGTTCTCAGCATAGTATTCGGATTAATCATCAATGGCGTGTGTGTTTTGAATGGCATGAAAATAACGCATACGATGTTGAAATTGTTGATTATCATTAAAGGAATGGTGGCATATGATTAAAAAACTTGAACCTGTTCATCCTGGAGATGTGTTGAGCGAGGATTTCTTGAAGCCATTGGCGATCAGTCAGAATCAGATTGCTCGTGATCTTAAGGTTCCTCCCAGAAGAATCAACGAGATCA
Organism: Candidatus Omnitrophota bacterium; assembly: GCA_002753745.1. Taxonomy (GTDB): domain Bacteria; phylum Omnitrophota; class Gorgyraeia; order Zapsychrales; family Fredricksoniimonadaceae. The sequence goes on along the minus strand of PEAR01000045.1, from coordinate 225 downwards.
TATTAAAGAAACGCCGGGTGACGGCGGACACGGCTTTGCGTTTGGCAAAGTATTTCAAGACATCACCTCAGTTTTGGCTGAATCTCCAGTCATCTTACGATCTGGACATTGAAATTGAAGAAGTTGGTGCAAAAATTTCCAGAGAAGTTCATGTTTGCTGTATAGCGTAGATGGGGTTTTGTGAGAAAAAAAAAGTATAAACATGTTGATATGGAAGGCCAGAAG
>PEAR01000044.1 GCA_002753745.1 Candidatus Omnitrophota bacterium | reverse complement strand
TGTCATGATGGCGAGCACCTGTCTGTTTCGGGGAAGACGATCACCCGGGCCTGCGATACCTGTCACACGATCATCGGCCAGGGACCGTCTGATAATATGGAAAAGAATCTCGACGGGATTGCCTTCCGTCATCCGTTCGACAATGATGAATCCTGGAAGGAAATGAGTTGTACGACTTGTCATTCCGGTTCTTAAAGAACGTACTTTACAATAGTTTTATATATATTATAGTATCGTCTTCTTTCTAGATGATTTGCAGTACTGTGTTTCGACGTCAAAAATTTTTGAAGAAAAATTTTTAAGGAGATTCTGATGCCCCTTGTACTGGTTGGAGTGAACCACAAGACGTGTCCGCTGGAAGTCAGAGAAAAATTTTTCATTCAGTCTACCGAGAAAGAACTCCTGCTCGCCGAGTTCAAGAACGATCCCAAAGTTTTAGCGGCGATCGTTCTGTCAACCTGTAATCGAACTGAGATCTATGCTGATCTGCTGGAACCGGATCCGGGGATCATTCTGGAACGCTTTCTTTCTGTTAAGGGTCTGTCTTTATCTTCGGGACTGGACGAGTATTTCTATGTCCGTCACGAGAAAGAAGTGGTCTCGCATTTGTTCCGTGTTGTTAACGGCCTGGATTCCATGATCCTGGGGGAGAAGCAGATCCTCGGGCAGGTAAAATGCGCCGTTGCCGGTTCCCAGCAAAAACAGATGATGAACCGCACTTTTAATATCCTCACGAATCTGGCGATCGAGACCGGCAAGAAAGTCCGTCGCGATACCCTTATTGATTTCGGCGGATCGTCGATCTCCTGGGCCGCTGTTACCGAAGCACAGAATATCCTGGGAACCCTGGAGGGCAAAACAGTGCTCGTGATGGGCTCCGGAAAAATGGGTTTTCTGGCTGTCCAGGAATTGAAGAATAAAGGTGTCGAGAAAATTTATATCATGAACCGCACACATGAGAAGGCTGTCGAGCTCGCTGAGCAATGCGGGGCTGAAGCGGTCATGTTTTGGCAGATCAAGGAGATCCTGGAAGCTTCTGATGTGTGCATCTGCTCGACTGGCGCGCCGCATTACCTGGTTGATAAAGCGCTGATGCAGCAGGTCATGGCGTCACGGCCGAACAGGCCATTCGCGGCGATCGATATCGCGGTGCCCCGCAACATTGATCCTCACGCTTCCGTGGTTCCCGGTGTTACCTTGGTATCGGTCGACGGGCTCGCCCAAACAGTTTTGGATACTAAAGCAAAACGTCTGGCAGCGGTCGAACATGCCGAGAAGATCATCGATATCAAGATCAAGGAGTTTTACCACAAGCTCGACAAAGCCGCGGCTTTTGAATTGATGAATGATTCCAAAGCGTCAAAAGAGGCTGTCATTTAATGAACGGGTTGATCAAATTTCTCGGTTCGGTCCGTTTTACAGTTGTGACCAGCGTCGGCCTGATCATTCTGCTGGTGATTTCCACATCAATGGAGTCGATCAACGGCACGCCTTACGCTCAGAAAGTTTTTTATAATACCCGCTGGTTTGACCTCGTTATCTCTTTGTTGTGGATCAATATTTTTTGTTCCACTATCCTCCGGTTTCCCTTTAAGAAGAATCAGATCGGATTTCTGATCACGCATATCAGCATTTTGGGTCTGCTGGCCGGTGCGTTGATTTCCAGGACCCACGGGATCGATGGCGAAATGACTGTTTACGAAAATGAAACGGCCGACAGTATCCGCCAGGACGGCAATTCACTGACGGTTATTTTTCCCGACCAGCATGAGGCTCGTTTTGACCTCAAGAAAGGCGCCGTCACCTTGCCCCGGCCCGGGGTAGAAGGTCTTGAGACGTTTTATGTCAACAGTATCCTGATGCATGCGGCCGAAAACAGGGTGATAAGCGCTGGCAATAGCGGTGCGGTCAATCATGCGATCGAGGTGAAGGTCCAAAGCAAACAACTTGCTTTAAACAGCTCTCAGTGGCTTATTGAACGGGAAACAGGGAATCCTGCCTCGGATTCATTGCTGGTTGGTCCGTTAAAGCTTATTCTTCGTCAAAAGATTAAGCCGGCGGCTCCCGCAGTTAAACCTCTGTTGCATGTTTTGGATAAAAAGGGCAAAGAACTTCTTTCTGTCGATGTTGATGTGAAGGACTTGTCTAAAAAGATCCCGATTGCCAAAACCGGGCTGGTGATTAAAGATCTCGCTTATTATCCTTATGCGTCGGTCGCTGATAAAAAGCTTATCAATTTTCCCGAGGGCAAGAAATTAAATCCGGCCGTTGTTTATTTTCTGGTTGACAGCAAGGGCGTCGAGACCCGGCAGGTGAAGTTTGCTTTTTATCCGGAGTTCGAATCCATGCATCCGCAGGATAACAAAAAAGCTCCGGATGTTCAGATCCGTTTTGAGGCCGGAGAATCCGCGGAAGCCCAGGACCTGTTTGACGGGCTGCAGGTGGGCTTTACGTTTGGCGACAAGGATCTCTGGCGTTTCCAGACGGCCTATCAGAATAAGGTCCTTAAGGAAGGCGATGTCAGTATAGGGAATTGTGTATCGTCCGGCTGGAACGATGTCGAGTTTTGTGTGTCGCAGATCTCTTCGTTTGGAAAAATTTCCTATGATATCATCCCGGCCAAAAATGATCAGGGGCCGCTGGCTGTATCCTTGACGGTGCCCTCGTTGGGTAACGAACCTTTTTGGGTTTATGAAAACAAATCTACTTTGGTCCACCTACCCAAGGCGGATATTAATTTTGCCGTAACGCCCAAAATGCAAAGTGTCCCGTTCTCAATAACGCTTAAAAAATTCCGCAAGATCGATTATCCCGGCACGATGGATGCTGCCGGCTTTGAGAGTGATGTATCCCTCAAAGACCCGAAACAAGGGATTACGCTCGAGAGAACGATCAGTATGAACCATCCTTTGGAATATAACGGGTACAAAATTTTTCAGTCATCATATTTTTCAGATCCGCAATTTGGTCAGGCATCGGTCTTTACCGTGGCCAGGAATCCCGGCATACCCTGGATTTATATCAGTTCCCTGTTTGCCTTGATCGGCGCTTTGATCCAGTTCTACGGGACAAAAAAGGAAGAGAAATGAAGAAGATCTTTTTAACAGTATTGTTGATCCTTTCTTCACTGTTTTCCCTGCAGAGTGTTAGCGCAAGCCAGGGTTTAGGTGATATCCCGATCCAGAACCATGGCCGGATCAAGCCGTTCACGGCTTATGCCAGGGAAAGTTTGCAGTTTGTCAGCGGTAAAGATCATTGGCGTGGGCAGGATGCGGTTTCTTTCCTGATCGTGAACCTTGATCATCCCGGGATTTTTCTTGAGCTGCCATTGATTCGCGTTGATTACCTTCCATTAAAGAAGATGCTTGGCTTGTCGGCGGATGAAAATTATTTTTCTTATGCTCAGCTGGCGTCGATTCGTGCGCCGTTGACCGCTTTGGTCCAAAGCTCCGGTGAGAAACGAAATAAGGATAACCGTCCTTCAGCGCTGGAACAGCATGCGGAAACGCTGTATCAGCGGATCATCATGGTTGAGGCTTTAAGTACCGGTGAGACGATCACGGTCATTCCGGCAGAAGGTGCCTGGCATTCACCATTTAAAGCGGCAGGTACTCAAGCCGATGCTTTTAAACATTTAACGCACACTGTTGCGGTCAAGTCCCCTGAAGCCTCGACTGAACTTGCTCAATGGCTGGCGTCGGTTGATCCTTTGCTTGAGAAGGGCATGGGGACGCGGATCAAATATGAGTCTCTCTATTATCAGCTGCAACCGTTTTATTATGCCTGGATCCTTTATCTGATCGGTTTCTTTTGCTTGCTATTGGCCAAGCCACTTACCCAGAGTGTCGGTAAAACATTGATCTTCGGCGGGTTTGCGTTTCATACGGCCGGCTTGCTGCTGCGCTGGGTGGTCCTGATGCGTCCGCCGGTGGCGAACATGTATGAAACCATGATCTTCATGGACTGGGTGCTAATGTTCACAGTTGGTATCTTTGTTGTTATCAAAAAGCGCACTGCTTTTTTATCAAGCGGCACGCTGGTCAGCGCTTTAGTAATGTTGTATGCCCGGCTTTTGCCGGTCGATCAGTCGCTCGATGTGCTTTCACCGGTGCTGCGCAGCAGCTATTGGCTGACTGTGCATGTGATCGTTATCATTTCCAGCTACAGCCTGTTTGCTTTTGCCATGGCCGTATCGCATCGGCATTTGTTCTTGTCTACGAAAATGACCCCGCAGGAAGATCAGGTATCGGCCGACACTATTTATCGTTTGCTGCAGGCGGGCTTGATCGCGTTGGGTGCCGGCACTATCCTTGGCGGCATCTGGGCCAATGAAGCCTGGGGCCGGTTCTGGGGCTGGGATCCAAAAGAGACCTGGGCCTTTATCACCTTTCTGGGATACATGGCTATCCTGCATTTAAGGTACAGCAAAAAGCTTGATAATTTTGCCCTGGCGGTTAGCGGGATTTTGGGTTTTCTTTTGGTGCTCATGACCTGGTACGGCGTTAATTTCGTGCTCGGGCGCGGGATGCACAGCTACGGCTCGGGCTCGGGCGGATTGCAGTGGATCATTTATTTTCTGATCTTTGAAGCAGTCTTTCTGGGGATTGTTTTCCTTAAAAGAAAAACATGATTTCTGTTTTAAAACGCAGTTGATAATTTAAACTAATAATATTCACAACACAGAGGAGGCAGTATGAAGTCATTAAAATTTCAGTCCATGGTTATGTGTGTCGGTATCCTTGCGGCAGGCGCGTTTCTTTTTACGTCGACTGCAAAAGCCGACCTTAAAGAGATCAAGAATTACAAGGAAGCCTATCCTGAAACAAAACCCAAGTGTATTGATTGCCATGTTGATGCCATGCCCAAAAAAGATGACGGCAAGCATGAGTTGAATGCCTACGGCACCGCCGTTATTGCTGAAGCCAAGAAAGATGCCGCTGCCGATACAAAGTCAACACCCGCGACCTATACCAAAGTTGGCAAGATCGAAGATTTTAAACCGGCGAAGTAATTGTCCAGGCGTCATTCTGACGGCCGAAGGCCGGAAGGATCGCAAATCATTTCGTCTAACTTGGGAGACAACATGAAAACATCAACGCTCATCACAACAGTTTTCGGACTCATCGCCGGCGTGTTTCTCCTTACTTCAACAGCGCATGCCGATCTCAAACAGATGAAGGCATATAAGGAAGCATATCCCGATACCAAGCCCAAGTGCATTGACTGCCATGTTGCCGATTTGCCCAAGAAAGACGACGGCGCCCACGATAATAACGATTACGGCAAAGCAGTAATGGCCGAAGCGAAGAAAACAGCCAAAGACCCGGCTGCTGAAGTGATCCCGACAGCTGACGCGTATAAAGCTGCAGGAACGATCGAAAATTTCAAGAAGTAAATGAACGTCATCCCGAGGCCGCCGGCCGGAGGATCGTACAATGACATGCATGGGGAGAAGCTTATGACGATCAGGAAAAGCAAAAAAAGTTTTATAGTTAGAGGGGCACTGATGTGTGCCGGTTTATTTCTTGCCCTCTTTTGCGCTACGGCACCGCGAACGGCCCAGGCACTGGTTGAGGCCAAAGCTCCATCCACGCTGCAAAAAGGGGCGACGTATGTCGGGATGGATACGTGTCTTACCTGCCACGAAGAACAGGGTCGGACATTTAAGCTTTCTCCTCATGCCAGACTCGTCCAAAAAGGCACCGAGAACGAAGCCCAGGGCTGCGAAACCTGTCACGGCCCGGGAAGTATCCATGCGGAGAATGGTGGGGGTAAAGGCAATGCCATTATAAATCCCAAAAAAGATCCGACGATTTGCTTTACCTGTCATATGGAAAAGAAAATGGAATTCCGTCTTCCCAATCACCATCCGGTGCTCGAAGGGAAAATGAGTTGTACCGATTGCCACGAAGTTCATTCGTCTGATACCAGGCCATCAGCCGCGTCGATGGAAGGCCCTAATGAAACATGTTTTAAATGCCATAAAGATCAGCAGGGGCCGTTTGTGTATGATCATCCGGCAATGAGTGAAGGCTGTACAACTTGCCATAAGGTTCACGGTTCTATAAATCAGAAGATGCTCACGGTTAGGGATACTAATTTGTGCTTGAAATGTCATGAAAGTGCTGGTTTTCCTCAGCTTGGCAGCAGTAGTCATGCAGGAAGAACCGGCAGGGGAGCCTGCTGGAGTTGTCACAAAAAGGTTCATGGATCTAACTTTCATAAAGCACTTGAGTATTAATAACAGGAGATGGCAAAATGAAATGGCAAATAATATGGCTTAGTTTGATTGTTTTGACTGGTTGTGTTCTAGGCTGGTCTCAACTATCGTATGCTCAATCTGGTTCTAATGTCTCTTTCGTTTTGATGCCCATTCAGACAGCTTTTGTTAAAGGAGATGCAGCAAAATTTCGTGCTATAAATTGGACAAAAGATGGTGCTCAATCAGGAATAAAGGAACTTAAAATCGATTCGAAGCCTTGCAAGGATGTTCAGGTTTCGTTTGAAGGTTCCGGAATAGTTGGAGATGAGGATTACTCAGGTAGTTTGCTTATTACAAAGGATAACGTAGGGTACATTAAATTAAGCTATGATACTCTTCGTAAATATTATGACAATCGAGGGAGTTATTTTCCTGCTTTTACAGCTCCGGGGATGGATTTACAAACACTAGACAAGGATTTACGACTGGACATCGGTCATCTTAAATTCGAAATAGGTAAGGGTTCACCTGACGACCCAGAGTTTAGTTTTTCTTATGAACGCGGAACAAAAAACGGGTCAAAAAGTAATACTACTTTAGCTTATGGTTACGACCGCATTTTTAATACTACCGCAAGTACAGATAAGAAAAGATTAATTTCACCCGTGTTCAGCGATAAGGATGAAACATCAGATACCTTAACTTTAAAGGGTAAGGCCGCGGTATCTGGCGTTACCATCAAGGGGGAGCAACAGGTTGTTTTCTTTGATGCTAAAACAATGCGACAAGAGCAGTTAACTTCAGGCGCTTCGGGGTATACTCCTTCACCGGCTGATACAAAAGTAACTCAATACACTGAAATGCCGCAAGCGCAGGAATATTCAACTCTCTTAAGGGGTGAACGTTGGTCAGTAAATGATACTACTTTTTTATCTTTAGGTTATCGTTTCGGTCATATTCAGAACTCTATGATCGAAACAGAACGTGATTTCGCCAGTGTAAATAATCTTACTACTACGGGACTTCTTTTAAAATCCAATGGATACACTGTCGATGGTTCTCTAAAGGGCGGCGAGGCTCACAATGTCCTGGATTCACATACTTTTACCGGTCAGATTTTAAGTAATGTCGCGAAAGACCTGGTTTTTATAACAAAATTAAAGGCAGAAGCAGAAAATATACATGGTAACAGTAATTTTGACACTTTATTCAGCAATACTTCTCTTGCCGCACAGTCAAGAGTGACCGAAACAAATGAGGACAGAAATTACAGTTTGGCAGAGAATTTCTCAGTGCGATATAATGGCTTATCGAAAATAGCATTATATACAGATCTTGATGTAACTCAAGAGAGGAAAACAAAGTCATTACTTTTCCCGGTTACTGGAGGATCCAGGTTTGCTCAAACAATGAATCATGTTAATGGAACTGAAGGCACCATTGGAGCCAGAATTACGCCTATTAATAAAGTAAGCTTAACTACCGAATGGAAATACGGCGAGAAGACTGATTCACGCGACTTGGAAGATGGGACTAATGCCAGTTATTATTTTAATAAGATCCGCTATGTGTCGGATTCTGTTTCGTCACGATTAGCTTGGAAACCTGTAAAATGGTTCGAGAACTCTGTTAAAGTAATCAATTCGATGCAAGTCAACCATATGTCAAATTACGGCACGCCTTCTTCAAGCTCGGATACAGCTTATGGTAAGGTAAAAATGCCAATTACTGAGCGTGATTTTATTTACGATGTAGCATTAAACCCAACAGATCAGCTGATGTTCGACGCTTCTTATGGAATAAAGTTTCTTAAAACAGGTGGTGTAGGATCTGCTGTAACTGTCGGCGGTACTAATTATGGGTCTTATGCGCCCCCTGCTGCTACTGCTAATGTCTATACTTGGAGCTTAATGACCAGTTACGCGCCGGCCGAGAAGCTTAGTATTTTTAATTCATTTGCTTATTCAAGAGCCAAGAATCAAACTGAAGCAGATGTTGACAATTATAGAAATGTTACTTCTGGTGGTGGCGCCATGTCTTTTGGTATTGACTCTGAGTGGTATGATATAGATACTGGAATAGAGTTTAAACCAAATAAAGACTTAACTATTAAGCCTCATTATGTTTATTCTTCATATGTTAACTTTGAAGGGTTGGAAACAGGGAATTATAGTGCTCACATTATCGGTCTGGACGTCAGTCTTAAGTGGTAATCTTTTTTTATTATTAGATATTCATCAATAAAAATCCCCCGGGCCGTAAGCTCGGGGGATTTTTATTAAAAAATTACCGGGACAAAAATTACCGCAAAATTACCGGGACACACACTATTTTTTTTGACCTATTCGTATGATAGCGCCGGGAACGTTACTAAAGTCATCGACGTGGTAACGAACATCACGCGTGTGATGCGTTAAGATGCTTTAAACCGCATGATCCATTCCGAAGGCCGTGAAGGGGGGGGCGATGGATTATACGTATGATGCGATCGGGAACCTGCTGAAGAAGGGGAACCTTGTGTATGCTTACGGCGGCAAGTCATTCTACGGGATGATCACCGCATCCCCAAGCCCAAGCCCGAGTGCAAGCCCGTCGCCGAACCCTTCCGGATCGCTGGCGCCGGTCATTCCTGGGCCACATGCGGTTACCGCAAAAATAACCGGGACAAAATGGAAATATTCCATAAGTGGATGGATGGGTGGTTTTGGAAGCCAAAGAGTTACTTCTGGATTAGGATTGGGAAACGTTGCTGTTTCTGAGGCGGCTGGTGATGCTATTGGTAGTAATTCGGGTGAGCTGATTGGTTGGTTCTTTAAATATTAATTTTATGATTAGCTAACAGCTAAGGAATGAAAAAACTATGAATGAAAAGATAGGATTTATTATAGTGTCTATTGGTTGCGTCGGGGTGTTTTTGGTAAGTTTAAAAATCGGTCTTACATACATTAATGGTAAAAGAATTGAGCGCTTGAGTAACCCCAATTTGTATTGGCTCTTGCAAACATTATACTTAATCGCATCTATGTTTTTTCTTTGGCTTTTTTTGAATAGAAAATAAATAAAGATTAAAAATAACCGAAAAAAATAACCGGGTCAACTCAGTTCCTGACATAAGCTCTTTCACAGCCGGCTCAAGACCCAGGACGTGATGGGTATTCGCTGTGGCAAATATCGAATTTTATACCTGATCGAAGATCGTATTCTGATCATATATATTCTATTGGTAGGCCATCGGAAAGACGTTTAGTGATAAATCTTTTTTTTGATCACGTCGTTATTTATCTCCTGATATTTGACCACCATTTCATTTGCATCCCTGCCTGAGACGTATTATATTACCTGACACTAAAGGTGAGGAGCCCATGAAACAAAAGGCGTATTATCCTATTAATGTTGATCTGAAGGATCGCCAATGCCTGGTGGTGGGCGGAGGGGAAATTGCTGAGCGCAAAGTAGCGTCGCTGTTGGAGTGTGACGCCATGGTGACTGTTGTCAGCCCGGATGTGACGAAAAAACTTGCGGCTTTGGCTTCTAAAGGGAAGATCTCCCATATCAAGCAGAAATACCAGGACAAATATATCAAGAATGTTTTTCTGGTGATCGCGGCGACCGATGATCAAACGGTCAATACGCTGATCGCCCGGCATGCCGGAAAGAGAAATATCCTTTTGAACGTGGTGGATGTTCCTGAACTCTGCAATTTTATTGTGCCTTCTGTCATCCGTCAGGGTCCAATGGTGATGGGGATATCCACCAGCGGCCATAGCCCCGTTTTCGCCCAGAAATTCCGCGAAAAGTGTGAAAAATGCGTTACGCCGGCCGTCGGCGCTTTTGTCAAAATGATGGGTAATTCCCGTAAGGAAGTGAAGGGTTGCTGCGACTCAATACCCAAACGCAAAGATGTTTATCTTGAAATGATCAATTCTCCCATACTGTCCCTGCTTGAACAGGGCAAGATTCGCGAAGCCAGACAAACAATGCATTCCATTATTGAACACCGGGCAGACCTCAAGGTGCCCTCTACTAATAAAGGATAATAATGCCTGCTAACGCTTTTATTGTCGGCACCCGAAAAAGTCAGCTGGCGGTTACCCAAACCAATCAGGTGATCAATGTGCTAAAACGTCTGTTTCCGAATCTGGTCTTTGAGATCAAGACGATCTCAACGGCCGGCGACCGGGTCCCGGACCGAACTGCGCTTCCGACCCATCAGGGGATTTTTGTGAAGGAACTGGAAGAAGCCTTACTGCGCAAGGAAATTGATCTGGCGGTCCATAGTTTAAAAGATATGCCTTGCGATATTACTGACGGACTTGAGCTCGGGGCTGTCTGCACTCGGGCAAACCCTCAGGACGCGCTGCTTTCACGCGGGCACATTAAATTTAAGAATTTAAAAGCCGGCGCGCGTATCGGCACCAGCAGTATCCGCCGGCGAGCCCAGGTCATGCTGGCCAGGCCTGATCTGGCGGTGGCTGATCTGCGCGGCAATGTCGATACCCGTATTCGAAAACTTAATGACGAGGAAGTAGATGCCATTATTATTGCGGCCGCCGGGATCAAACGGTTGGGGTTAGAAAATTTGATCACCGAACTGATGCCTTTTGATATCATGCTTCCCGCACCGTGTCAGGGCGCTCTGGCTATCGAGATCCGCAAAGGGGATCAGCGCTTGAAAGATATTGTTTACAAGCTCGATGACTTTGCAACACGGTCCTCCATTGTCGCCGAGCGGGCTTTTTTGCGCGGACTGGGCGGCGGCTGCAGCTTGCCGGTAGGCGCCCTTGGTCAGGTAACGGCCGAAGATCTTACCTTGAATGTTCAGGTCGTCAGTCCTGACGGCACGAAAACTGTCCGGCGTTCGGTTGGCGGCAGTATTGTGAATGCAGACAAGATTGGCCGGGATTTGGCCCGGGAGCTTTTGGAAACCGAGGGCGAATGGCTGCAACGGGCATTAAGGATAAAAATATGAAAACAGGCAAAGTATTTCTTGTTGGTGCGGGACCGGGGGATATCGGCCTTGCAACATTAAGATCGGTCGAACTCATTAAATCAGCCGACGTGTTGATTTATGATCAGCTGGTGAATCCGAAACTGGTCGCGTTTGCCCCTAAAAAGGCGGAGTTGGTTTTTGCCGGAAAATTTTCCGGGAATCATGTCCTTCAGCAAAAAGAGATCAATCGTTTACTGTTGAGCTATGCTTCAAAGGGGAAAAATGTTGTTCGCCTGAAAGGCGGTGATCCTCTGCTCTTCGGCCGGGGGGCGGAAGAGGCCCTGGAACTGGCTAATGCCGGTGTCCCTTTCGAAATTGTCCCTGGCGTGAGCTCATCGTATTCTGTTCCGGCTTATGCCGGGATTCCGGTAACGTATCGCAATATTTCATCGCGCCTTAATATTGTCACCGGTCATGAAACGCCCGACAAAGGCGACGAAACAATCCCATGGAAAAAGCTTGTCGACAAACACTCGACGCTGGTTATTCTTATGGGGATGGCTAATCTGGCAACGATCATCGCCCAGATCTCCAGGGATAAATCGACGTTATCGGTTCCGGTTGCTGTTATCACGAATGGAACGCGTTCAAATCAGCGTGTTGTGGTTGGCAAGGTATCAAATATCGTTTCAAAAGTTAAACAAGAAGGGATCAAGCCGCCGGGGATCATTGTCATTGGGGAAGTGGTCAATCTGCGTGAGAAACTCGACTGGTTCGCACCCCATCGGCCGCTGCAGGGCAGGCGTATTCTGGTGACCCGGCCGGAACATCAGGCGGCTGAACTGATCGGCATCCTTAAAGGTCACGGGGCTGAAGTTACCGCTGTCCCTCTGATTAAAATCGTTCCTGTCGCTGACTCTCACGAGATCCGTTCCCGGTTTAAAAGCCTGAAGGCTTATGACTGGTTTGTTTTTACCAGTGTCAATGGCGTGGACTTGTTCTTGCAGGCCTTGCGTCGGCGTAAAATATCTTTAAATGTTCTTAAGGATAAGAAATTTGCCGCGATCGGGCGTAAAACGGCAGATGTTCTGGAAAAAGCCGGCATTCGGGTGGCTTTAGTGCCTAAAGATTTTGTTCAAGAATCGTTAGCTGATGAATTGATCAAGAAGGTTAACAAATCAGCACGGCTTTTTCTGGTCCATGCCGAGGGGAGCCGCCCGATCCTGGAACAAAAATTGATCGCTGCCGGGATTAATGTCGATACGGTTGGCTTGTATAAAGCGGCGCCGGTCGTGGAAAATCATGCGCGCGTGTGTGCCATGTTCGCCCAAAAGAAAATCGACGCGGTCATGCTCACTAGCTCGTCGTGTGTTGACAGTTTTGTGGATGTCTTTGGCCGCGGCAACCTTAAGGAAAAGACTAAAAATGTGACCATCGCCCTGATCGGCCCGATCAGCGCCGCGACAGCCCGGCAGGCCGGCCTGCCGGTAACCGTGGAAAGTCTTGAATTTACGGTTGAGGGGCTAACCAATGCCTTGATCTCATTCTATCGGGGCGCTAAAAAATGATCAGCTTTACCGGTTTACTCAACGATATCACCTCCTACGGCGACAATCTTCGCTACCGCCGTAATGCTGACGAGAGCAAGCGCCGGCCGATCGCGGTATGGAACTGTTCCCGGCGCTGCAACTTGAATTGTGTGCATTGCTACGCTGATTCTCATGATACGGATTATGCCGGCGAACTGACGACTGAAGATGGCAAGGCCCTGATCCGGGACCTTAAGGAATTCAATGTGCCGGTCTTGTTGTTTTCGGGCGGCGAGCCGTTAATGCGCAAAGATCTTTTTGAATTGAACACTTATGCCCGTGAGCGTGGATTACGCACGGTCATTTCAACAAACGGCACACTGATCACGCCGCAGGTTGCCCGTAAGATCAAGGATACAGGGTTTGAGTATATTGGGGTCAGTTTAGACGGGATCGGCAAAAATAATGACCGTTTTCGCGGTAAGATCGGGGCCTATGACGATGCCCTGAACGGGATAAGGAATCTTGTCGATGTCGGACAGAAAGTCGGGTTGCGTTTTACGATCACAGGTCATAATTATAAAGATATGCCTTTATTGTTCGATCTGGTCGAAAAAGAGGCGGTGAACCGGATCTGTTTTTACCATTTGGCGTATTCCGGCCGGGGTTCAGATCTTCAGACCAAGGATCTTGGTGCTTTCGATACACGTCGGGCCATTGATGATATTTACAACTGGGTTTTATCGCTGGCAAAACGCGGGATCAATAAAGAGGTCCTGACCGTTGATAACCATGCGGATGGTGCTTATTTATATTTGAAAGTTAAAAAAGAGGATCCGGCCAGGGCGGATGCGATCTATCATTTACTGCGCGCGAACGGGGGAAATGCTTCGGGCGTCGGGATCTCGAATATCGACAATCTGGGCAATGTCCACGGTGATCAGTTCTGGCAAAATATTTCTTTCGGCAATGTGAAGCAGCGCAAATTCGGCGATATCTGGATGGATACTTCCCATGAATTAATGGGAAAACTCAAAGACCGTCAGCCTTATCTTAAAGGCCGTTGCCCGACGTGTAAGTTTCTGGATATCTGCAATGGTAATTTGCGGGTGCGTGCCTGGGCCGCCACAAATGATGTTTGGGCTGATGATCCCGCGTGTTACCTGACCGATGATGAAGTTTTTAAAACCGAAACACCACCCTTGAAAAAATAATATGACACTTTCTTTTCGTCTTCGTAAAAACAAAATGCTTTCTGATTTTACTCAAGATTCGCTGGTGATGCCTTATTTCGTTGTTGAGGGCAAAGGTGTCAGGAATCCTGTCAACTCCATGCCTGGCGTACATCAGTTGTCGATTGACCTTTTGGTAAAGGAAGTCGCTGCGGCGAAACGCCTGGGGATCCCGGCGGTGCTTCTTTTCGGCGTCCCTTCCAAAAAAGATCTTTTGGCAACCGCAGCGTATAGGGATGACGGGATCGTTCAGAAGGCTGTCCGCGCCATCAAGAAGTCTGTTAAGGGAATCCTGGTGATCACCGATGTCTGTTTATGTGAGTACACCTCCCATGGACATTGCGGCGTGGTTAAACCTAAATATAAGGGCGCAAAAGTAAAATGCCTAACTGATTTTATTGATCTTAAACAAACATTAGCGTTGCTTGCCCGCACCGCCTTTTCGCATGCCAAAGCCGGCGCAGATATGGTGGCGCCGTCGGCCATGATGCCGCTTCAGGTAGAGGCGATCCGTTCAATGCTGGATATGAATGGCTTTAAAGATCTGCCGATCATGAGTTACAGCGCCAAATTCGCTTCGGCTTTTTACGGGCCTTTCCGCGACGCAGCGGGATCAGCGCCTCAATTTGCTGACCGGCGTACCTATCAGCTAGACCCTGCTGATGCTCCGGCGGCGCTTGCTGTTGTTGACGCTGATATTGCGCAGGGGGCTGACATTGTGATGGTCAAACCCGCCTTGCCATATTTGGATATCATTCGTCAGGTTAAAGACTCCTTTAATGTACCTTTGGCGGCGTACAATGTCAGCGGCGAGTATGCCCTGGTCAAAGCCGCTGCTCTAAACGGGTGGGTGGATGAAAAAAAGATCGTGCTTGAAACGTACAGCGCGATCAAACGCGCCGGTGCCGGGATCGTGATCTCGTATCACGCCTGCGATCTGGCGCGGTGGCTTAAGGAGAAAAATTAATGATCATTTCCTGGAATATCACCAAAGCCTGTCAGCTGAAATGCCGTCATTGTTACCGTGATGCCGGCACCAAAGAGGCCGATGAGTTAACGCCGGCGGAAGGGTTAGGCCTCGTTGAGCAGATCGCCCTGGCTGGATTTAAGATCCTGATCATCAGCGGCGGTGAACCTTTAATGCGCAAGGATGTTTATGAACTGATCGCTCATGCCAAGAAGCACGGGATGCGTCCAGTCCTTGGGACCAACGGCATCATGATCGACCGCGCGGTGGCCAGAAAACTCAAGGAAGCGGGATTGACCCGTGCCGGCATCAGCCTGGACAGTACCAATGAAGCTGTTCATGATGATTTCCGCCAGGATGTCGGGTCGTGGAAAGGCAGTATTGCCGGAATGAAAGCCTGTAAAGACGAAGGCCTTGATTTTCAGATCCATACGACGGTTACGACATATAATTATCAGGATGTCCTTAAGATCACGGACATGGCGGTCAGCTTAGGAGCAAAAGCTCATCATATATTCTTTTTGGTCCCGACCGGCCGCGGCAAGGACCTTGAAGCTGTTATTCCCTCAAATGAATATCAATCATTATTAAAACAGATCATGAAGAAGCAGCTTGAGGTTCAGATTGAGTTAAAGCCGGTCTGTGCACCTCAGTTCGTACCGCTGGCCCAGGACATGAATCAGCCCACGCGTTTTACTCGAGGCTGTCTGGCGGGGGTAAGCTACTGCTGCATTTTACCTAACGGTGATGTTCATCCGTGCCCTTATTTCCCGATCAAGGTTGGGAATGTCCGCGATCAGAAATTCAGTCTGATGTGGAAAGATCATGCATTGTTCAAGGAACTACGCGACGGCGATTACAACGGCAATTGCGGCGGCTGTCAGCATAAAACGTCCTGCGGCGGTTGCCGTGCCCGGGCCTATGCCGAGACCGGCAACTACATGGATTTCGATCCTGAGTGTATCTATTAATGAACGCTAAAGACAAAAAGTTTCTAAAAGGTTTGCAGACCGATTTTCCTCTGATATCGCGCCCGTTTGCCGCGCTGGCAGATGAAACCGGAGACACCGAGGATGAAATGTTGGCGTATTTCAAGAAACTTAAGGCCGACGGAATTCTTCGTTACATAGCTACCATGTTCGATTTGCGCAAGCTTGGAATCGTCTCAAGCCTGATTGCTCTACGGGTACCCAAAAGCAAGATTTCAAAGACCGTAAAGATCATCAATGCATATCCCAACATCAGCCATAATTATTTACGAGCTGATACGTACAATGTCTGGTTTACCGTCAGTGCTGCGTCCGAACGCAAATTAAAATCTATTCTCGCAGAAATCCGCCAAAAAAGCGGTATCTCTGACATGCTCGACCTAAGAACCCGCCAGGTCTTCAAAAGCCAGGCGATTTTCGAATTAAAGTAAAAGACCCTTCCCCCTCCCCGGGAGGGGGAAGGGTCAAACTACTTTTGATAAAAGATCAAATTTATGAGTTTAAAATTTAATAAAAAGGTTGTTTTAGGATTAAGTGACCCGTTAGAACTTGTGTCGCAGCCGTATAAGATTGTTGCTGAACGACTAGGCATATCGGAACAGCGGCTTCTTAGGATTATTCGTAAGTATAAAAGTGCCGGCCTTATTCGCCGCGTCGGGACCGTACTTGGTCATTTCAAAGCTGGTTACAAATGCAATGCGCTGGTTATGTGGCAGGTGGAAGACGCCGGGTTGGAAACAGCCGGGAAGATCTTCGCCGGGTTTCCTCAGGTGACGCATTGTTATGCGCGGCAAACGTATCCTGACTGGCCGTATAATCTTTATACAATGGTTCATGCACGAAATAAAAATGAATCTCAGACGATAATTAAAGCCATGTCAACAAAGGCGGGAATAACCTCCTATAAGATCCAATTTACCGTTAAAGAATTTAAAAAGATCAAAAGCGACCTCAAGGAGATCCTCTCATGAAGATGGAACGATCCAAAAAATTGTATAAAGATGCATCGCGTTTTTTCCCTGGCGGGGTCAATAGCCCGGTCCGTGCCTTTGGATCGGTCGGCGGCACACCCATTTTTATCAAGAAAGGTCAGGGATCAGCTATTACCGATGAAGACGGCAATACCTACGTTGATTATATGATGAGCTGGGGGGCATTGATCCTTGGTCATGCAACTCCAGAGATCGTTAAGGCTGTTGAGACAGCACTTAAGAATGGCTCCAGTTTTGGTGCCCCGACAAAAGCCGAAACAGAATTAGCGAAGGTCATTTCCCAGGCCATTCCTTCAATGGAGAAAATGCGTTTTGTCAGCTCCGGGACTGAAGCCACCATGAGCGCGATCCGGTTAAGCCGCGGCTTTACGGGCCGCGAAAAGATCATCAAATTTGACGGCTGCTATCATGGCCATTGCGACAGTTTACTGGTCAAGGCAGGGT
>PEAR01000003.1 GCA_002753745.1 Candidatus Omnitrophota bacterium | reverse complement strand
TGGTTTTATGTTTTCCCCAAAGTTGCTTACTTGCCTTAAAGACTACTCCAAAGACAAATTTATTGCTGACTGTATCGCGGGCATTATTGTCGGCGTTGTCGCGATCCCGCTGGCTATTGCGTTTGCTATAGCTTCAGGGGTTTCTCCCGATAAGGGCTTATTTACAGCCATTGTTGCAGGTTTTATTATTTCTGCTCTTGGTGGCAGCCGAGTGCAGATCGGTGGGCCAACAGGCGCGTTCGTGGTCATTGTTTATGGTATTGTCCAGAAATACGGTATCGACGGATTGATCATCGCAACATTGATGGCGGGTATTCTCCTGATCATTATGGGTGTTGCCAAGCTTGGCACAGCGGTTAAATTTATTCCCCATTCGGTTATTGTCGGTTTTACCAGCGGGATTGCCACGATAATTTTTTCATCTCAGGTAAAGGATTTTCTTGGGCTGCATATCGACAAGGTCCCAGCGGAATTTGTTGGGAAGTGGCGAATCTTTATAGAGAATATTGCCAGTCTAAACTATGACGCTTTGGCGCTGGGGTTGCTGACGGTCCTGATTATTATCATTTCGCCTAAAATACTCAAGCGTGTTCCGGGAGCGTTGGTGGCACTGATCGCCGTTTCAACGTTGACGGCTTTCTTTTCTTTACCTGTTGAAACAATTGGAAGCCGTTTCGGCAATTTGCCTCATACTCTTCCGGTCCCGCATTTCCCCGGGATAACAATGGCGAGGATCCGTGAGCTTTTTCAACCGGCGATCACGATCGCCTTGTTAGGTGCAATTGAATCATTGTTATCGGCGATCGTTGCCGACGGTATGATCGGCGCTAAACATCGCTCTAATACGGAATTGATCGGGCAGGGAATCGCCAATATCGCATCGGCGCTTTTTGGCGGAATCCCGGCGACAGGCGCGATCGCGCGGACAGTCACCAATGTCAAGAATGGCGGGCGCACGCCTGTTGCTGGCATGGTCCATGCGGTGACCGTGTTGCTGATCATGCTTTTTTTGGGCCCTCTGATTAAATTTGTACCGCTGGCGTGCCTGGCCGGTATCCTTGTTGTTGTCGCTTATCATATGAGTGAATGGCGCTCATTTCTTGAATTGCTCCATTGGTCTAACGGCGGAAGGATGGTCCTTTTAACTACTTTCTTGCTGACGGTCTTTGTTGATCTTAACGCGGCGATCGAGGTTGGTGTCGTTCTTTCAGCTTTTATTTTCATGAAACGGATGTCGGATGCGACGCATATCAAGGTCATTGCCAAACAATTTCAAGAGGACGAAAGTACTGATGATTGGCCGTTATCGGCCTTTTCAATTCCCAAGGGAGTTGAAATCTACGAGATCAATGGCCCATTGTTTTTTGGGGCAGCTAATCGCTTTGATGAAGTTGATCGGGAAGTTAACGGCACTACCGTCAAAGCACGTATACTTCGTTTTCGTGATGTGCCACTGATCGATTCAACGGGCATGCACGCTTTAAAAAGTTTTTATGGCAAATGCCAGCGTTCCGGGATCAAGCTGATTATAACCGGGCTTCATGTACAACCACTTAATGAAATGGTAAAATCTAATCTATACGAATTAATTGGGGAAGAGAATGTTTTCTCCAGCATGAAAGATGCGATAAAACGTGCTGAGGATCTGCTGGCATAAAGATGGCAGGTTTCTCCTTTTATACTTTTTATTGAAAAGCGAGATGGCATGCAGCTGACGTTCCGTGATATTGAGACAGCATTCGAGATCAACGAGAAAACACTTTATCAGTGGCTCAATGCCCGCGGGATGCCGGCGGTTAAAGCAAATGACCAGTATTATTTTAATTCAGTCGAAGTGCTTGAGTGGGCGCTCAAGAATCAGGTTTCGCTAACGCCTGGCGCTTTAAAGCTATGTGAAAAGACCCGTTCCGATCAGGATGTCATGACACCGGCCTTAACGCGTGGCGGTATTTATTTTAATATTCAGGGCACTCAACGCGAAGATATCCTTGAGAAAGTATTAAACGCTCTTCCGCTACCTGGACATATTCAGCGAGATCCATTAAAAGAAATGCTGTTATCCCGTGAACAGACCGGCACCACCGGAATCGGCAATGGCATTGCTATTCCTCACGTTAAACATCCGGTAATACTTGCGGGAATGGAGCCGGTGGTGGGACTGTTTTTTCTCGAGAACCGGATCGACTTTGAGGCATTCGATGGCGAGCATGTACATACATTGTTTGTTATTCTTACGGGTTCTTTTAAAGGGCATCTTTCATTATTATCTCGATTGGCTTTTTGTCTTCAGGATGAAAATGTCCGATCCGCCTTAAACCGGCGAACTAATGCGCAGGAGATCCTTACAGCGTTTCAGGTAGCTGAATCAAAAACAGCGAGGGCTGGATAGATGAGCAGCGTTCTTCAACTGCCATGGCAGGTTCCTTTCGGCATCTTTACTCTTTGCATTGATCCGCTTAATATTATTTTTTTGATCGCGATTGCGGTTCTGGTTATATGTGCCGGCGTGTATGGCATTGGATATATGCGATTCTACCAAGGCAAAAAGTCTTTGGTCAGTCACGTTTCATTTTATTGTATTTTTGTTTTAACCCTTCTAGTCATTGTTTCTGCCAATAACGTGATCCTTTTCTTGAGCGCCTGGGAAGTGATGACAATCTCTACATTCTTTTTAATTATATTTAACGATGAGCAGGAATCAGTTCGCAAAGCGGGGTTTATTTATCTGGTCGCTTCTCATTGCGCAACCTTTTGTTTATTTTTGATGTTCTTTCTGATGGCCCATACGGCTGGCTCGATGAATTTTGATCTTATTGCGAAGACCTCTTTTCCTCCAATGATCGCTGTTACTGTTTTTCTTTTATCCCTCGCAGGATTTGGGGTCAAGGCGGGATTTCTACCTTTACACATTTGGTTGCCACACGCTCATCCGGCAGCTCCGTCTCATATTTCAGCGTTGTTATCAGGGATCGCCATTAAGATGGGGATTTATGGGATCTGTCGTATTTTGTGGATCTTGGGCGTGCTGCCCGACTGGTGTGCCTATTTACTTCTGGGGATCGGGGTTGTTTCAGGGGTAATGGGCGTCCTTTACGCGCTTGGTCAGCATGAACTAAAGAAGCTTCTGGCGTATCACAGCGTTGAAAATATCGGGATCATTGCCCTTGGGCTCGGCGTTGGCTTATTGGGGAGGAATTATCATAATTCATTGATTACTGTTCTCGGGTTCGGCGGCGCTTTGTTACATGTTGTAAATCATGCCATTTTTAAAGGACTTCTTTTTCTGGGTGCTGGTTCGGTCATACAACAAACCCATACCGGTCAGATCGATCGTTTGGGTGGATTGGCCAAAACAATGCCTCTCACCAGCTCGTTATTTATGGTCGGGTCATTATCAATATGCGGCTTGCCGTTATTTAACGGGTTTATCAGCGAGTTTCTTATTTATTTTGGACTTTTCCAGGGGTTGTTTATGTTGCCTTTGCAGGGAGCAGTTTTTTGTTCATTAGGCATCATAGCACTAGCCTTAATGGGCGCGTTGGCTCTGGCATGTTTTACCAAGGTCTACGGTATTGTTTTTTCCGGCGAGCCCCGTTTTGACTTAAAAGGTGAAGATCCGGGGATGTTGATG
The DNA here is from genome assembly GCA_002753745.1 of Candidatus Omnitrophota bacterium. GTDB lineage: Bacteria > Omnitrophota > Gorgyraeia > Zapsychrales > Fredricksoniimonadaceae. The sequence goes on along the minus strand of PEAR01000003.1, from coordinate 43,280 downwards.
ATTATTCCGATGCTGGTACTTGCAGGTCTATGCATATGGATCGGGCTTGTTCCGCAAACCATGGTCATTCTTACGTTTCTCGCTGGAACATATATGTCGCGTATTAGTTATTTTGCAGTTGATTTAAACATAGTCATGGTGCCTTTATCGATGGTGATAGGAATGTCTTTTCTGTTTCTTTCTTTAATCCTTGGGCTAGTTCTTCTTCGTCGTTTTATGGTCGGTCGTAAGGATATGCCTGTCCGTGAGGCCTGGCGTTGTGGATTCACCCGATGTTCGCCGAAAATGCAGTATACGTCATCATCTTTTGCGTGCACAATTGTTGAGTTTGTCAAAAACCTGCTGTTGGTTCGTTCTCATGGTGAAGAAATCAAAGGTGCATTCCCAAACAAAATTAGTTTGGGGACTTCTGTTCATGATGCCTCGGATGAAAACATTTTCCGGCCTTTGGTCAAGGCTATGTTTGTGTGGTCAAAAAACATCGATGCCGGAAGAGTCCGGTATACCCAAATGTATTTAATGTATATTTTTCTGTTTCTGATATTTTTATTAGCCTGGAAGTTGACATGATTACCACGATTTTGATCCACTGGTTGTTAACGTTATTGTTTGCGCCTTTCTTTATCGGTGTGATCACTAAAGTTAAAGCTGTTATAGCCGGAAAAATTGGCCCATCTTTATTTCAGTCTTATTATGATCTGGCCCGGCTTTCGCAAAAAAGAAGTGTTTACAGTTCTGGCGTTACATGGGTGTTCAGGTTAGCACCCATGATCGTTTTAGCAGCGGTGCTGATGGTTTCTTTAATGATTCCGATCGGAATTTTTAAAGCGCCTGTGCAGTTTGCCGGGGATATTCTGGTTTTGGTTTATCTTTTTGCCCTGGTCCGTTTTTTTATGATTGCAGGCTCATTGGACACAGGGTTTAGCATGGAGGGGATGGGCGCGAGCAGGGAAGCATTCTTTTCATGCCTGACTGAAGTTACGCTGTTTATGAATCTTTTGGCCCTGGGGCTTCTGGCACATAGCATTTCATTGTCTGAGATGATTGGTGCGAATTACCCGGTTTCCTGGAATCTTGTGGGTCCGTCAATGCTGTTGATCGTGGCGAGCCTTTTCATTGTGTTGTTGGCTGAAAATTGTCGGATTCCGATCGATGATCCTGATACACATTTGGAACTTACCATGATTCATGAGGTGATGCTCCTTGAACATAGCGGCGTAGATCTTGCATTTATGATGTACGCCTCAGCGATCAAGTTTTTGATTTTTTCATCGATTCTAGTCCCGATCATTATTCCAGTCAAAAGCCTTGATCCGTTCATTAATTTGGCTATTTACCTAGGAGGAATGACGGGACTTGCGGTGCTGGTTGGATGTGTGGAGACTTCGATGGCACGTCTTCGCCTTGACCGGGTCAGGCATCTTTTATTGATAAGTTTTGCCTTGGCTTTTTTTGGACTGATCGTAACGTGGTGGAGGGCGTAAGAGATGACGACCTGGATTGATGCCAGTTGTATTTTAATCGTTTTTTTCTCGCTTTCGATTCTTGCAACCTATCGCATTGTTGGAATGATCCAAATTTATGCCCTGCAGTCATTTGTCTTAAGCCTCATGCCGCTTTTTCTTCATGCTGGAAATGTTTCAAGCCGGGATATTGTTTTGTCACTGGGAACGATGGTGTTAAAGGCCGGGGTTGTTCCGTTTATTTTGTTTTGGGCGATCCGTCGTATTTCTATGCGCTCCGAGATTAAACCTATCATTGGTCTGGGATCGTCGATTGTATGCGGCGCTTTGCTTGTGGCGGGTGCGTTTTGGGTTTCCATGTCATTAAGAATACCGGGGAAGGCTGCTGCCGATTTAGGCCTACCGTGCTCACTAGCGGTACTCCTTTTAGGTTTTATGATTATGGTGACGCGTACGCGCGCTGTTACGCAGGTACTTGGTTATCTTATTATTGAGAATGGCATTTTTCTTTTTGCTTTGTCCTTATTTGATTCTATGCCGACGTTAATTGAAATGGGCATTCTACTGGATATCTTTGTCGCGGTATTCATCATGGCTATAGTTTTAAATCATATTAACGAAGAGTTTGAGCAGGGCCCTGATCCGGAGAAACAGGTAAAGCCAAGGGAAGTGTTCTGATGCTGATTCTTATTACATTGATCCCGTTTTTATGCGGTTTATCAGTTTTGTTGCCGGTAACAAGGATGTTTCGCATCCGTTTATTTGTCATCGTTTCATTCGTTCATTCGATCTCTGTCGCATCATTTTGGTGTTCCCGACCCACTCCTGAGTTTCAGGGGTACTTGGTCCTTGATGCTTTGGGGTTGCTGTTCTTATCGGTAATAAGTTTTCTTTTTCTTTCTGTTTCTGTTTTCATGTTAGGTTATTTTAAGCATGAAAAAAGAAACAGCCGCACGTTTACGGCCTGTTTGATGTTTTTGTTATGTACGATGACGGTCGTTACGCTTAGTAATCATATGGGCCTTTTGTGGGTTGCGGTTGAAGCCACAACATTATTCAGCGCTCCGCTGATCAGTTTTCATCGCACCCGTGAAAGCCTGGAAGCGACGTGGAAATATTTGTTAATTTGTTCGGTGGGGATCGCCTTAGCTTTAATGGGGACATTTTTTCTGGCGATTGCAGCTCACCAGGTTGATTCACTTATGCTGCCAGCGGTTCTCAGTGGGGCATCAGCACTTTCTGTTAATTGGCTTAAGATAAGTGTCATTTTTTTGTTGGTCGGTTACGGGTGCAAATTAGGCTTGGCGCCAATGCATAGCTGGAAACCAGAAGCGTATGGCCGTTCAACCGGGATGACGTCCGTGCTGATGGCTGGCGGCTTGACCCAATGCGCTTTTCTGGCCCTGGTCCGAGTTAGTCAAATCTGTTTCAAAACAGGTCTGGGTCAGTTTTATGGATCGATCCTTATCCTTACAGGGATACTTTCATTGATCGTAGCTGCAGTGTTTGTTCTGGGCGAGAAGAATCTTAAGCGGTCATTTGCCTACTCATCGATTGAACATATGGGCATCTTGGTGTTGGGCCTCGGCCTTGGCGGAGTCGGGATCTTTGGCGCATTATTCCATGTCATCAATAATGCATTGGCTAAAGTGGTAATGTTTCTGACGGCGGGATCAGTGGCCCAGAAGTATGGTTCGGCTAATTCAAGCGACGTCCGTGGCGTCATTCATTTGTATCCTGTTACCGGGATTTTATTAATTATAGCTTTATTTGGCGGGACTGGCATGTTTCCGTTTGCGACTTTTCATAGTGAATTAATGATCATTAACGCCGCCGTGATGTCCAAACGTTATTTATTGGCGGGCACGATCGTTCTTTCTCTTGGTATTATTTTTATCGGTCTGGCAAAGATTGTTTTAGGGTTTGTTTATGGTCGATCGACGGAACCAGTTTTACCTAAAAGAGAGAATGCCATCATGAATGCCGTCATTGCTTTGGCTGCGGCTTTACTGGTTGTCCTCGGGATTTGGATGCCGGCCCCGTTAACCAGGGTTATTTCTGATGCGGCAGCATTAATAGGATCGACACCATGAATTTATTTAACGGTGGAAATATTCTTTTAGCTGATATCCCTGTACTGACAATGGAAGAGTTTCGTCAGGAGGTGTTGTATTATTGCCATAGCGGTGCCAGACTTCAAAATTTGTTTGCTAGCCCGGAAAACTCAGGGAAGGTGCGTTTATACGCAATTCTTGGTTTCGATGAAGAAGCTCAGATCAGGGTACAATCGACGCTCGTATCATCGGATAATCTTCAATATCAATCGTTAACGCCGGTTCTGTTGGCTGCCCAAAATTTCGAACGCGAGATTGCCGAACAATGGGCGGTAGTCCCCTTGGGACATCCCTGGCTAAAACCGTTGAGGTACCATTCCAATTACCGCGGGGTTGAAGATTTGTGGGCCGATATAATGACTCGGCCTATTCCCGGTGCGTATCCGTTTTATGGTGTTGACAGTGATGAAGTTCATCAAGTCGCTGTCGGGCCGGTTCATGCCGGGATCATTGAACCTGGACATTTTCGTTTTCAATGTCACGGGGAAGAAATTTTACATCTTGAGATACAGCTTGGGTATCAGCATCGGGGGATAGAGCCGATGTTAACGGGTAATGACCTCAAACGCAGTGTGCTTTTAAGCGAGTCTATTGCAGGTGATACGTCGATCGGGCATTCGACCGCATTTTGTGAGGTTGTTGAATCGTTGACCGGTTGTGTCGTTCCCCCCAGAGCTCAGGTAATAAGGGCGGTGGCGCTTGAGCTTGAACGTTTGGCGAATCATGTGGGCGATCTTGGCGCTATGGGCATGGACGCGGGGTTTTTGCCTTCAAGTTCTTATTTTGGACGCATGAGAGGTGATTATCTGAATTTACTGTTGGCATTGACCGGCAATCGTTTTGGCAAGGGATTGTGCCGACCGGGCGGCGTTCTTTTTGATCTGGACCAGACGATGAGTGATGATTTCTGCAACAAGCTCGTTATTTATAAAAAGGAATTTGAAGATGTCAGTGAGTTGCTGTTCTCCCGACCATCGGTTCTTGCCCGTTTTGAGAATATTGGTGTTATATCACCGATGATCGCCAAACAGCTTGGTCTGGTGGGCCCTGTTGCCCGCGCCAGTCAGCAGGAACGTGATGTGCGTATTGAGTATTCTTCCGGTATATGGCAGTTTAATCATGTGCCCATCTCCTTATCAGCGACTGGTGATGTGTATGCTCGTGCGCTGGTTCGGCGGCAGGAAGTACTGCGGTCTTTGGACTTTTTATTAAAAATTTTGCCAACTCTGCCCAAAAGCAGTATTTCTTCACCTGTTGGCACAATCAAACCCAACGCTTTTGCTGTTTCACTTGTCGAGGGTTGGCGCGGCGAGATCATGCATGTCGGCATTTCCAATGATCAGGGGGGATTTTCCAGGTATAAGGTCAAAGATCCATCTTTCCATAACTGGTTTGGCCTTTCTGTTGCTATGCGCGGCCAGCAGATTTCAGATTTTCCATTGTGTAATAAAAGTTTTAATTTATCGTATTGCGGACACGACTTATAGGAAGTGTTTATGCTGAAAGTTTTGATCACGAGGTTCAAACAGGGTTGCCGGACATTACCGTTTCCTAAGGGACAGCCTCCAAACTTACCGGAGCGTTATCGTGGTCGTCCGATTATTGCTCAAGGAACCTCTGTCGATCTGGGAAAGATGACGTTTGTTCCTGAAACGGGCATTCAGTATAGCCGTGATTTTCGCATGGCTGTATCGACGAGAGCAGGTCTGTTGCTCAATAACGGCGAAATAGTATTGGCCCGTGCTTTGCAACGTGAAATGCTGGCTATTTTCGGCCGTTCTCTTAAGCTGCGACAGGTTTCCGCCGGCGGGTGTAACGCCTGCGAAGCCGATATTAATGTTTTAAATACTCCTGTTTTTGATCTGAGCCGATTTGGCATCCAGTTTGTCGCCTCACCTCGCCACGCAGATGGTATTGTTGTTACTGGTCCCGTAACCCGCAATATGCGGGAGGCTTTAATGAAAACATATGAAGCAGTCCCTGATCCGAAGATAGTGATCGCTGTCGGTGCTTGTGCAATATCGGGAGGTGTTTTTGCAGATAGTCCGCAGGTGTCCGCAGGTTTGGATACGATCATCCCGGTAGATCTTTATGTCCCTGGATGCCCGCCGCATCCGTTGACGATCCTGGATGGGTTATTGCGATTGCTCGGGCGCATTAAAGCGCAGAAAGGCTCAGTTTGAAATATTTTTTTGGATTTCTTTTATCAGTAGCCGCTTCTTTACTGTTTTTATCCCCGGTCCGGGCTGATGCCTTACCTCGGCGTGATCTTTTTGTTACAGTTATTCAAGAACCTCAAATTCTTGCCAGCCGCCAGGCGATCGCAGATTTGGTGGCTTATGCAAAACAAGCCGGGATCGGCACTCTTTTTGTTCAAGTGTACCGGGCTAACCAGTCCTGGTTTCCGTCGAAGGTGGCAGATCAGTCTCCGTATGAGATCTGTCTTAAAAATGTTGGGGAAGACCCTTTTGCTTTGCTGATTAAGCAGGCTCACAACGAAGGTATTCAGGTTCATGCGTGGATCAATCTGTTGAGTTTAAGCAAAAACAGGAAATCTCCTTTATTAAAGCAATACGGGGCAAGCATTCTGACGCGTAGTAAACAGAAGAAGAAGAATCTTGATGATTATCAGATCGATCAGCAGTTCTTTCTTGAACCAGGTGACCCTCGGGTTCGCACGGCGTTATTAAGTATGGTTGGGGAGCTTGTTCGTACGTATCCATCCCTGGATGGCGTGCAGTTTGATTATATCCGTTATCCTGATCAGGATCCGCATTACGGCTATACGCCTATCAATATTGACCGCTTCAAGAAAGCTTCGGGACAGGATAGCATTGATGATGATAGCAAGATCTGGAAAGACTGGAAACGCGCCCAGGTAACCGCATTGCTGCAGCGATTGATCAAGAAAGTTAGATTCCTTCGTCCTGATATTAAAGTATCTACCACCGGCTGTTCACCCTATACGCGTGCGTTTGATGAGGCTTTTCAGGACTGGCCTTCATGGGTCAATACCGGGCTGGTTGATTTTGTTACTGTAATGACATATGCCGCCGATACGACTGATTTTGACAAATTCATGGCTGACGCTCTTGTCCGGGTGACAGACCCGAAGCGATTGAACATCGCTGTTGGTGCGTATCAGCAGATTAAATCACCGGAGAGGTTTATGGCACAACTTGACCTTTGCCGGAAAGTATCTTCGGGTTCGTGTGTTATTTTTCATTATGGTAGCCTGCTTGAATCGTCCGCATTGAAAGACTCACTGATCAAATGAGCAGTCCTTTTCGTCATCAACAAGGCAGTATTGGTGAAATGATCGCTATCGCGCTCCCGATGGTTATTTCCCAGTCGTGTGATACGGTGATGATCTTTACGGATCGGTTATTTCTATCTAAATTAGGTCCCGAACAAATGAATGCGGCTTTCGGTGGAGGGTTGACTTCTTTTATGATGTTTTCTCTTTTTGTCGGGATCGTCGGGTATGCCTCGGCGCTCGTTGCACAATATTTGGGCGCCGGGCGTAAAGACAAATGCGCTTTGGTTTTGACCCAGGCTCTTATAATCTCGATCGTTGCGTATATCCCTATTTTATTATGTCGTCCGTTGGCCCATGGACTTTTTCAGCTGATGGGTGTCGCTCCTGAGCAAATGGCGCCGCAGAATTTGTATTTTGATATTTTATTATATGGAGCTGTAATCAGTTTGTTCCGCATCAGCCTGGGGTCATTCTTTTCCGGTATTGGAAGGACCCGGATTGTGATGATCGCTTCGTTTACGGCGATGCTGGTCAATATGGTTTTAAACTATATTTTTATTTTCGGCAAGTTAGGGCTCTCGCCGATGGGAATTCGGGGGGCAGCTTATGGAACGCTGATCGGCGGTTTTAGTGGTTTTCTGGTCCTGATAGCGGCTTATCTGAATCGAAGAAATGCACTTGATTTCGGTTTAGCCAAGTCTTTTCGATTCGATCGTGAAGCAATGTTCAAACTATTGCGGTTTGGCACCCCATCAGGCGTAGAATTATTTCTGAATATTCTGGCTTTTAATGCAACAGTTCTTATTTTTCACGCTCATGGACTGGTAACGGCAACGGCGGCCACAATCGTGTTAAACTGGGACCTGGTCTCGTTTGTACCTTTGATCGGGGTTGAGATCGGTGTTACCAGCCTGGTGGGACGCTACATGGGGGCAGGGGATCCTGATACGGCGCATCGGGCGACCATGTCCGGGTTTAAACTGGGACTGGCTTATTCTTCAGTTATATTATTTTTGTTCTTATGCTTTCCCGAGATGCTGGTGCGTATTTTTCAACCCTCTGGAACTGGTGCGATTTTTGACACTGCCGCACCTTTGGCCGTCATGATGGTTCGCTTGGCGTCGATCTATGTTTTGGTTGAAGCATTGTTTGTTGTTTTTATTGGCGCTTTAAGGGGCGCGGGCGATACTTTTTGGGCGATGGCGATCTCGGTATCTCTGCACTGGATCGTTGTTGGAGCTCTTTATGTGATGTTGCGAATGTTAAATATGTCTCCACTCGCTGGATGGGCAGCGTTGGTGGGTCTCTTTTTTGTGTTTTCGTTTATCGTTTTTTTCCGTTATCAAACCGGGAACTGGAGAAAGATCAAGGTGGTGGAGCCTCTTCCTGTCGTGACTGTCGCTGATGGTTTTCATGAGCCGTCGGAACTATAGATCTTTTTTTGACAGGACTTTGTAAAAGCAGAAAGCAGTCAGAAGCAGGATCGCTCCCCAGGTGAAAGATATCATTATCCAGCCGCTAATGTTCATAAGAACCAATTCTTTCCTTCTTTACGCCGCCAGGCGACCTTTACCAAAAAGGCCAGTATAATGAAAAATCCTATCAACCCCAGACGGGTAGCCAGGACATAGGGTTTATCAGAAGACGGGACGCTGGACATTAGAATAACCGGCAGCCATTCCTGAAAAAGCCACATTCCAAGAATAAAGATAAGAAAAGTAGGGGTTACGTATTTAATAATAAACTTATATATTTTGGGGATGTTCATGTCCGCTCCGTGGTGGATTTCTTCCCAGGCGCTGTTCATGCCCAGCACCCAACCGAAAAGAATGGTTTCGATAAGACCAAAGAGTACCAGGAAAAATGTCCCACCCCAAAAGTCAAGCTCGTCGACAACGCCATTCTTGAGAAAAAATATTGCCGGCTGGCAGAGAATAAAGGTAACGATCGCAAAAATGACCACGGCGCGTCGTCGGCTGATATCGAATTCATCTTCCAGGAACGCGATCGCCGGCTGCGCCAGCGATACAGACGAAGTGATCCCGGCCAGAAAAAGTAAAAGAAACCAGGCAAAAGCGAATAATTCAGCCCAGGGAAGTTTGTTAAGGATAAGAGGCATGGTGATGAAACCCAGATTAAAAGTGCCGGACTTGGCAATAGTTTCGATCTGGGCTGGCCCAAAAAATATAAAAGCGGCCGGGATAATGATACTGCCCCCGAGAATAACTTCAGCTAACTCATTGGTACTGGCAGCTGTCAACCCGGACAGGGCAACATCATCGCCTTTTTTGAGATAACTCGCATATGTCAGAATTACACCAATTCCGACGCTGAGGGTAAAGAATATTTGACCGGCAGCTTCCAGCCAGACTTTGGCGGATAAAAGTTTTGAGAAATCAGCGTTCCACATGTACCCAAACCCGTTGGCGATATTCCAGTCTGGTTTTGACGGGTCAGGTGTTCCGAGAGTAATGACGCGTAGCATGAGAATGACACCGCAAACAAACAGCAGAGGCATGGCGATGTTACAGAGTTTTTCAATCCCTCCTTTAATACCGTGATAGATGACCGCAATATTTACTAGGAACGTAACAGTGAAGAAAGCATATGCCCATTTAATGTCATTGAAGAATATATTATGTTCAACGCCTTGGTATCCACGGAGAAAGTTTTGCATGGCGTTTTGGTCCGAAAGTGTATGAAGTTTTCCCGATATGGAAAAGAAGCTATAGCCCAGGGTCCACGATTCAATGAAAGTGTAATAAGAAAAGATGACAATGGGACCAAAAATGCCGATAACACCGAAGTAGCGGATAAAACGGTTCTTTTTCCAGATTGAGTGAAAAATACCGGGTGCTGTGCCGTGGCCGAAACCACCGCCAAAGCGCCCCAGGGTCCATTCGATCCACATTAAAGGAATACCAAGAAGAATAAGGGCTACTAGATAGGGGATCATGAACGCTCCGCCGCCATTTGCGGCGGCTTTGGCGGGAAAGCGAAGAAAATTTCCCAGTCCGATCGCCGATCCGGCGACGGCCATGATCACGCCAAGACGTGATCCCCAGGAATCTCGTTGTTTTTGAGCCATGATGAAAACATTATACATAAAATTGTCGTCGAGGCAAAAAATAATTAAAATTACCCCTTGAAATTTTACCAAAAGGTTTTATACTTACAAATGTCTAACGTACCATTGAGAGCTATTGGTGCGAATTGGGCCGAAAAGGCCCAAGCAAATAACAGGCAACGAAGCCTGAGACAAATTGGAGTAAAAGACAAAGGCGTCTTTAAATCATCATCGCTGATGAATTAAAGGCGCTTTTTTCTTTTTTCCGGCAGTTGGCAGTAAAAGCGATTAAGTTTAAGAACAGGGCAGGATTAAAAAACAAAGGAGAAAATTATGAATGCAGGAGATACATCATGGGTTTTGGTATCAACGGCGCTTGTTATGCTAATGACGCCTGGGTTGGCCTTCTTTTATGGAGGGATGGTTAGAAGAAAGAATGTCTTAAGCGTCTTGATGCAGTGCTTTTTTGTTTTATGTCTCGTGAGCGTTCTTTGGGTTGTTTATGGTTACAGTTTGGCTTTTGCGCCGGGAACTGGTTTTTGGGGCGGGTTTAACTGGTCGATGTTAAATGGTGTCGGTTTGGAGCCGTATAACGATTATTCTGCGACGATCCCGCATCAGGTTTTCATGATCTTTCAGGCCATGTTCGCGGTAATCACTCCTGCGTTGATCATTGGCGCGTTTGCGGAAAGAATGAAGTTTTCTTCATTTGTTGTCTTCATGATTCTTTGGCTGACACTTGTATATTGCCCGATTGCACACTGGGTGTGGGGTATGGGTGGATTCCTTCGTAATCTTGGAACCTTGGATTTCGCGGGAGGGACGGTCGTCCATATTAACGCAGGTATTGCTGCTTTAGTTACTGCTTTAATGATCGGGCCTAGAAAGAATGCTGATAAGCATATTCCTTCACCACACAATCTACCTTTCGTGGCTTTAGGAACTGCTTTGTTATGGTTCGGATGGTTTGGTTTTAACGCCGGTTCTGCTTTGGCGGCAAATGGTTTGGCGGCAAATGCCTTTGTGGTGACAAATACAGCTGCTGCTGCTGCCGGTTTAAGCTGGGCTGTGATCGAATGGGTACGTAATGGAAAGCCAACCCTTTTTGGTATTGCTTCTGGTGCTGTTGCAGGTTTGGTTGCGATCACACCTGCCGCCGGCTTTGTCAATGTTAGCGGTGCTTTGGCGATCGGGTTGCTGGTTAGTGTGTTCTGCTATTTGGCTGCCGTTATCATTAAGCCCGCTCTTGGTTACGATGATGCGCTGGATGCTTTTGGTGTTCATTGTATCGGTGGTATATGGGGCGCTTTGGCGACAGGCTTGTTTGCTACCAAACTCGTCAACTCTGCCGGCGCAGATGGCGTTTTTTACGGTAACCCTGCTCAATTTATGATCCAGGTTAAAGCTGTTGCTGTGACGGTTGTTTACTCAGCCGTTGTAACAGCGATCCTGTATAAAGTTGTTGATCTGGTTCTTGGGATGAGAGTATCTTCTAAGGAAGAAGATGTCGGTCTTGATCTCACCCAGCATCATGAGCGCGCCTATACTATGTTAGAATAAAATCAAACTACTCCGTCTGCCAGCCGGCGGGACCGGCTGGCACGGAGATTGTCTGAATGTTTATGTTGGATCAAAATTAAAAGGAGAATAAATTATGAAAATGATTGTGGCGATTATTCAGCCCAGCAGGCTAGATGATGTAAAAGAGGAATTGTATAAAGTTGATGTAAATTTAATAACAGTAAGCGAAGTCCTTGGCCATGGCCGTCAAAAGGGTGTAACAGAGGTGTATCGCGGTGCGAAAGAGATGGGGAACCTTTTAAGGAAGATACGTATCGATATTGCTGTTAACGATACGTTTGTCGAGACGGCGGTAAAGGCCATTGTCAAAGGAGCCAAGACCGGAGAGACAGGCGACGGTAAGATCTTTATTCTTCCGCTGGATCAATGTATTCGTATCCGTACCGAAGAGCGCGGGGGGCTTGCTATCGGTTAAAGTCCCTGTATCAGAGACGATTTTAAACCGGAACACATTGGGTTTTGAAGAAAATAACTCATTAACCTGATGTGTTCCGGTTTATCTTTCAGTAGCTGAAATCCTCTTTTTGCATTAGTTGTTACAAAATCACTAAAAAATGTTGAATTATATTCACGACTTGGTAACATATTAAAATTTAACGGCCTTTAAAAACCACATTTATGATCGCAGAAACAACCGCAAAGTCTACTACCGCAGAATTTCCTCACATTGTGGGGATCATTGCTGAATTAAACAGCAGCAATGCTTTCGGTCATTTCCTTCAACGTTGGGAGACAGCGATTTATTCTCTTTTGGTAATTACCCTGCTTTCGCTTGCGTCTTACTTCGCCACAAGAAAGATGGAGTATTCGCCAGGCCGCTTTCAAAGTGGGGCGGAATTGCTCGTTTCTTTTATAGACGATTTCGTCTGTAGCATCCTTGGGACAAGAGGAAGGCACTATACAGCTTTTATCGGGACTCTTTTTATTTATATCCTTGCCATGAATTATATCGGGTTAATCCCGTTCTTTAAATCACCCACAGCCGATCTTTCTACAACGGTCGGGTTGGCACTGATCGTCTTCTTTTACATTCAATATACAGGTTTTAGGGAACTTGGATTTCGCGGATATGTAGATCATTTGATGGGTCAACCGCGCGGCGTAATGGCCATGACGATCATTATGCCTGTTTTTATGCTGGTCTTGCATGTTGTCAGTGAACTGGTGCGTCCTGTCAGCCTTTCGCTTCGTCTGCGCAGCAATGTGTACGGTGATGACGTTATTCTTGCGTTATTTGCCAGTTGGGGACTTAAGGATGGTTTTTTGTGGCTTTTCCCTAATTTTATTTTAATGGTTTTAACGTCTACGATTCAGGCGGCTGTTTTTAGTATTCTGACGCTGGTTTATTTCTCACTCGTATTAAAACACGAAGAGGTGCACCATTAATTATTTTTTCGGGGAACATTTAATTTTTCGTAGATAAATTAAAAAGGAGGAGTAAATGGACTTTCATGCAGCTTTAGCTTTTGGTTTACCCATCGGTCTTGGACTGGCGGCTTTGGGTGTTGGCGTTGGTTTAGGTAACGCGGTTTCGGGTGCCTTGGAGGCTCTTGGTCGTCAACCTGATGCTATGGGCAAGATCATGACGTTGATGTTATTGGGCGCGGCCCTGATCGAGACGATTATTTTTTACGTCCTGGCGTTTGTTATTTTTCCCCTTATCGGAAAGATATGATATCGCTTTCCTTGATAATCAGGTCAAAGGTTTGATATGGAAATTCTAAAACTGATCAATGTTCAAATGGTGATTACCCAGATCGTTTGTTTCTTTCTGGTTCTTTTTCTGTTAAAGAAATTTCTTTGGAAGCCCGTTTTTACGGTTCTTGAAGAACGGCGTGAAAGAGTCAAGGCAGAGCTGGCTGCTGTCGAGACGGCCAAGGCGGATGTCCAGAAGCTTAAGAATGATTATGCTCAATCTTTGGCCAAGATCGACGAAACAGCTCAGTTAAAGTTTCGAGAGATCGAGCGCCAGGCCGAAGCACGTTCCCGCGAGCTCAAAGATAAGGCCCGGCAGGATGCTGATCATATCATTGAAGATTCACGAAAAGAAATCACTTTTGAGATTACTAAAGCCCGAGAGGCTTTACGTCGCGATGTCGTCGGCATGGTTGTAACCGTGACAGAAAAAATGATCCTTGAGAAGCTCACGTACGAACAAGACCGGCAGATCATCGAGAAAATGTTAACCGAAATGGATAAAACGGCGGATGCGCAGCCAGATCATCGTTAAACGCTACGCATTGGCGTACATCGATTTTGCTCAGCCTACCCTTGGGATAGAACGTTGTGTCGAGGAAATGAAGGACATTAAGCGTCTATTGAGGGAAGAGCCCGACTTCGATATTTTCTTAAAAGCTCCGGAAGTCTCCCGTGTTGTCAAGGCGCGTGTTTTGCAGAATATGTTCAAGGCATATTACTCTGAAGAGATGGTCATATTTATTAATTATCTGATCAGCAAGAACAGGGTTACGCTGCTTCCGGAAATTGCCAATCAGGTTCGTCTGCAGTTTGCGCATAGTGATCTGGTCGATGTGGTACTGCGTACAACTTTTCCGTTGGAACTGGATACAGTGTCACGGATCAAGCTCAAGTTGGAACAAAGGTTAAAACAGAAGGCCAATCTTTATTTAGAACTTGACCCTGACCTGTTAGGTGGGGTTCAGGTTATAGTTGGGAATACCGTTATTGACGGTTCGGTGCGTAATCGTCTTGCTGAACTTAAGAAAAAGTTGCTTCAATCCCAGGTGATATAAAATGAGCACATTAAGACCCGAAGAAATCACATCAATCATTAAAAAAGAACTTGAGAATTTTAAAACAAACCTTCGTACCGAGTCAATCGGGACGGTCCTTCAAGTCGGAGACGCCATTGCGCGTATTTACGGCCTGGATGACGTCATGGTCGGCGAGATCGTCGAGTTCCCCCATGATGTATTTGGCATGGCGGTAAACCTCGAAGAAGACAGCGTCGGCGTCATTATTTTTGGTAAAGACAATGCCGACCGTCTGATTAAAGAGGGGGATACAGTCAAGCGCACGGGAAAGATCGTGCAGGTTCCTGTCGGAGATGCTTTAAAAGGACGTGTTGTTAACGCACTCGGTTTCCCTATTGACGGGAAAGGTCCCATTGTTACCGACCGTTACCGTTCGATTGAGTTTAATGCTCCTGATGTTATTTCTCGTCAGCCGATCAATACACCGCTTCAAACCGGGATCAAATCTGTTGACTCCATGATACCGATCGGTCGCGGACAACGTGAGCTGATTATCGGAGACCGCCAAACAGGCAAGACGGCGATTGCGATAGATGCGATTATTAATCAGCGCGGAAAAGGCGTTTACTGTGTTTACGTTGCTATTGGCCAGAAGATTTCCAGTATTGTCGCTGTTGTCGAGACCCTCAAAAAACATAATGCCATGGAATATACGACAGTTGTCAGCGCATCTTCCAGGGCCACCGCCTCATCTCAATATCTTGCGCCTTATGCGGCGTGCGCAATAGGTGAAGAGCAAATGTTCGCAGGCAAAGACGTTCTCGTTGTTTATGATGATCTTTCCAAGCATGCCCAGGCGTATCGCCAATTGTCACTGTTGTTGCGTCGACCACCGGGACGCGAAGCTTATCCTGGCGATATTTTTTACCTGCATTCACGCCTTTTGGAACGTGCCGCCAAATTGTCCGACAAGCTCGGCGGTGGTTCGTTGACGGCGCTTCCTATTATTGAGACTCAAGGCGGTGACATCACCAGCTATATTCCGACCAATGTTATTTCGATCACTGACGGGCAGATTTATCTGGAATCGGACTTGTTTTATTCTGGTGTGCGTCCGGCTATCAACGTTGGTCTTTCGGTGTCCCGCGTTGGCGGTAAAGGCCAGGCGAAAGCGATGCGTAAAGTTTCTGGCAAGCTTAGACTTGACCTGGCTCAATATCGTGAATTGGTGACCTTTCTTCAGTTTGGTTCGGAACTTGATAAAGCCACCCAGGATCAGATCACTCGAGGAGAGCGCGTTGTAGAAATTCTCAAGCAGGGCCAGTATCAGCCGTTATCCTTAGGCGAACAGATCATGATCATTTTTGCCGGCGTTAACGGCTTTCTGGATGATCTTTCGGTTGAACAAGTCCGTCGTTTCGAGCCGGGTTTCTTTAAATTCATTATCAGCAAATATCCTAAGTTAGAGGGTGATATTGAAAAAACCGGTGATCTTTCCAATGAGAATACCGATCTTCTCAAGAAAGCGATCCTTGAGTTCAAAGCGGAATTCATAAAGGCGTAAAGACATGTCTCAGCAGTTAAGACAACTTAAGACCCGAATCCGTTCGATTGAGGGAACCTGGAAGGTGACCCGGGCGATGGAAATGGTCTCAATGTCAAAATTCAAATCTCTCGAAGCTCCTCTTAAGATGGGACGTAATTACTTTGAGAAGGTACGTTCACTGTTTAATAACGCAGCCGGCATGGAATTTTCATTGAGAAATCCTTTTATGTCGAAGCGCAAGGGCCCCCTGGGGCTGCTGGTGATTAGCGCTGATACCGGATTGTGCGGAGTTTATAATTATCAATTGATCCGAGCGGCGGAACGTTTTCTTGAAAAGAATGCCGGTCAGGAAGTCAGACTGTATGTTTACGGACGTAAAGGTGCCGGTCATTTTCGTAAAAAAGGAATATCAATAAATCACGTTTTTCCTGGGATGCATGGTCGGTTAAGCGGTAATTTTCATGTTAAAATGTTTGATCATTTGATCGCTGATTATCTGAATAATAAGGTATCTGAATTACATGTAGCGTACACTGTTTTTGAAAATCCCATGAAACATCGGGCGGTAGTCGATAAATTTTTGCACGTAGAACGTCCGCAAACTAAGAATTCGCATTTTATTTTGGAGTCCAGCGGTGATGGTGTTCTGGCGAGTCTGCTGCCGGTGTATTTGTCGAGCATGTTTCGTCTGATGTTGCTTGAATCATTGACGTCAGAGCATTCGGCGCGCATGGTGGCCATGAAATCATCCAAGGATAACGCAAAAGAACTGATGGGGGATTTGATCCTTCTCAGGAACAAGGTCAGGCAGGCGGCGATCACGAAAGAGGTCATTGAGATCATTTCGTCCGTCGAGGCATTGAAAGGGTAAAATATTATGGCGTACGGCGAAATCATTCAGGTTATCGGGCCCAGTATTGATATTAAATTCGGGCATGACGAACTTCCCAGTTTGTTGAATGCAGTCAAAGTCGAGTATCCCGATAAGGGCATTGATTTGACTCTTGAGGTTGCACAGCAGATCGGTAACAATACGGTGCGCTGCATTGCGCTTGGAGCAACCGATGGGCTGGTTCGCGGGATGAAAGTTCGTGATACTGAAGCTCCGGTCCGCGTTCCGGTGGGGCCGCAGACTTTAGGTCGTATTTTTAATGTTCTTGGAAAAACTATTGATAATAAAGGCCCGGTACCAAATCCTGAAAAAACGCTTCCGATCCACCGTGACGCGCCAAGTTTTGAAGAGCAGCTGGCAATTACCCAGATCCTGTCAACCGGGATCAAGGTTCTTGATCTTTTGGCGCCGCTGCCCAGGGGCGGCAAGATTGGCCTTTTCGGCGGTGCCGGTGTCGGTAAGACTGTCGTCGTCATGGAGCTGATCCGCACGATCGCTACCGAACATGGTGGTGTATCTGTTTTTGCCGGTGTCGGCGAACGCACCAGGGAAGGTAATGAGCTCTATTTGGAGCTCAAAGAATCCGGCGTTATGGACAAGACCGCGTTAGTGTTCGGTCAGATGAACGAGCCGCCAGGTGCGCGATTCCGTGTCGGCATGTCGGCGCTAACGATGGCTGAATATTTTCGTGATGAAGAGCGTAAAGACGTGCTTTTATTCATTGATAATGTTTTCCGCTTTGTACAGGCAGGTTCTGAAGTTTCAACTCTTCTCGGACGTATGCCATCAGCGGTCGGTTATCAGCCTTCCCTTGCTACGGAAGTGGCCCAGCTTGAAGAGAGAATCGCCACGACCCGTCAAGGTTCTATAACCTCAGTTCAGGCAGTTTATGTCCCGGCTGATGACTTAACCGATCCCGCACCTGCCACTGTTTTTGCGCATCTTGATGCGAAGATAGTCCTTTCACGCCAGATTGCTGAACTCGGACTTTATCCCGCGGTTGATCCGCTTGACTCTTCATCACGCATGCTTGATCCCCATATTATCGGTGAGGATCATTATCAGGTTGCGATCCAGGTTCAGAAAATTCTTCAGCGCTACAAGGATTTACGCGATATTATCTCTATTCTTGGTATCGATGAACTGGCAGAAGAAGACAAACTGATCGTTTATCGCGCGCGCAAAGTTCAGCGTTTCTTTTCACAGCCTTTCTTTGTTGCTGAGAATTTTACAGGGATGAAGGGCCGGTACATTAAACTTGAAGATACCATCAAAGGTTTTAAAATGATTATCGAAGGCAAACTTGACGATCTTCCTGAACAGGCTTTCTATATGGTGGGTACGATCGAAGAAGCCATTGAGAAAGCCAAGTCCCTGAAGAAGGATTAATGCATGGCAAAGACTTTCAAAGTATCCATTCTTACTCCTGATCGTGTAATGTTTAACGGCGATGTTTCTTATCTTCTTGTCCCGGGTGGGGAAGGCAGTATGGGGATCCTGCCCGATCATGCTTCATTACTTTCGACACTTTCACCTGGCTCCTACGAATTACGTTTTGAGGAGCCAGGTAAAAGTATTTTCTTTAAAACAAAGAATTCGGGATTTATTCAGGTTGATAAGAATATTGTGTCCATTCTTCTTGATTCTGCAGATTCTCTTGCCATTAATGCCGCATAAATTTATTTTGCATTATTAGGATTCGCTATTTTTGCATAGCCTGTCTTGACAGAGTTAGGTTATCGTTGTATCTTGATACTGGAAAATTTAGAGAATCAGGATTTGAGTTGTCTCAGCCTGTAAGTATTCTAAAGATTTTCAGATGGTTATCGTTTATTCATATCGGAGTCATCTATGAGTAGTGAAAAGCCTTTAACAACCGGTGAGATCGCAGATTTCTGTCATATCCACTTAAGGACAGTTCTGCAATGGATTCATGACGGAAAATTAAAGGCCTATCGAACTCCGGGTAATCACAGCCGTGTTCAAGTTGCTGATTTCATTGATTTTCTGAAACAATATAATATGCCGATCCCGGATTCTCTTTTAGTGCGGGGGAATACGCGCAAGGTTCTCATTGTCGACGATGATGCCAATATGGTCAGTTCACTCAAGCGATTGCTTAAGAAAGATCAGCAATTTGAAGTTGATGTAGCTTATGATGGATTTGAGGCCGGTATAAAGCTGTTATTATTCAAACCTGATATTCTTATTCTCGACATGAGAATGCCTGGGATGAATGGGTATGAGGTCGCTCAGAAAGTCAAACGTTCCCCTAATTGCGCACATACATCTATCATTGGAGTATCGGCCTATTTTGAAGATGCGGATAAGAAGAAACTACTGGATATCGGTGTTGATGCATGCATTGATAAACCATTCAATTCGGAAGTACTTCTGGATCAGGTGCATGCCTTGCTGGGCATCACTAAAGCCTGACAACAAGCTCACATGCCTTCCTTACCGGCGCTTTTTGTTGAGCGCTTAAAATCCATTGTCCCTTCAGATTCATTTGAGCGCGTGTTGAATTTATTATCAACACATGCTTCAGCCGGCATTCGGGTTAATACCCTTAAATTTAGTAAGGCTTTAGCAATTTCTTTCCTGGCTGATCAAGGGATCACTGTTTCAGCGCTTGAAGCAGCTCCTGAGATTATGATCGTCTCTTCATCAGCCCGTCAGCAACTTCGTGACTGCGAACTTTTTACAGAAGGACAATTATATTGGCAAGCTCCCTCAAGCGCATTACCTGTCAGGGTGCTGGCGCCAATGCCCGGTGAGCGGGTGCTTGATCTGTGCGCAGCCCCCGGCAGTAAAACAACACAAATGGCGGCCTTGATGAACAACGAGGGAGAGATCATCGCTATCGAAGTAGTGAAAGGGCGTTTTTTTAAATTAAAGTCTGTTTGTACCTTGACCGGGGCAATGAATGTCAAGTGCCGGTTGTCTGACGGAAGGCGTTTTCGTGTGTCGGCAAATGAGCTTTTCAGTAAAGTGCTGGTTGATGCCCCATGTAGTTCCGAAGGACGTTTTGATATTAATAACAAAGAAACGATTGGTTATTGGAGCCCACGTAAGATCAAGGAAATGGCGCATAAGCAAAAAGGGTTATTGCTTAGTGCTTCGCGTTGCGTTAACCCTGGGGGCAGTTTAGTGTATTCTACCTGCACGTTTGCTCCTGAAGAGAATGAGGGCGTTGTCGACTGGTTTCTTAATAAAACATCCGGAGATTTTTTTCTGGAAGCGATTGATCTTCCGGGGGTTCCTCGCTATCCTGTGCTTAAATCTTTTGATCAGCGGGCGTATAAGAGCGATCTCGCCGCTTGCTGGCGGGTGCTTCCAGACGGTGTCTTCTCGGGTTTCTTTATCGCAAAGTTCAGAAGATCATGATCGATCCATCACTGCTTAAATCATGGCGTATAGACATGTCGCACGAGCGGCCGGATATTCTTATTGCCGGTAGTCCTGAACGCAGCGATTTTAGAATGGTGATTGAGGACTGTAGGGGGGAATTGTTTGTTGTTGAAGCGCTATCTTTTAAACTGCGGTCACGAAAGCGGCGCATCGCTGAGATTCTTGAACAGTTACGATTAAATGGCTTGATGCCGGTATTCCCATATCGCCGGGATTCTAAAGGCAGTTTTCTTCTTGAACACGAAGGATATTTTT
Source organism: Candidatus Omnitrophota bacterium (assembly GCA_002753745.1). GTDB lineage: Bacteria > Omnitrophota > Gorgyraeia > Zapsychrales > Fredricksoniimonadaceae. The sequence continues at coordinate 22,978 of PEAR01000003.1, read as the reverse complement.
GGCAGGTGGTGCCGTACCTTCCTGGTATTCAGCTTGACCGGCCGGGATATGTATTTGATCTGTGGAGGGGGGAATCTGCTGCAAATTTCCTATTGGAAATGCGTTCTGCAGCGCCTGTTATTGTTGAGCCGGCTTTTTCACTTCCCAGGTATATAGAACAGCTTATGGCTGCGATCCGCAGAAATCGTCAGGACATTTCTCCGCAAGTTGATATTATGTACAACTACGTTAAGGATCATTTGTTTCCAGTGTATGACAAGCTGCCGGTTTGTTTTGCTCATGGAGATTTTCATGCCATTAACATTATCTGGAAAGAGCGGGGAATAGCGGCTGTTATCGACTGGGAATTCTGCGGACTTAAACCAGAACTCTATGATGCGGCCAATATGGTTTCTTGCTTAGGGATTGAAGATCCTGAGTGTTTATGGTCGGGGGCCCCGGTCAGTTTTCTTGAGCACTTGCGTTTGTCGGGAAAATATGCCGAGATAAGTTTCAGACATTTTACCGATTTGATGATCGCGTTCCGATTCGCCTGGCTATCCGAATGGCTTCGTAAGAACGACGAAGAGATGATCCGGATGGAGTTTGATTATTTTGATATTTTGAGTTCATTAGCAAGAGCTGGAGGCCAGGATGGATCATCTGTTCAGCTATTTAAATAAGGATACTTTGAGCGTATTTGAACAGATATCCCGACGGACCGGGAAGGCTATTGGTGCGTACGATATGATCAGTGAAGGCGACAGGATCCTGATCGCTGTTTCCGGCGGTAAAGACAGCCTGACTTTATTGAATGTAATGCTTCACCGGCAATCGATCGCCCCAATTAATTTTGAATTGATGGCGATGCATGTGGACCTTGGCATGCCAGGTCCGGATCTAGGTCTCCTGGAAGCATATTTTAAATCTACAGGTGTTAAACATCATATTAAAAGGACCGATCTTTTTAAGACTATTGATGGCAAGAAACACCCGGACCTTAATTGTTTCTGGTGTTCATGGAACCGGCGAAAACTATTATTTAAATATGCTCAGGATCATGGTTTTAACAAGATCGCTTTTGGTCATCATCTGGATGATATTGTTGAAACTATCCTGCTTAATCAATTTTTTAAAGGTGAATTAAGTTCTATGTGTCCCAAGCAGGTGATATTTAACGGCGCGCTGACCCTGATCCGTCCGTTAGCGCATGAGAATGAACAGATGATCCGACTCTTTGCTAAAGGAGCCGGGATTGGTGGCCTGGGCGGATGCCGCTGCCCGGTTTCCGGACACACTCAGCGAGCAGCGATCAAGAAGATTATTGCCGAAATGGAGAAAGTTACGCCATCTATCAAGATAAATATTTTTAACAGTTTGAAGAATATCAAACCAGAATATATCCCTACGGACATGCTGTCGACTGATATGGCGCCTCTTTGAGTTGATTTGCAAACAGGGGTATACTATAATCCGTAGTAATTCAAATCAATACAATGGAGCTTAATTTGCCATTATCATCGTGTCCGCATCAGCATCCTGAACCCAAGCAAAAACCGCAAATGCCTTTATTTGAAGGTTCCGACAAAGTTTACACCAAAGGGAAAATTTTTAAGGAAATCCGTGTTCCTTCCCGCAACGTTACCCTTGATTCCGGGAAAAAATCAATTAACTTGTATGATGTTACCGGCCCGTATACCGACTGTTTATTTACCGCAAATTTTCAGACGGGACTGCCGCCTTTACGAAGGTCATGGTCTGGCGGCGGCAAGCCGACCCAGATGAATCAGGCCCGGCAGGGTATTGTTACCCCCGAGATCGAATTCGTGGCTATCCGTGAAGGTCTTGATCCTGAATTTGTTCGTCTTGAAATTGCCGAAGGACGCGCCATCATTCCTGTTAACGTCAATCATCCCGAATGCGAGCCGATGGCTATTGGCCGCAATTTCCTTGTAAAGATCAATTCTAATATCGGCAATTCGGCTTTATCCTCTTCTATTGAAGAAGAGCTTGAAAAAATGTTATGGTCTATTCGATGGGGCGGAGATACCGTGATGGATCTTTCAACCGGCAAGAATATTCACGCAACCCGTGAACGGATTATTCGTAACTGTCCTGTACCCATTGGAACTGTTCCTATTTATCAGGCATTGGAAAAAGTCGGCGGGCATATTGAAAACTTGTCCTGGGAAATTTATCGTGAGACGTTGATTGAACAATGTGAGCAGGGGGTTGATTATTTTACGGTTCACGCCGGATTACTTAAGGCTCTTGTCCCAGCGGCAAAGAAACGTAAAACCGGAATCGTTTCAAGAGGGGGGTCTATTTTAGCCAAATGGATGCAGATCCATCAGCAGGAGAATTTTTTATATTCACATTTCGAAGGTATTTGTGAAGTACTAAAGAAATACGACGTTGCATTCTCTCTCGGGGATGGGCTTCGTCCAGGCTCAACAGCCGACGCTAATGATGAAGCTCAATTCGGTGAACTTAAAATTCTGGGTGAATTAACCAAGGTAGCCTGGGAACACGGGGTTCAGGTCATGATTGAGGGGCCAGGACACGTCCCGTTAAACAAGATCAAGGAAAATATGGATAAGCAGGTGGCCTGGTGCCACAATGCCCCGTTTTACACCCTGGGCCCTCTTGTTGTCGATGTCGGCGCTGGCCGGGATCATATTACATCAGCGATTGGAGCAGCCATGATCGGCTGGCTGGGGACAGCGATGTTATGTTATGTAACCCCCAAAGAACACCTTGCGTTGCCCAATAAAGATGATGTTAAGGAGGGCATTATTGTTCATAAGATTGCAGCTCTGGCGGCTGATTTGGCTAAAGGACATCCGATGGCGATCGCTTGGAATGATGCCATGTCTGAAGCGCGATTTGATTTTCGCTGGCAAGATCAGTACCGTTTGGCCCTTGATCCTGAAATGGCAAGGCGATACCGCGAAGAGTCTTTCCCAAAGGACGGTACGTCTGACCGGTGTTGTACTATGTGCGGTCCGGATTTTTGCGCGATGAAGATAACACAGGAAATAAATTAATAAGTATAAGGGATGAGTTTTATACTCGAATCGGCAATACGACGAAGGGAATACCTTCCTGGTAGAATTTTCGCTGCAGAATGAACGCCGTGTCGTTATGCAGCCAACGCGTCCAGATATTATCTTCCGGGAATACAAGTTGTCCGCCAAAGACGACGGCATTGGGATAATCCTTGGCGACAACCGCGATGATCTTTTCTGCTTCATTAACAATGTCTACACCCATAAACGGGATACCTTTCGCAAAGTAGCCCTGTTCGTGCATAAAATCGACATAACGGCTAAGATCTTTTTGGATTTGTATCTGGAGATTTGAGATCTCGGCTGCACCCTTAAAATTCCCCGCATCGATCACGCCAACCTGGACGAAAATATAGTTCTTGAATTCCTTACCAAAAAATCTTGTGACATTAAACAGGGAGTGGAGTCCCATACCGTTAAAACCGTTGACCAGAATAACGGCAACCCGTCCAGTGGTGTCGAATTTTGGGATACCGGTGAAGTTCGGTTTCTCAGTGATCGTGGTGGCATGAACTAGTGAATTTAGACGATGGAGAAGTTTGGCTACCGACAGGTAGTGCCGTTTGATCAGAACTGCCGCGATGATAAGAGAGCCTGTAACAAATAGAGTGACCCATCCACCTTCATTAAACTTGATAACAATGACAGATAACAGAATAAAGGTGGTTAAGAATAAGCCTAATCCGCTGATTGTGATCCGTTGTTTCCATTTTTTATCTTCATGGCGAACATTCCACCAGTGTCGGGACATGCCGAGCAATGAAAGAAAGAATGTGATGAATACATTAATACTGTAGAAAATAACCAGGAGCTGGACTTTGCCATTTGCAAGAATAAGAGTGACTAACGCTGCAATGCCCATGATCATAATGCCGTTTTGGGTGACCAGTCGGTCGCTCAGGTTCGCAAACTTGTTCGGCAGCCAGCGGTCAAGCGCCATATTGGCGATAACTTTGGGACCACCGAGAAAACCTGTTTGTGCGGCAACAAATAGCAGGAGAGCTTCAGATACCAGCGTTGTGATCAGGAAGACATTTCCCCAGGGGCCCCAGTTAACGGACATGTTCTCAAAGAGTACCGCGTTAAGAGTTTTCCCGGATTGAGGAACGACTTTAAAAAGTAAATAGGCTGCCATTAGACCGAAGACGGTAAATGCCAGGGAAACGGCCATGTAAGCCATGGTGCGTTTACCTGTTTCAACCTGAGGTTCACGCAGGATGGGCAAACCGTTACTTACGGCTTCGATCCCGGTGTACGTACCAGCTCCGAGACTGTAAGATCGAAGCATCAACAAAATAACACCGGCAACGCCGATTTGGGCGGAAGCATTAACGGCCTCAGATCTGGCCTGTGCCACAATTACAGGGAATTCACCGGCGTGAGTGAAGAATGCGTAAAGAATAGCAAACAGATGGGTCGCCAGAAACACAAGAAATATGGGAATAAGAGGCTCGATGGTTTCCCGAACACCGCGCATATTAAGGATGGTAAGGACGATAAGAATAAAAACGCCGACCTCTAGTTTAAAGGGCAGCCAGCCAGGAGGGAGAAAACTAAAAACAGCATCTGCTCCGCTTGCAATGGAGAGGGATATTGTTAAAACATAATCAATTAATAGCGCGCATCCAGATACCATCCCGAGGGATGGATTCAGCAATTTACTGGCCACCAGGTAGCCACCGCCGCCGGAAGGGAATAATTCGATGATCTGTGAATAACTGGCGCTGATCAGGAATACCGTGATGACCGTTGCAATGGCAACAAAAATACTAAGGTAAGTATGTCCGGAAAGAGCCAAAAAGGCTGATTCAGGTCCGTAACAGGAGGAAGAAAGGCCGTCAGCGCCAAGACCAATCCAGGCCAGGAAAGCGATCAAGGATAGTTTATGGAAAATCGTGCGGTCGAATGGGTTTTTAGCTTGGCCGACAAGAGCAGTTTTAATATTTTTGAAAATTGAAGGCATAAGGAATAAAAGTTAAGTCGTTTTTGAAGGCGTTAATGCTGCCACGATCCTGGCGCATTCATTCAGGTCATAGTTGAAGCGCTCGCGAGCGGCTTCACTTTCTTCGGATAATAACGGAACGATGGTGCGATAGTAGGCAATACCGTCAGTTAAATTCTGCCGATATTCTTCAATTGTTGATTTTCTTTTTCCCCCGGGGTCTTCAGTCTTATCGGCAAGAAGCAGTTCAAATTGCTCGATATTGAGTTTTAGCTCCTTAATGAACATGTGGGGCCGGTTCTTAAAAGGCATGATATTTTTACGACCGTAAATATGGTCGATCATTTCTTTCAATGATGCCGGACGGTTAAAATAGGCAATGTTGGGGCCGGGGCATACCGCTGGGTAAGTGCCTTCTTTCTTGGGGATATTTTCGTTGACATAGAAACTGTCTCCCAACTGCGCGCAGATGCAGGCTTTGCTGGTGATCTTGCGCGCTTGCCGGTCATATTCTTCCTGTGGAAGGCCCAGGGCTTTAATAGCGTCAAGTTTTAACCGTTGATAGGTGCGTGATGCTGTGCAAATAGGATTCTTGGTAAATTCGGTATTGTTGGCAAGATGGCCCAAAAGACAGGGGCTTCCTGGTTCACCGGCATTGATCAGGAGGCACTTCTTGATCTCACTTAACGAGTTTCTTAAATTATTAAATGCCACATTCAGGGGGGAAACGTCGCTTAAATAAATATCATTCTCGCCAGCAGCTGCAAGACGCTCCAGCGTTTCCTTATCGATCTGAACAGCTTCGGGAACTAGAAGAAAAGGCGATCCCCAACCGGTCGATACGGCTCCGTAGTATCGTCTTAAGAAAGTATCTTCAGCAAAAGTTCCAATGCCGCCTTGCGCTGTTAATCTGAAATCCAGAGGTTTTGCCGGTAATGTTTTACCTTTAGTCTTTAAGACTTCGAGATAGGGCGCTCCTAATTGATCAATGAGTTCCTGTTTTCTCTGTTTAAACTCTTCAAGAATGGGCCCCATCAGATAACCGGAGCCAGCGAAAGCGTGTCCACCGCAGTTCAATCCTGATTCGACGCGAAACTCTGAAACCCATAAACCTTTGCGGGTCAAAAACTTCCCCTGAGTGATCGCAGAGCGGTAATCACTTACTTTGAGGATGATTTCTTTTTTAATAATCCCATTAATGTCAGGGAAAAAGTCGGGGAATTCTTCTATGTAAGTATACAAACGCCGATTAAAACCGGCGGAAAGGACAATCGCTGAGCGAACAGTACTATTGGCATAACCGCGTAAGGCAGATAAGGCGTCCGAATGTTCATCCGGCAGGGGTTCGCCTGTTTTGGCAAAATTCAGCCTGTCGAGTTTTGTCATGATGTTAACGTCGATGCGTCCCGGGGTGACCAGGGTACGCAGTTCGTCTTGAAGCAGCGCTTTGGCTTCCTGATCGCTGCAAGAAAGCATGGAACGATAAAGTTTAGTTAATGGGGATGTTTCAGGAAGAAATTCAAAATATTTAGTGATCTCGCTACCGGGTTCAAAACGAGCGTTTTTAAGTCCAGTGATTTGTTTTTCTATGATGCGGTCAGTCAGGTTAAGGTACTCGGTTATTCGGCGGGCGCGCCAGTCATCATCATGTTTCTTGATGGGCGTATATTCTTCGCCATACTGCTGGGCATAGAATTTGCGCAGATCTTCGACCAGATGATCATCAACTAGTGAAATAACCGAGGAAATACCATAACGGCCCACACGGATTGGCGAGTCAGTGGTAAATCCTGTTCCCATGACGGGTATATGAAATGTATGGCCCATAAGGTATCCTGTCGTAAAACTACTCTCGCCAATATAGATCAATTCATCTGAAAAGCAAGCTGTTTTGAATGTTCCTTTGCAGTCAAGAAATTCCTATTTGATTTTACTTTAAAAATGCTGTTTTTCATAATACTATGATGCATTCACTTTATGAACTTAAATCACATCATTAATACAATTGAAGAGCAACATGGCCTGTCCGTAGAGGATGGTTTGCGTCTGCTTGCTCCCGATGCCGTAGATCTTATAGAACTACTATCTGCGGCTTACTTTTATAGAAAGACCCATTATGGCCGTGAGGTGACGGTGCATATTCTGAATAATGTTCAAAATGGGTTTTGCCCTGAGGATTGCCGTTATTGCGCCCAATCTCGATCTTCCGAGGCTCCAATCGAGACGTATGCCATGAAGCCGGAGGCCGAGATTCTGGCGGAAGCCAAGGCGGCTTACGAACAAGGCGCTCATCGCTATTGCATGGTTTTTGCCGGGACTGGCCCTTCAGATAACCGTATTAAGACGATTTGTGGTATTGTTCGGCGTATCAAAGAGCAATATAATTTAGAGGTTTGTGTATCTCCCGGGATCGTGACAGAAGGTCAAGCCGCCGAGCTAAAGGCGGCAGGCTTAGACCGCCTTAACCATAATTTGAATACATCCGAGCGTTATTACAGCCGTATTTGTTCGACTCATACTTATAGTGACCGGTTATCTACCTTACAAGCGGCAAAGAAGGCAGGGCTGGCGGTTTGTTCCGGCGTTATTGTTGGAATGGGGGAAACGCCGCTTGATGTGGTGGATATGGCAATGCAGCTTAAAAAATATCATGCAGCATCAATTCCGGTAAATTTCTTCATTCCGATTCCCGGTGCCGCTATCAAACAGGCAAACGGCCTCACGCCTGAATACTGTTTGCGTGTTTTATGTTTATTCCGCTTGATCAACCCTTCTGCTGAGATCAGAATGGCCGCGGGACGTGAAATGCATTTAAGGTCTTTGGAGGCGATGGGGCTATATGCCGCTAATTCATTGTTTTTACAGGGATATTTAAATGCCCGCGGGACCTCGGATAAGCAAACACTGCAAATGATCAAAGATGCAGGCTTTACGATCAAGTCCGATGTGCCGTTAGATCAGCTCATTGACCGTCAAACTGAAGAAGACAATGGTCAAGGTTTAAAAACAGTTAACGAATTAAGACCATTTAACAATAAAGGTTAATTATGGAAAACGTTATTATTATTGGTTCAGGGCCGGCGGCGCATACGGCGGCAATATATGCGGCACGGGCGAATTTAAAACCTTTAATGTTCGAGGGAATGCTGGCCGGCGGGGTTGCGGCCGGGGGGCAACTTACTACCACAACGGAGATCGAGAATTTTCCAGGGTTTCCAGGGGCGATCACCGGGCCTGAGCTCATGGCCAGGATGCGCGAGCAGGCGCTTAAATGCGGCGCGCGCATTGAGACAGAAACGATCGAGAAAGTTGATCTGAGAAACGTTCCCTTTACGGTGACTACGGAAAGCGGGACAGCTTATACTTCAAGGTCCCTGATCATTGCCACGGGCGCTACCGCTAAAAGGATGAATATCCCCGGTGAAGAGAAATTCTGGCAGAGAGGTATTTCCGCTTGTGCTGTTTGCGACGGGGCATTGCCTTTCTTCCGAAATAAGGTTTTGGTCGTTATCGGTGGAGGAGACACCGCCGTTGAAGAGGCCACGCACTTAACTCATTATACTTCGAAAGTAATCCTGATGCATCGTCGTGATCAATTGCGCGCTTCCAAAGCCATGCAAAAGCGCCTGCTGGAGAATCCCAAGATCGAGGTAATGTGGAACACGGTGCCGCTTGAGGCTGTCGGCGATAAGATTATAACTGGCTTAAAGGTTCAGAATACAAAGACCGCACAGAAAACCGATTTGGTATGTGGCGGCCTATTTTATGCGATCGGGCATTTACCTAATACCGGTTTTCTGGCTGGTCAGCTTGATCTTGATCCGGTGGGATACATTAAAACTATTCCAGGAACAACAGCTACCAGTATTCAGGGTGTTTTTGCCTGTGGCGATGTTCAAGACAAGAAGTATCGCCAGGCGATCGTGGCAGCGGGTTCCGGTTGTATGGCTGCTTTAGAGGCCGAGCATTTTCTGAACGGATAAAATGATCATGGGTCTATCGACCGACGCATCCAACAAGGTTTTTAACAATATTGCGGCGCGGTATGATCTTGTTAATGCTTTTTTGTCTTTTGGGTTCCATCAGTCATGGCGTGTGCGTCTGGCACAAGCTTTGCCGGCACAAACGACTTCCGTTCTTGATCTGGCCTGCGGCACCGCAGCCATCCCTTTGGCGTTGGCGCGATACAGAGATAAGATCACAAATATTGTCGGTGTCGATATTTCTGAGAATATGCTTACGATCGGAAAAACTCGGGTTAGCAAGGCTGTTGCTGATCGACGAATTAACTTACTTCAGGGTGATGCTCTTGATCTGCCGATGGGAGCTGACACCTTTGATGCCGTGACGGTTGGTTTTGCTTTGCGCAATGTACCCGATATTATGCGTCTTTTTATAACAGCTTATCGTGTTTTAAAACCTTCGGGATCCTTCGCTGTTCTTGAGTTTTCGCGTCCCAAAGGTGGTTTGGCAGTTGTACTTCACTCTTTCTATTTAGGGTTTATGGTGCCGCTTGCCGGCCTATTGTTGACTGGAAACTGGGCAGCGTATCAGCATCTTGGCCGGAGTATCCTTTCGTTTCCTGATCGAAATAGATTTCTAAGAATGTTTTGTCAGGCGGGATTCAAGGATGTTTGCGTGACATCGATGGCGTTTGGCGCTGTGACATTATATTTGGCAAAGAAAGATGAGCTTCCCCAGGTAAGCTTGAAATGAATTCCGATCCCGTAAAAGCATTAATACGTCATTTAACAAGGGAATATGCCAAGGCGGTCGCGGCAGGCAAGTTTCCTGCTGCTATTCGGGTACAGGTTGATGTGGGAGATCAGTATGACCCATTATCCTGGCTGGCATCCCAGAAAGAATTCCCAAAGTTCTTTTGGCGTAGTGATGACGGCGGGCGCGTGTTGGCTTATGCGGGAGCTGCTTATATTCATACAGGGTCTGATCGTGCATCTACGGGTGAACAATGGGAGGATCTTCGTTCATGGATAACCCAGGAACCGTCACTGCGCTGCTGGATCGGAGGATCGTTTTATCCCAGGATCCATGGTCGTGAATGGTCTGATTTTGACGCTTTTTCCATGGTTGTACCCAAGATCGGTTTTGAACGTGACCCGATTAGCGCTCACTGGCATTTGATCTGTCAGCTGGTCCTGTTAGAACGCCAGGATGGATTGATCGAGTCAACCTTGGCTGACCTGGCTACTATTTTTTACAGGGAAGATCACTCCGCTATTTCGTTTGATATTCTGTCTCGCCAGGAGTTGCCTTCGTACGAAAATTGGGAGAAGATCGTTGCGGCCATTTTAGAATATATCGATGCGGGCGATATTTCTAAAGTTGTGCTTGCGCGCTGTCTTCATCTTGAAATGAGTCATTATGCCGCGCCTGAAGCGGTGATGGCCCGGCTGTTAGGGCAGCAAGGCTATGCGTTTATGTGTCAGCCGGCACCGCAGACCGCATTTCTCGGGGTTTCTCCTGAATTACTTTATCATCGCCGCCGCGATCGACTGGATACATTTGCGGTGGCTGGTACCCGCCCTCGCAGTCAGGATGAATGGGAGGACCAGCGCTTCAAGGAAGCCCTTGCAACATCGACAAAAGACAAGCTTGAACATAAACAGGTCGTTGACATGCTGGCGGATCGGCTTAAGTCATTATGTGTATTGTCAAAAGCTCACGGCAAAGGCGGGATGGTTGAGCTTGCTAATCAGCGCCACTTTTATCAATGCCTGCGAGGTCGTCTCTTGGATGGTGTTAATGACGAGATTATCATTAACGCTTTGCATCCTACGCCGGCAGTTGGCGGTGTGCCGACGAGAAAGGCAATTGATTTGTTAGCTTCTGTAGAGCCGTTTGACCGGGGCTGGTATGCGGGAACGATCGGATGGTTGAATCGTGATGAGGCGCAAATGGCTGTCGGGATCCGTTCCTGCCTGATCCGCCGGACGAGCTGGTATATTTACGGCGGTGCCGGCGTTGTGCGGGGATCAGATGCGCTTGGGGAATGGGAAGAGATAGGATTAAAAATGAAAAACATCATGGACGTGATCGATGGCAGATAATTTATTAAAGCAGCCCAATATCAATTATTTATGGTCATCTCTATTGGTCGAGGAGTTGCGTCGTCAGGGGGCAGATCATTTTTTTGTGGCACCCGGATCACGGTCAGCACCAATAGCCTCGGCTATTGGTCATAATAAAAAGGTTCGCGTTTTTGTTCATTTTGACGAACGCGCCCTGGCTTTTATGGCCTGCGGGTACGCGGCATCTTCCGGGAAGCCTGCCGTTCTCATTTGTACATCCGGTACGGCGGCGGCTAATTTCCTGCCGGGGATTATTGAAGCTTCAAAGAAGAAATTGCCGCTGATCATTCTTACCGCTGACCGTCCTCCTGAGCTTCAGAAAACCGGTGCTGCCCAGACGATCGAACAATCTGGATTATATCAGGCGTATGTAAGATGGTCTTTTGATATGCCATGTCCTTCCCGGGATATCCCGCCGCAGTTCGTTTTGACAACTGCCGGACATTTGATAAGCCGGGCGAGGGGGGAGTTATCCGGTCCGGTACATTTGAATATGATGTTCCGAGAACCTTTGTCGCCGGCCATTTCCAATAGAGGGCTCTCCCGGTATACGGCTTTACTTACCAACTGGGCCTGTTCCAATAACGTCTATACGCACTATTATCCTAAGGTTTCTATTTTAACGGCAGACACATTAAGTGATATCAGTACCCGTTTTGGCCGGATTAAGAACGGCATTATTCTCGCAGGGAAACTTTCGACATCACGCGACCAAAAGGCCGTTTTGACGCTTGCAGAGAGATTACAGTTTCCTGTCTTTGCTGATATAACATCAGGGCTCCGCCTTGGCAATGATCATCCCAATGTCATCACTTATTACGATCAGGTACTATTAAACAAGAAAGTGCTGTCCAGTGTCGACGGTGTTATCCATTTTGGCGGCCGGATGACGTCTAAACGTTGTTATGATCAATTAGCGCTTTGCGACCTTAAAGAATATGTTATGGCTCTCGGTCATCCCTTACGAAGTGACCCTCTTCATCAGGTCACGGCGCGGCTGACAGTCACTCCTGCGCTTTTTATCGATTCTATACTGCCGTTGATCCCCCAACGCTCATCTTCCGGGTTATTGTTGATGTTAAAGCGTGAGAATTCCCGATGGAGCAATCAACTGCGAAAGGATGATTCGAGAAATGACCTGTCAGAGCCGATCATTGCCCGACGCGTTTCTCGTCTGATCCCGGCCGGTGATGGATTGTTCCTGAGTAACAGCATGCCAGTTCGTGATATGGATATGTATGCATCTGCTGACGGTCATCCCGTAGTGGTTGGTGCCAACCGCGGCGCATCAGGCATTGACGGGATCATTGCTTCGGCTGCCGGTTTCGCCGAGGGGCTCGGTCGAACCACGACATTGATGATCGGGGACCTGGCATTTCTTTATGACCTCAACGCCTTGGCGCTTTTGCGGTCGCTAGATCAAAGACTGATTATTGTGGTCATGAATAATAATGGTGGCGGGATCTTTACGCATCTTCCGGTCGCGGCAGATCATCTGATCTTTGATCGGTTTTTCAAAACTCCTCACGGGTTGTCTTTTGCTGCGGCAGCTGCTTTATTCAAGATCCGTTATGCCGCTCCGTTATCGGCCAGGTCTTTTGAGTTAATCTATCGTCAAGCCCTGAAAGCCCGCCGATCATCAATCATTGAGATCAAGGTATCTCCAAGGAAATAATGCATATATTACTGACAAACGATGACGGTATTCGCGCTCCAGGTATTGCCGCTTTATTCAAACAATTGACGACATTTTCCCGAGTAACGATTGTTGCTCCTGAAGGGGAGCGTAGCTCCATATCTCAGGCGATCACCCTTGATCATCCTTTGTACCATAGCATGGTGCCTTTTCTAGGGAAGACGCAAGGTCACTCCTTGAGTGGCACGCCGGCGGACTGTGTTAAATTCGCCCTGGCGGTTCTTTTAAAAAAGGATCGACCCGATATTATCGTTTCCGGCATTAATCGTGGCAGTAACGATGGCTGCAGTGTTTTTTATTCCGGGACTGTCGCCGCTGCCCGTGAGGGAGCACTGCAGGGTCTTCCGTCGATCGCCGTTTCACTGGATGAATGGGATAATCCGAATTTTGCTCCTTCGGCGATTATTGGTGCCAAGATTGTTCGCACTATCATTAATAAGAAACTTCCAAAGGGGACCTTCCTGAACGTTAATGTTCCGCCCGGAATTCCGCGTGGAACCCGCTGGACCTGTCAGTGCAGGGTCCCGATCCATAGCGAATTTCGTCGTAGAAAGGATCCCGGTGGACGTGAATATTACTGGCTTACCGGACGCCCGCCGGCTGGCCCGAATGAAAAAACGTCAGACAGCTATCTTTTAGCCCGCGGATTTGCTACAGTAACACCTGTACATTGCGATTCAACGGATTATATAACTTTAAAATCTTATGATAACGCCTGAACAGATCCTCAATGCCAAGATCCTTATTGTCGAGGATGATAAGCCCAGCCGATTGATCCTTAAGAATATCCTGGTCGGTGCCGGGTTCACGCATATTCGCTGTCTGCCTAACGCCAGTCGTTTTGTGAATATCTACCGCTCGTATTTACCTGATCTCGTTCTTCTTGACCTTTCGATCCCCAGGATTAGCGGATTTGATGTCATGAACCGTTTGCAGAAAGAGTATCCCGGTGACTATTTGCCGGTGATCGTTATTTCCAGCGATGCGGATGATATCCATCTAAGGGCCTTGTCGGCAGGTGCCAAAGATTTCCTCGGCAAACCGTATGACCGGGCTAAAGTTATTCTTCGCTGCCGGAATCTTATTGAAACAAACCTTCTGCATAATGAGGTTAAAGATCGTAATAAAAATCTTGCCCGAACAATACATGAACGCACCGCTGAACTTCATCAAAGCCGTTTGGATGTTATCCGTCGTCTTGGTTATGCCGCAGAATATCGGGATACAGACACCGGTGAGCACATTATCCGGATGAGCCGCTACTGTGAGGCATTGGCGCGTGCCTTGGGCATGTCCGAAGAAGATTGCGAACTTCTTTTGGCCACCAGTCCTTTGCATGATGTGGGAAAGATCGCTATTCCTGACAGTATTCTTTTGAAACCGGGAGCTTTAACGCCGCAAGAGAGCGACATCATGCGTTCTCATGCTGCTATTGGCGCGGAGATTCTTTCCGGTGCCAGTTCCCCTTTTCTCAAAATGGCCGAAACTATTGCTTTGACGCATCATGAGCGTTGGGATGGTAAAGGGTACCCAAAAGGGCTTAAAGGTGAGGAGATCCCGTTGGCGGGCCGCATATGTGCTGTCTGCGATGTTTTTGACGCGCTCACATCGGAACGCCCCTATAAGAAAGCATGGTCTTTTGATGCGGCGATCAAAGAAATCAAACGTGTATCCGGGACTCACTTTGATCCTAAAGTTGCCGAGGCTTTTGTACGAATTTTCCCTCAAATAAAAGCGATCAGCCGCGATGTTAATGCTCAGGATCTTAGGATAAGCAAACGGGTGCATTCGCCACATTCAAAAATCCTTTAATAAACTTTATCTGCATTGCGTTTTCCACTTTCATATAATATAATTCTTTACTATTTGTAATTTTAACGCAACCTCGGATGGAGGCAACAATGGATCAGCCAGCGGCAAAGGTCATCATTGATGGCAATACGTATGAACTTCCCGTCATTGTGGGGACGGAAGGCGAACACGGTATTGATATTGCAAAACTGCGCACCCTGTCCAATTATATTACTTTTGATCATGGTTTTGGCAACACATCGAATTGTTTAAGCGCCATTACCTATCTCGACGGTGAAGCGGGCGTTCTGCGCTACCGCGGTTACCCTATTGAACAGCTTGCTGAGCATTCCAGTTTTGTGGAAACCGCGTATATGCTCATCTACGGTGAGCTCCCTAATGCCGATCAACTGCGTGATTTCTCAGACTCATTTACCCAGCATTCCATGATCCATGAAGACATGAAAAATCTATTTAACGGTTATCCGGTCACAGCGCATCCGATGGCGATTCTGGCTTCTATGGTTTGTTCGCTATCAGCATATTATCCGGGAATTGATCTGATGCAGCCGACTAAGGAGCAATTTGATTCGATCTCTGTTCAGCTGATGTCCAAGATCCGTACGATTGCCGCTTTTGCGTATAAAAAATCCATTGGTGAGCCGTTTGTTTATCCCAGGGAAGATCTTGAGTACGTTCCTAACTTCTTAAATATGATGTTCTCTTCGCCAACAAAACAATACAAGATTTATGACGAAGTGGTAACGGCGCTTAAGGTTCTTTTGATCCTGCATGCTGACCACGAACAAAATTGTTCTACCTCGACAGTGCGTCTTGTGGGAAGCTCGAAGGCTAATCTTTTTGCCTCAATTTCGGCGGGGATTTGTGCTTTGTGGGGCCCTTTACATGGTGGAGCGAATGAGGCTGTTCTCGATATGCTCGAGACGATCGCCAAGGATGGCGGCAATATTGACAAATATATCAATCTGGCAAAAGATAAGTCTTCTAATTTCCTTCTGATGGGGGTTGGGCATCGGGTTTACAAAAGCTACGACCCGCGTGCAAAGATCATTAAACAATGTGCTCATGATCTTCTGGAAAAGCTCGGGATCAATGATCCTCTTCTCGAAATCGCGATGAAAATCGAGGAGAAAGTGCTGAAGGACACGTATTTCCTGGAACGCAATCTTTATCCTAATGTAGACTTTTACAGCGGGATTATTTATAAAGCGATCGGTATCCCTAAAGATATGTTCACTGTCATGTTCTCTATCGGCCGCATGCCCGGATGGATTGCGCATTGGAAAGAGATGACGGAAGTTCCCGGTGGGACAAAGATCGGCCGTCCGCGGCAAATCTATGTTGGTGCGAATAAACGTGATTATGTACAGATCAATAAACGATAAGAGGCGCTATGGTTTCTTTTTATGATAAGCCCCGGTTTGATAAGCAGGCTGCGGTCGTACTTTTAACAAAAGATCAGGTCCAGAAAAAGGCTTGTCCTTTTCCATTAAAGCCTGTTTGCGAAGCGCTACAGGCTGCCGTTGACGCCTCCCAATTTGAGGGCGGTAAGGGTGAGATGTTCCCGGCTGTCATTGCCGGGAAAGTAGTTATTCTTGTGGGTCTTGGAAAATCAGCAGATGTGTCGTTAACTTCTGTCCGTATTGTTTTACGTCGGGCGTTCCTCTCCAACCCCTTGAAAAAGTTATCCACGGTTGAAGTTATTCTGCATGAGGATCATGCAGATATTGCTCACGCGGCTGTTGAAGCAGCGATCATCGGCACTTACGCCTGGAAGAAATATATCACGCGCAAGAAGGATGACCAAACCGTCGATATTAAGTTTTACTATATTGTTACGCGTTTTACCAAAGAAGCATCTCTGGCGGCTGTCATTGCCGATGGGGTTAACTTTTCACGAGACCTCGTTAATGATAATGCTGATACGGTAACACCTGAATTTCTTGAAAAGACGGTGCGCGATCTGATAAAAAACAATAAGACCGTTTCACTGGAGGTACTCGGCAGGAAAGAATTATCGGCAAAAGGATTGGGTCTTTTACTGGCGGTCAATCAGGGCAGCAATAAAAAGCCGCGAGTCGTCATTGCCAAATATTCCGGTGCGGGGAAAGGATCGCCCTTTACAGCTTTCGTCGGTAAAGGACTTACTTTTGATTGCGGCGGATTGAATCTTAAACCTTCCGGCAGCATTGAAACCATGCGGGAAGATATGAGCGGGGCCGCTGCGGTCATCGGTACGCTGAAGACGGTCCTGGCGCTAAAGCCCAAAAAGAATCTTATTTTTGCTTTTGGAGCAGTCGAGAATGCGATCGATGCTAATTCATATAAACCTGGCGATGTGTTCAAGGGCTATTCCGGCAAGACCGTTGAAATAGGGAACACTGATGCCGAGGGGAGGCTTGTTCTTGCCGATGTCCTTTCGTATGTTATTAAGAATTACTCTCCTGCAAAAGTCATTGATCTTGCCACGTTGACCGGTGCGTGTGTTGTTGCGCTTGGGCATGATTATGCCGGCGTTTTGGGCAATAATGATGATCTGATCATGAAAATATTAGCCAGTGCCCATGCAACGGACGACCGTGCCTGGCAGTTGCCGATGTATCCGGAATATAAAGACGCGATCAAATCCAAGATCGCTGATATCAAGAATATCAGCAATGTCCGTGGTGCGGCTGGAACTGTTTGCGGCGCGGAGTTCCTGCATCAGTTTGTTGGCGAGACTCCCTGGGTTCATCTTGATATTGCCGGAACGGCGTTTGTCGATGGAGATTCACACTGGTACTATGGCCATGGGGCAACCGGTTACGGCGTTCGCTTGTGCACTAATTATCTTTTAAACAATTGAACAATCGGGAGTTCTGATGGCGGAACAGCGCATCGAGAAAGACAGCCTAGGAGAGGTAAGCGTTCCGGGTGACCGATACTATGGTGCCCAGACTCAGCGTTCTTTTGAAAATTTCAAGATCGGTAGTGAAAGATTCCCGCGGGAGTTTATTCGTTCCCTTGGTATTGTCAAGAAAGCCTCGGCCCTCGCCAATGTACGGATCGGAGTTCTTGACCGGACCAAAGCGGATGCGATCGTTTCTGCCGCAGACGAAGTTATTGCCGGTTATTGGGACGATCATTTTCCTTTAGTTGTCTGGCAGACCGGCAGCGGCACGCAGACTAACATGAATGCTAATGAAGTCATTGCTAACCGGGCTATCGAGCGGTTAGGCGGTATTATCGGTTCAAAAAAACCGGTCCACCCCAATGACGATGTTAATAAGGGACAGTCATCCAATGATGTCTTCCCGACGGCAATGCACATTGCTGCAGCTGAAGAAGTTAAATCACGACTTGTCCCGGCGCTTACCGATCTTGAGGGTGCGTTATTATCCAAAGCAAACGAATTCAATGATATTGTTAAGATCGGGCGCACCCATTTAATGGATGCTACGCCGGTTACCCTTGGCCAGGAATTCTCCGGTTATGCCCAGCAGGTACATAACGCGGTTGAACGCATCGAGTCCTGCCAGCCGCGCTTGTTTGAATTACCGCTTGGGGGGACTGCAGTAGGGACAGGGTTAAATACTCATGTTGCGTTCGACAGCACATCGATCAGGATCATTGCCGAATTGACCGGGATTGATTTTAAACCTGTTAGAAATAAGTTTGAAGGACTGGCGGCCCATGATGCCATGGTTGAACTAAGCGGCGCATTAAAAACAGCTGCTGTAGGGCTGATGAAGATCAGCAATGACATCCGCTGGCTGGCGTCTGGTCCGCGCAGCGGTATTGGGGAGATCCGCCTGCCCGAAAACGAACCTGGCAGTTCCATTATGCCCGGGAAAGTGAATCCGACGCAATGTGAAGCCATGAGCATGGTTTGTGCTCAAGTGATCGGAAATGATGCCACGATCACTATTGCGGGGGCTTCCGGAAATTTTGAGTTAAATGTATTTAAACCGGTGATCGTTTACAATCTTCTACAATCCATTTCGTTACTGGCTGGGGCAGCTAAAAGTTTCAAAGAGAATTGCGTTGATGGCATTGAGCCGGATCTGGCGCGGATCAAGGAACACCTTGATCGTTCATTGATGCTGGTGACTGCGTTAACGCCCAAGATTGGTTATGATAAAGCGGCTGAAGTTGCTTCAAAAGCCCATCATGAAGGGTTAACCCTGAAACAGGCCGCTTTAGCGCTGGGGGTTATTTCAGCCGAAGATTTTGACAAGACTGTTCGTCCTGAGCAAATGTTAAAACCTTATTAATTGAAAGATAACCATGATATCGTCAACAGTTAAAAAGGGTCAGGAGCGTCGTCAAGCAATTCGCGCCAGCCGGGTGATCGCTATTGAACACCGGCTGGTCAAGCGCAATCTTACGAAAGCGCGCAGTAATTGGAGTTTATCCACCACGAAGAACATGAGTGTGAGTGGAATACTATTTTTGAGTTCGATCCCTTATAAAGTAGGGGATATTGTTGAGGTAAGCGTTGCTATTTCAGGAGTCATCGATATTGCCAAAGGAAATGCAAAGGTGATCCGTGTTGTTGAGAATGGCGACACATCCTTTGATGTGGCCGTCAAGTTCATCACCAAACCTGCGAAAAAACGTCCAGCCAAAACGCATCGATAACGCGGCGAATAGCATTAACGTACTTCATCCACGTCTAATGATGCAAAATTCGGGTTTGATTTATTTTGACTTAAATTCAGCGCCCAGTTTCTGCACTATATCTTTGGCATCACCAAAGATCATCCGGGTATTGTCGTAATAAAAAAGATCATTTTCTACCCCTGCGAAACCAGCAGCCATTGACCTTTTGATCACAAATACTGTTTTAGCTTTAAACACCTCGACGATCGGCATGCCGTAGATCGGTGAAGATTTGTCATTTAAAGCGGCGGGATTTACGGTGTCGTTGGCGCCGATCACGATCGCCACGTCTGTTGATTCCATCAATGGATTGGCAGTGTCCATTTCAAGCAGCTGATCGTAGGGGATATTTGCTTCGGCCAGAAGGACGTTCATATGTCCGGGCATGCGACCGGCAACAGGATGGATTGCAAACTTTACATCGCAACCATTGTTCTCAAGCGCCAGGGTAAGCTCACGCACGGCATGCTGGGCCTGGGCAACGGCCATACCGTAACCGGGTGCGAAGATCACGGTTCTTGCGGCCTCGAGAATAAGAAACGCATCTTCCGCAGATATCGGGTGCGCCTCTTTCTTAACACCATCGGTTGACTTTTTCTTAAGTTGGCCAAATCCGCCGAAAATGACGTTTGCCAAAGAACGATTCATGGCTTTGCACATGATAATGCTTAAAATAACGCCGTTGGCCCCGACCAGTGCCCCGACGACGATGAGCAAGGTGTTATTGATGACAAAACCTGTAGTACAGGCGACGATCCCGGAATAACTGTTGAGCACGGATATAACGACTGGCATGTCAGCGCCCCCGATAGGGATTACCAGGAAGATTCCGAAGAAAGCTGAAAGAATCAGGAACGAATAGAACAGTTCAATTCGTTCAGGATGCATCAGAAATAAAGTGCCGGCAATGACGATGGCAGCCAGGATAGCCAGGTTGACCCATTTCTGGCCAGGGAAAAGAATGGGCCTTCCGGGAAGCCGTTCGCTGAGTTTTCCCCAGGCGATCACGGAACCCGAGAAAGTTAATGCTCCGATAACAATTGAAAGATACAGCGTGAAGCCTTCTACTAAACCGATTGAAAAAACGGGAAGATGTAATAATTTTTCGTAGTGTACCCAGTCAACAAAGACGCTGGCCAGGGCTCCGCAACCATGTAAAAGAGCGATCATCTCAGGCATTTGGGTCATCCTGGCTTTCAAGGCTACTAAAGCGCCCAGACTGGATCCAATGATCAGACCGATCATGATCCATTGATATCCGATGATATGCTGTCCAGCCAGGGTAGCCAGTACAGCCAGGAGCATGCCGGTGGAAGATAGCGTATTCCCTTGACGGGCCGTAATGGGCGAAGAAAGGAACTTTAAACCAAAAGCAAAGAGAATCGAGGCAGCGATATAAGTTATTTGAACAAGAAATGAAAGATTCATTGGGCGCCATCCTTCTTTTTAAACATTTTAAGCATTCGTTCAGTAACCATATATCCACCGACCACGTTAAATGCTGCCAGGACAACAGCAGAGGTTCCCAGGATGATCGTAAAAGGCGATTCGGCCTCAACACCGGCAGCAATAAGCGCGCCAACAATAATAATGCCACAGATCGCATTTGCTTCCGACATTAACGGTGTATGTAACAGCGGGGGGACTTTACTAATAAGCGCAAAGCCAAGAAAGACAGATAAAGCCAGAATGAATAACTGGTAAGCCAGGGGATCGTTCATAAGTATATCTCCGGAAAAGTTATTGTTTTTTTAACGCATTGTTAACGATTGCGCCTTGATAAGTTATAAGGCAGCCCTTGATAATGTCATCATTAAGGTTCAGCTCAACGGAGGCCTTTTCTTTGTTCCAGGAATGATCAATAAAGTTTACGAAATTGGAGGCCAGCATTTCGCTTGCGTCAATGGCGGCTTTGCCAGGCATATTGGCAAATCCGATGATCTTAACCCCGTTAATATCAACTTCTTTCCCAACCAGAGAGCCTTCAATATTACCACCTGACTCAACTGCCAGATCTATCAGGATGCTGCCGGGCTTCATGCCTGCGACCATTTCCCTGGTGATGATAACCGGCGCCTTGCGACCGAATAGCTGGGCGGTCGTAATGACGATATCGCTGGCGGCGCAAATTTTGCTCATGCCTTCACGCTGTTTGGCAAGTTGCTCCGGGGTCAGTGCTTTCGCGTAGCCGTCCTTGGTCTGACCGGTTTCACCGAGATCAATCTCAACAAACTTTCCGCCGAGTGACTGGACCTGTTCTTTGACAACAGGACGCGTATCAAAGGCTTCAACACGTGCTCCGAGCCTTTTTGCTGTGGCAATGGCTTGAAGGCCGGCAACGCCGGCGCCGACAATGAAGACACGGGCCGGTGGTATCGTACCGGCAGGCGTTGTCATCATGGGGAATATTTTTTTGCTGCGCTCGGCTGCCAGGATCACCGCGGCGTATCCTGCCAGGCTGGCCTGGGAACTCAGGGCGTCCATCTTTTGTGCCAAGGTGGAGCGCGGGATCATTTCAAGTGATACAGCAGAAACGTTCTTGGCTGCCAGGGCGTTAACAATTTCTTTTTCATTAAAAGGATCAAGGAAACTGACTTGGATTGTGCCAGGCTTCATGGCGTTAATATCGTCCAGCGACGGTTTGCGGATCCGCAGGATAACATCAGTATTGGCAAGGATATCAGCACGCGATGATAATTTTGAACCAGCCCTGCTATAAGCTTCATTAGTGAAGTTTAGTTGGGCACCGAGATTTGTTTCAATAACAACTTCTGCGCCTTTTTTGACCAGCCTGGCGGCTCCCTGAGGAGTCATGGCAATACGGTTTTCATCAACAAGCGCATCATTAATAATGCCGATCTTCATATCCGCTCCTAGGTTTTTTAACAACGCAGTAAAGTAGTCGTTCGGATTATTTTTAGATAACAGATTTTATACTACAGTACCAAACGAGTTTTGAAAGTCAAGATTACATTAAATAATGAAGATGCATGTTTTTCTAGTTTTCTGCAATAATTTGTTATAGGATAAACTATACTTAATAAGAATATTTTTACCCTATTTTAATTAATATTTTTACCGTTGAGTTAATGTCATGAAAATCTGTATCGTCTTTCATTCTGTATGCGGGAATACTTTCCTGATTGCGAAGGCTTTTGAGAAAACACTTTTGTCCGCTGGACATGAGGTTATGCTGCGTCGTGTGGTTGATGCCGATTGGTTCGAGAAGCCCGATGTATCAGAGAATATCCGTGGTGTTTTGCAAGCTTTGCGTGCTGTGCCGGAAGCTAAACCGGAGGTGCTTTTGCAGGCTGACCTTATTTTGATGGGATCTCCGGTATATTTCGGCAATGTTTCAGCGGAACTTAAAGCGTTCATGGATTCAACCGGCGCATTGTGGTTCCAGGGAAAACTGGTGGGTAAAAAGTTTGCCGCTTTTGTTTCGGCAGGAAATACTGAAGGCGGAGGAGATTTAACGTTATCGGCGTTACATACCTATGCTAAATACATGGGCATGCTTTCAGTTCCCTTATCCGTTAATACCCTTCCAGGTGAAAATGTTAATGCCTTTGGTCTCATTCAATATTCAAACGGAAAAGCACCGGAGGCCCTCGACAACAGGACGCTCCGGATTATTGAACACTGGAGCCGGACATTTTCCTTATGACTACTATCGAGCAGCGGAAACACCTGCGTTATGAAACAGATGTTAAAGTAAAGTTCTATGTTCCGTATGATTTTAAGACTGAAG
>PEAR01000043.1 GCA_002753745.1 Candidatus Omnitrophota bacterium | reverse complement strand
GTTCTCATCAGCCAAAAGTCCCCATGAGATGGTGGGCGCATTAACAAAAACCTATTACGCCCAGAAAAAGAATATTGACCCCTCCAAGATCAAGGTCATCTCGGTCATGCCCTGCACGGCTAAGAAATATGAGATTTCGCGCAGTGAAGAAATGTCGGCGTCAGGTTTTCAGGATGTTGACATTTCGATTACGACCCGCGAGCTTATTCGCATGATCAAGCAGTCCGGCGTGGATTTCAGGAATTTGCCTGATGAAGATGCGGACTTGATTTTGGGTGATTATGCCGGTGCCGCAACGATTTTTGGCGCAACGGGTGGAGTTATGGAAGCGGCGCTACGGACGGCTTATTATAATGTGACGGGTGAAAACTTAAAGAATGTCAATTTTACCGCTGTTCGCGGTCTTGAAGGCGTCAAGGAAACGACGGTCGATGTTAAAGGGATCGAAGTGAAGGTTGCGGTTGCGCATGGTTTGGCCAATGTTAAACATGTGATGGATAAAGTACAGGATGCGATCAAGAATAATCAGCCGGTGCCGTATCATTTTATTGAAGTCATGGCTTGCCCGGGCGGTTGTGTCGGCGGCGGCGGTCAGCCGTATAAGGTGACCGATGAAATGCGTAAGCAGCGCGCCAAGGGTCTCTACGACGAAGACGCCGGGGCCAGGATTCGCTGTTCGCATGATAATTCGCATATCCAGCAGGTGTATAAGGATTTTCTGGAGAAACCGCTGTCGCATAAAGCGCATGAGTTATTGCATACGCATTATAAATCGCGGCCATTGTACATAAAATAGTGTATACTTTATAAAATGTCCTGAAGCGCGGGTGATATATTACCTAAAGCCAGGGATGGAATAGCGAGACTTGTTAAGCCTCCGTTCTGTCTTTGGCAGAACGGAGGCTTTTTTTATGAATAAAAGATTAGGGTTCATCGGCATTATCATCGAAGACCGCAAGAAGTCGGCGCCCTTGATCAACAAGATTCTGGCAGATTATGGCGATGAGATCCTGGCGCGGGTGGGGTTGCCGCACAAGGAGCGCCAATGCCATGTGATCACGTTAACGGTGGAAATGACGACGGATGAACTGGGGGCTCTGACAGGAAAGCTCGGGGTGATCGAGGGCGTCATGGTTAAGTCTGCTTTGGGAAAGGTTTAGTCATGGAATATCGCACGGAAAAAGACGGTTTGGGCGAAAAGAAAGTGCCGGTCGACGTTTATTGGGGGATCCATACGCAGCGCGCTTTGGAGAATTTTCCCTTGGGCGGGGCCAAGGTCCGGTTTACGCTGATCTATGCGCTGGCGATGGTCAAAAAGGCTGCGGCAATGACTAACAGGGAGCTGGGCGATCTTTCCGAGGACAAGGCCTGTGCCATCATTGCAGCGTGTGATGAGATCCGGGAAGGTAAATTTAATACGCAGTTCCCGGTTGATGCTCTGCAGGGCGGAGCCGGGACATCGACCAATATGAATGTTAATGAAGTGATCGCAAACCGCGCAAATGAGATCCTGGGCGGCAAGAAAGGCGATCATGCGCCGGTGCATCCGCTGGACCATGTGAACAGGCATCAGTCGACGAATGATGTTTATCCTACGGCCTTGAAATGCGCGTCTATCGGGGCTGTTCGCGAGCTTGCCGAGGCGGCGGCCTTGCTGCAGGGAGCGTTTCAGCGTAAGGAAAAGGCTTTTGCGCATATTATCAAAGTCGGACGTACCGAAATGCAGGAAGCGGTGCCGATGTCTTTGGGTGCGGAGTTTTCGGCCTGGGCAGAGGCAATATCTCGGGATCGCTGGCGGACATTCAAGTGTGAAGAGCGCCTGCGGGTAGTCAATCTGGGAGGAACGGCGATCGGGACCGGCCTGGGCGCGCCCCGTGATTATATTTTCCTGGTGATCGAGCGTCTGCGTGATATTTCGGGGTTCGGGCTTTGCCGCGGCGAGAATGCGACCGGAGAAACCTCGAACGCCGATGCCTATGCGGAGGTCTCCGGGATCCTTAAAGCGCATGCGGTTAATTTGGCGAAAATTTCAAATGATCTGCGCCTGTTGAATTTCCTTGGCGAGATCAGGCTTCCGGCCTGCCAGCCGGGTTCGTCGATCATGCCGGGCAAGGTGAATCCGGTCATTGCCGAGGCTGTTACCCAGGTGGCGTTGAAAGTTATGGCGAATGATCTTTTGGTGACCGAGGCGGCATCCCGCAGCGTGCTGCAGATCAATGAATTCATGCCGCTCTTGGCCATGGCCCTTCTGGAATCGATCGAGCTTCTTACCGCTGCCGACCGGATGCTGGCGGTTCATATTGATGGGATCGAAGCGGATGAAGCGTGTTGCCGGCATTATTTTAACCGCAGCCGCATGATCGTGACCGCCTTTGTCCCGTTGATCGGCTACGACCGGGCCGGGGAACTGCTGAAAGATTTCGATCGTTGCGGACGGGATGATCTGCGCGTCTTTTTGACGGAAAAGCTCGGCGCTGATCTGGTGGATAAAACATTGTCTTTGGAAAATCTTATGTCATTAGGATACAAGAAATGAGCTCCAAAAAAGATGCGTTCTTCTGGCTGGGTTGCCTGGCGGTCCTGGTTTTGGCATTTGATATTTTCGCCAACCTGAGCGACTGGACTGAACTGTTATGGTTTTGTTCAGTGACGACGGGCTTGCTGGCGTATTCCTTGTTCAGGAAAAACGCCTTGATGATGACGATCTGCCTGGTGCTGGCTGTCCCGGCGCAGTCGGTCTGGGTTTATGATTTTATATTGCAGTTAATGGGCAAAGGGATGGGCCGCACCGCGATGCTGGTGCCGTGCGGTCCGTTCATTTTCTGGGGGTCGGTGGTGATCCATACCTTTTTGATTCCGGTGTCGTTGTGGGGGGTGTGGCGTTTGGGGTTTCACCGTAAGGCCCTGCTCTGGGCGATGGGGTATGGCGCGGCGCTCTTAATGGCGAGTTATTATTGGACGCCGGCGGCCAAGAATGTGAATTGCGTTTTCTATCATTGCGACGTGGATGATCCTGGCGGCGGGTACTGGGCGCATTTCTGGTTTCAGACCATGGCTCATTGGGCGGTTATTGTCCCGGTATCATTTGGCATTTTTCGGGTCCTGTTCATGAAGCGTCTTTACGAGGAGCAACATGCAGACCACACCTAAATCTTTACGGATCCAGATCGGGATTTTCGGCCGGACGAATGTCGGCAAATCGAGTTTCCTGAATATGATTTCAGGTCAGGATGTGGCGATTACTTCTCCAGTGCCTGGGACGACAACCGATGTGGTAGAAAAGCCGATGGAACTCCTGCCGTTGGGGCCGGTGGTCTTTTTGGATAGCGCCGGGCTGGATGATATGTCGGTGCTGGGAGAGCTTCGGGTTGAACGGACCATGAAGGCGCTCGATCGCAGCGATGTGGCCTTGTTTCTGGTTGAGGCTAATGTATGGTCTGCCGCGGAGGAAAACATTGTCCGCATCATCAAGGAAAAGAAAAAGCCGTTTGCAGTGATCGTTAATAAAACCGATGCTGTCGTCCCGACGGATGATTTTCTTCGGAAGCTATCGTCCGTGACGGACAAGGTGCTTTGTGTTTCGAGTGTTTCAGGCACGGAGCGCAATACGTATCTTAATGCGATCAAGCAGATCCTGGTGCAGCTGTGTCCGGAAGACCTGTTAATGCCAAAAGCCTTGATCGGAGATCTGTTGCCGCCGGGAGGGCTGGTTGTGATGGTGGTGCCTATTGACCTGCAGGCCCCGAAGGGAAGACTGATCCTGCCTCAGGTCCAGGCTATGCGCGATGTGCTGGATCATGATGCCGCGGTGCTGGTGGTCAAGGAACGCGAATACGCGGCGTTCTTGAGGAATTTAAAAGAGCCGCCGGCGCTGGTGGTCTGCGACTCGCAGGTAGTCATGAAGGTGGTGGCGGATACGCCGCCGGGCGTCAAGTGTACGACATTCTCGATCCTGTTCGCCCGTTTTAAAGGGGACCTGATCGAATTGGCGCGCGGCGCGGCGCGGATCGGCCAATTGAAGGCTGGTGACCGGGTGCTGATTGCGGAAAGCTGTACACATCATGCCGCGGAAGATGATATCGGGCGGGTCAAGATCCCCCGCTGGCTTCGGCAGTATGTGGGCTGCGAATTGACAGTGGATCATTATGCCGGGCGCGATTATCCCAAAGATTTGGAGAAGTACCAGCTGATCGTTCATTGCGGATCGTGCATGCTGACGCGGGGGGAGATGATGCTGCGGATCCAGCAGGCGAAAGAGCGCGGCGTTCCGGTGACGAATTATGGTGTGGCGATATCTTTTGTACAGGGAGTCCTTAAACGCGCGCTGGGCCCGTTCCCAGCGGCATTAAGTGCGTTTGAATCTGTGTCGCATTGAACGACAGGTTCTAGGTGAAAAATAACAAATGGAGAAGTTTATGTCAGTTGAAACAAAAGCATCAACTTCCTGGATCAACCGGCGCATCAAGCGTGACCAGGTAGAGAAGTATTTGGAAAATGGTCAGGATTTTATTAACGAGACGCAGATCAATACCGAGCTGGCGGCGGCGCCTAAAGAGCCTTCGCGGCAGCAGGTACGCGATATTCTGGCCAAATCGATGGCAGTCAAGGACCTGACCCCCGAGGAGGTGGCGGTGCTGATTAATGTTAACGATAAGGGCCTGCTCGAGGAGATGCGCGCGGCGGCGCTGGCGATCAAGCTCAAGATCTATGACAACCGCATTGTGACGTTTGCGCCTTTTTATCTGGGTAATTATTGTGTGAACCGCTGTTCGTACTGCGGATTCAATAATGATAATTGTGATGCGCAGCGTAAAGTTTTAAGCCAGGAAGAGATCAAAGCCGAGGTCGCTGTGCTGGCAGGCAAGATCGGCCATAAGCGGCTGATCGTGGTTTACGGGGAGCATCCCCGGAATGACGTGGATTATATCGTCGAGAGTTTGAAAACGATCTATTCGGTGCGGGTGAAGACCAGGAACGGCCACGGGTCGATCCGCCGGGTGAATGTGAATGCGCCGGCGTTTTCTATTGAGGATCTGAAACGGATCAATGAAGCGGGGATCGGCACATATCAGGTTTTTCAGGAGACATATCATAAGGAAACGTATGCCCGCATGCATCCGAAGGACACCATCAAGGGAGATTATCAGTGGCGGTTGTACTGCATGCATCGTGCCATGGAGGCCGGGATCGACGATGTCGGGATCGGGGCCTTGTTTGGGCTTTACGACTGGCGTTTTGAGCTGATGTCGTTGATCTATCACACCCAGGAATTGGAAAAGAAGCTGGGGATCGGCGCGCATACGATCTCGTTCCCGCGTCTGGTGCCGGCGTTGAATTCCATGATCGGTCCGGACTGGAAATATCTGGTTAATGATGATGATTTCAAGAAGATCATGCTGATTATTCGCCTGGCGGTGCCGTATACGGGGATGATCATTACCGCGCGCGAGAAAGCTTCGATCCGCGATGAAGCACTGTTGATGGGCGTGACGCAGATGGATGCCTCGTCCCGCATTGCGATCGGCGGTTATTCCGATGCGGTGACGGCGCAGGAGAAGGACAAGCAGCAGTTTATTCTTGGGGATACCCGTTCACTTGATGATCTGATCCGTGATTTCGCCGGGCGTGGTTTTATTACATCATTTTGCACGGCCGGTTATCGCTGCGGCCGGACGGGAAAATGCATCATGGACCTGCTGCGCAGCGGGGCGGAGGGCAAGTTTTGTAAATTGAACGCGATCCTGACCTTCCAGGAATGGCTGGATGATTTCGGCAGTGAAGAAACGCGGGCCGTCGGTCTGCCCCTGATCGCCAAAGAGATCGAACAGGTCAAGGCCAGGAATCCCAAAGCGCTGGAGATCTTCATGAATTACCACGAGCGCATCAAAAAAGGCGAACGGGATCTGTATTTGTAATTAAGGTCATGCTGAGCCCAAAGGCCGAAGGATTACAGAACATTAACAGGGATAATAATGGATTTTGACAATCATGGTCACCAAATAATCGATGTTTTCGATCGCCTGTCGCCGATGATTGCCGACAAGGTCGGCGGTCCTGTCCTTTTGGTAAGGGTCATCGGTTCGCGCTGGTCTTATGTGGCGGGGCATGTGCCTGACGAGCTGCCTTTTGTGGAGCCGCAGCGGGTGATGCTGGTTGACGAATGGGCGATCCTGTATTATCCCCAGGCCGGGCATAAGATTGATCCGGACGAGATTCGCCAATTGTTTTTAAACGTTAAGAAAGAAGACTTATGACGCGTGATGAAATTATTGAGCAGTTGGCCGTTAAGGACCCGGCAGCGCTTTTTGCCGAGGCGGATCGTGTCCGTAAAGAAAATGTTGGTGATGCGGTGCATTTGCGCGGGCTCATTGAATTTTCGAATGTTTGCGGCAAGGACTGTTTGTATTGCGGGCTTCGCCGCAGCAATCGTCATGTGGGGCGCTACCGCATGGAGGTTGACGAGATCTATGCAACGGCGCGTCAGGCGGTGGCGCTGGGCTATAAAAGTGTGGTCATGCAGTCCGGGGAGAGCTGTCAGTATCCCACCGATGATATGTGCCGGCTGGTGGCAAGGATCAAAAGCGACCTGAACCTGGCGGTCACTCTTTCGATCGGCGAAAAAACCCGCGCGGAATATGCCGCTTTGAAAGACGCCGGCGCTGACCGTTTTTTGCTGCGTTTTGAAACATCGTCCGAGAAACTTTTTGGTGAATTGAAGCCCGATTCTTCATACGAGGAACGGATGCGTTGTCTGGGCTGGCTGCGGGAGCTGGGGTATCAGGTGGGTTCCGGCATCATGGTGGGTTTGCCGGGGCAAACGCTTGCGATGATTGCCGATGATATTCTTTTAATGAAGAAACTTGATCTCGATATGATCGGCATCGGTCCTTTTATTGCCAACCCGCAAACACCTTTGGAAGGTTCTTCCTGTGGCACTCTTGATTTAACCTTAAGAACCCTGGCAGTGATCCGTATTGTGACCAGGAATACCCATTTGCCAGCTACCACGGCCATGGGATCGATCGATAAGCAGGGGCGTCAGAAGGCGCTTAAGTGCGGGGCGAATGTCCTGATGCCCAATGTGACGCCCACCAAATATCGCGCGCAGTACCAGCTTTATCCCGGCAAGATCTGCATCGAAGACAAGCCCGGCGACTGTTTCCTCTGCATTTCCGGCATGGTTAAAATGCTCGGCCGTACCATCGCTGATGACCCCGGGCATAGTTTAAAGCGGTGATTCTTTCGCAAATTTTTTCGCAAATTTGCTTTTCCCTGGATCACATGGTATCCTTTCGTTTATATTCTAGCGTTCTATGCCATTCTTTACATTGGTTTATCAAAAAAACAATTAAACAGGGACAAAAAGATGAAAAAGACTCTATTTTTCAGAAGTATTGCTATTGCGGTGCTGGTAAGTTTTATGATGCAATCGCTTTTGCCATCAGCGTCATATGCCCAAAGCGTGATGAATTTGCCGGCACCAGGCGCGATGGTTACACCTAGTGCTGTGTTTACACCTGTAATGGTGAAGGGTCTTGAAGTCCATCCTGAAAATCCGCTGTTGTTTGATTTTATCGTTGATTCCGGTCGGCCTGATCTAAAGATTGATAGTAAAGAGTTTAAGGACGAATCACAAAAGCTGATCAAGTATTTTCTGGCCTCACTCACGATCAAGGAAGACGACCTGTGGGTTAACCTCTCGCCTTATGAGCATGACCGGATGATCACCAATGAGCTGGGAAAGACCGAGCTTGGCCGTGATATGCTCGCACAGGACTATGTGCTTAAACAGCTGACCGCGTCTTTAATGTATCCCGAGAAAGATCTGGGCAAGGCGTTCTGGGACAAGGTTTATGCCAAAGTTCAGGAAAATTTTGGTGCTGTCGAGATTCCTGTAGACACGTTTAATAAAGTATGGATCACGGCTGACAAGGCCAAAGTCCTTGAGCGCCATCATGGCGGTTATATTGTTGATGCGCATTTAAAAGTAATGCTAGAGGAAGATTATGTAGCGACGTCTAACAACGCTTTGCCCACCAGGGGACATGTCGCCCCGCCAGTAGAGCAAGTTGCGCGGGGCGCCGTGTCCCCAAGCACGTTGCCAACCCCTCAACCAATGAATACGAAAGCACTCCAGGGCTCAACCGTAACGCCAAACGACCCAGCTGTCCTGGTCAAACAGGCCACGCGGGAAATCATTATTCCCGAAATCGAAAAAGAAGTTAATCAGGGGCAGAATTTCGCTCCGTTGCGTCAAATGTTTTATGCCATGATTTTGGCCACCTGGTATAAAGCCGCGCTTAAAGATGCTCTATTGAACCAGGTTTACACCGATAAGGGCAAGATCGACGGTGTTTTGTCCAATGACCTGATGGTCAAAGAGAAGATTTATGCTCAGTATCTGGAAGCGTTTAAAAAAGGCGTGTTTAATTACATCAAGGAAGATGTTGATGTTCTTACCCAGGAGGCCATTCCCCGCAAGTATTTTTCAGGCGGTATTCCGAAAAACTTTGCGATGAATGTGATCAAAGTAAAGAATGTTTCGTCGGCCGAAGAAACAAAAATAGCTCAGCCCGCCGGTGTTGCCGGCAGGGTGCAAACGCAGGTTAGAGGCACCTTTTCGCGTAGAGTGTCTCCAATTTATACGAGAATTAATGCTGAATTAAGGTCTCTTGAATCAAATCTCGGATTGCCTGTGAGTCGTCGAGGATTTAAATATCTTCAGCAGCGATTAGCTGAAACATTGCGGCAGTTGGGAGAAGATATTGAAACGTCCGGGGCTTTTTTAGAAGAAAGCGATCAGGGTGCGTTGAAAGAATTTTTTACCCGGATCTGTAACAATAACAGACTGTCGGTGCCTCAGAAGAGGGAAACCGTCAGCGCCGCGCAGAAGTCGGTGGCGGCACCGCGTGATCGTGAGTTTGTGCTGGATCAGAAGCGTAAGCAGGGCAGTGTCAGTGTTCCGCCGGGATATCTCGTTCGTGTTTATTATCATTTGCCGGGCCAGCCTCAAGATAGTGATCATTTTATTGGTGTGGGGAAGGACGGTAAAAAGATATCGTATTCTTATCCCATCAGCGATCCCGCGAATCCCGGGCTTTGGGAGGGAGAATTAACGCCGGGTAAAAGTCAACTCGAGCTGGGAAAAGATGATGGAGAGGGTAATAAATGGTTTACGGCAGAAAATAAGCTTGTCGCAAAAAATACGCCCCGCCTTTGGCTGCGGTTGACCGGGGATCAGGCGGTTGAATTCTCAGTCGA
The DNA here is from genome assembly GCA_002753745.1 of Candidatus Omnitrophota bacterium. Taxonomy (GTDB): domain Bacteria; phylum Omnitrophota; class Gorgyraeia; order Zapsychrales; family Fredricksoniimonadaceae. The sequence continues at coordinate 8,070 of PEAR01000043.1, read as the reverse complement.
ATATGAAGAAATGGATGATGACAGTTCTGATGAGGAAGCTGTCAGGGCTCCTAAAGTCGGCAGGTTGATCAGCTCCGAGGTTGATGTTCCGTCGAGTGAATTGACGACCATGGTGAAGATTAATCTGGTCGGCGTTACGGGCACGTACCCTTATGAAGCATTGAAAAAAGTCCTGCTTTCCATGCGGCAAACGATGACGGATCATACGCTAGGTTACAGAATAAAACAGGGAGCGGCGACGAAGGTTACTCTTGATGATGGCAGGCAAGCTTTCTGGTTAGGCCGCAGTGAGCATTTGGGCCGCTTGTCCGGGGAATCCGGCGCGGACGGAGATGTCATGTTATGGCTGAAACGAAAGCTGCAGCGTGCCTATGGGGAACAGTTATTTGCTTCGCCTCATTTAACGGGACGGAATCCAGTGACCGGCCAAACGGAGGGGCTGTCGGTTATTGGTCTTTCCAAAAGCTCCTCGCCAAAGGATTGGCAATCATTGGAACGCGATATTAATCTGCTGTTGCGGGAACTTAAAAAAGAAGTGAATGCCGCGGAGAATACGGCTATCGCGGCGAATGAGCCCAGGATTCAAAATGTTTTAGCTTATTGGAAAGGGTCCATTTCGGATGCTGAGATGAGTGGGCTGGAAGGGGTTTTACGGGGGACTAGCACGAGTGAAGGTTTTCTGAAACGCATCGGGAAAAGTGTCCGTTTGATCGATGTTGTTATCGCTGCGGTGTTGGCGCAGCAATATGGCCTGGGTTCTGTCGGTCAGTCGACGATCGGTACCTATCTAAACGCTAAAGAGGAAGCCTGGCTTCTAAAAGGGATCCTGCAACAGCGGGAAAATCTCTCGGCTCAACTGGCGGATGATGTTCTAAACAAAGCGATAAAAATGAGGGATAGTTTTAATGCGGCAGAGGATACGTCTGTCACGACAAATCCAGCCAGTATCAGGAAGGCATTAAAATACTGGGAAGGGACGGTATCAGATGATGTCTTGGTTGGATTGGAAGATGTATTGACGAAACGTAAAACAATAGAGGAATTTTTAAGTGATTTTGAAATGCTCGAAGATCAGCTTACGGAGTTGAAGAATATTCTGGTGTCGTCGATCATCGCTGCGAAATATGATCTTGGCAGTGTTGGGCAATCGGCGATCGATGTTCATTTGCGGAAGTTTGACCAAAGAGAGTTCCGTCTTTCGTTGATCGTCAAGGATAAGCCCAATTTTACCAAAGAAAAGGCCGGAGCCATTCTTGATGAGGCGGTGAAGAAGAGAACAGATATTGATGCGGCAGGTAAGATAAGTGGTATCAATAAGGTTAATATTGCGCTGCTGGTATTTTTTACGGTGTTTCTCGGGTGGTCGCCGCTGAGAAACTGGATGAATCAGTCTGGACGTGTTATTCCTAAAGAGCTGCAATTCAAGAGCGTCCTTGGGGTTGCCCCGGCGGGCGAAAGGATTCTTTGCCGCAATGCGTTTGGATTGATCAAGCTTCTGACAGAGAGCGACGGCAGTTTGCGGCTGGCTTTGCCTGATCCCGCTAACCCCGGCCAGTATAAAGAGTATCCGGTCAAGGAAAGTCGCAAAGGGTACTGGATCGCCTTGGGTCACGGCGGAGATGTAAAGACCGTTGTGCTGGGAAATGTTCACGCGATCACGATGACGCTCGATACGATCCAGGTGGGTGATGAGGTAAAAACGTTTTTCGTCAGGGATATTCAAGCTGAAGAATCCGCGCCGCATGATGCGTTTGAATTAATATCTTTACCCGCTGATAAACCGGCAGTTCCCTCGACCAATGCGGCACCGGTTGTCAAGGGTGGTATCGATTTGAATGCGCAAAAGATGACGCTGGACGTTGAACGCTATGGCCAAGCGCTGGAAATGAATGTCAATGCGGCCATGCTTGCCGAGTTTAACCAGGGCAACTTCACGGGTGCGAAGGGTATTATCCTGAACGTCACGCCGGTGCAAAGTATTTTCCCGGCAGCCGTTCAGATGTAAACGCATGGTTAGTGGTTGTTTGTATCCCGGGACACGCTGCATGATTCATGTAACGTGTCCCGGTTTTTTTGTGTAGAATAGCGTCATGTCTTATGATTGTTCCCTGTTCATTTTTCGCCGCGACCTGCGGCTTGAGGATAATACCGCCCTGATCCGGGCGATGGAGTCTTCGTGCAAGGTTGTTGCCGCGTTTATTCTTGATCCCCGTCAGTGCCAGCCGCACGATTATTTCAGCCCGAAAGCTTTTGCGTTTCTGCGTCAGTCGCTCGATGAATTGAGCCTGGCGATCGAGCGAAAAGGCGGCCGTTTGTATCAATTCTACGGCCGCAGTGATGAGGTTATTGAGGACCTGCTCGATCATGAGAAGGTCGACGCTGTCTTTATCAATAAAGATTACACGCCGTTTAGCCGTCAGCGGGATGGTCTGATCAGAAAGTTATGCCGGCAGCGGGGAGTGGCTTTTGAAGAATGTGATGATGTCTTGCTCTTTCCGCCGGGCTCTGTGCTGAAAGGCGCTGGCGGGCCGTATACGGTTTTTACGCCGTTTTATAAAAAGTCGCTGACGCTGACAGTTGCTCCGGTCAGGAGAAATGAGGCGGTCGGTTTCTTCCTGGGGGAGTTGAAAAGTTCCTTTTTCTTAAAGGCTTCGTTATTGCCGAAGGTTGATGAAGTGTCGGTGATTGCTGGCGGCCGGGCGGCGGGTCGGGCGAACCTTTCCGGTGTCGGCATTTATAAAGATTATCCCCGTGACCGGGATATCCCGGCGAAGGATGCGACAACGCACCTGTCGGCGCACCTGAAATTCGGAACGGTGTCTGTCCGCGAAGCGCACGCGGCCCTGTTTAAGCTTGGCGAGGGGAATATGCTTTTACAGCAGCTGTATTGGCGTGATTTCTTTACCCATATTGGTTTTTTCTTCCCTCATGTTTTCGGCAATGCTTTTTACGACGAATACAATTATATTTCCTGGCAGAACAACAAACGCCTGTTCGCCGCCTGGCGTGAGGGGCGCACCGGGTTTCCGCTGGTTGACGCCGGGATGCGCGAGCTTAATGCCACGGGGTTCATGCATAACCGGGTCAGGATGGTCGCGGCCTCATTTCTGGTCAAAGATCTGCATATCGACTGGCGCTGGGGGGAGAAGTATTTTGCCCAAAGGCTGGTGGACTATGATCCGGCGGTCAATAACGGAAACTGGCAGTGGGCGGCCTCGACCGGCTGTGATCATCAGCCGTATTTCCGTGTTTTCAATCCGGAGCTTCAGCAGAAGCGCTTTGATCCCGCCTTCGAGTATATTACCAAATGGGTGGCAGAATTTAACACCCAAAAGTACCCTGCACCGGTCATTTATCACCCCGACGCCGCCGCATGGTCGAAGGAAGCCTTCAAGGCCGCTTCCCGACGGACTAATAGAGATTGACAGCCCTCCGTGGCAGGGACTATCATCTTTTTAACGGTATTTTCAACGTAAATATTTAGTTAAAAAATAACTAGAAATGTTTTGACAAGCACTGCGTTAAGGGTACTATTAGTAGTGTCTATCCTGTCAGCAAACAACAATATGTAGTTACTCCAGGGTTGGTGGTTTTTAGCTGATTTCTAACATTCTTTGTTTTCTTATAGATGAGCGCATCAATGGCCGTCCCAACATTTAAGCACATATATGGCCCTGTCTATTCCTGGCGGATGGGGATGTCTCTTGGTATAGATCCCCTTTCCACAACCATCAAGTATTGTAACTTCGCCTGTCCTTATTGTCAGTTGGGCGGGGCAAAGGAATACGGGCTGGAGCGGAAGGTTTTTATTTCTCCTGCGGCTTTGGCTGCGGAAATTAAAGAGCTGCCGGCTGATTGTCATATTGATTATTTGACCTTCTCTGGTAATGGAGAGCCAACACTCGCTGCTAATCTGGGTGAACTCATCAAAGCGGCCAGGTCTGTGCGGCCGAACAAGGTTGCGGTTATTACGAATGCTACACTCCTGACAGAAAAAGATGTTCAGGCTGATCTTTGCCTCGCGGATCTGGTTCTTTTGAAGCTTGATGCCGGGGATGAGGCTTCTTTTAAAAAAGTAAATGCGCCGGCGCCCGGGATGACACTGGCGGGGATTGTTGATGGGATCAAGGCGTTCAGCAAGATATATAAGGGGAAGTTGGCGCTGCAAATGATGTTTGTCGGGCACAATAAAGGTCAGGCGGCGCAAATGGCTGCGATTGCCCGCCAGATCTCGCCTGATGAGGTTCAGCTGAACACGCCGCTTCGTCCGAGCCCTGTCAGGGCATTGAGCGAAGCGGAGATGCTTGAGGTCAAAAAGCCGTTTGTGGCGGCGGGCCTTAAGGTCCTTTCGGTCTACGAAGAAGAGAAAAAAGAGTATAAGCCTTTTGACGCCGAGGCCACGGTCAAGCGTCATGGCCGGTACAACAGTTAAACCTTGTTATTATTCATCATTACTTAATTTGCAGGGGGGACAGTGCACACGACGGAGATATTCACCAAGATCGTAAAGCGCAATGGAGCCGAAGTTGATTTCGATTCCGAGAAGATCACAAAGGCTCTTTTCAAGGCCGGCCAGGTCACGGGAGAGTTTGGTGAAGACGCGGCCCATAAGCTGACGATCCGGGTGTTGAACCTGGCGCTGCAGGTATACAGCAAGCGTCTGCCGACGGTGGAAGGCATCCAGGATATCGTGGAAGAAGTGCTGTTGACGTCTCCCTATAAGCAGACGGCCAAGGCCTATGTTATTTATCGCGATCAGCGTTCCCGCTCACGCGAGATCACATCCATGTTCAATGTGGATCTCGTCGACAAGTATCTGGCCCGCCGCGACTGGAAGGTTAAAGAAAATTCCAACATGGCGTATTCCCTCCAGGGCCTTAACCATTACATTTCTTCGGAAATATCCCAGGCGTACTGGCTTAATAAGGTTTATCCCGGTGAGATCCGCGATGCGCATGCCAATGGCGATCAGCATATTCATGATCTCGGCAGCATTAGTGTTTATTGCGTAGGCTGGGATTTGTATGACTTGTTGCTGCAGGGTTTTCAGGGCGCTTCCGGTAAAGCGGAATCCCGTCCGGCCAGGCATTTCCGCTCGGCGCTGGGTCAGGTCGTGAATTTCTTTTATACGCTGCAGGGCGAGGCGGCCGGCGCGCAGGCGTTCTCGAATTTCGATACGCTGCTGGCGCCGTTCATTCAATATGACCAGCTGTCGTACAAGGAAGTCCGTCAGGCGCTGCAGGAGTTTTTGTTCAATGTCAATGTCCCCACGCGCGTTGGGTTCCAGACCCCGTTTACCAATGTCACCATGGATGTCCGTGTCCCGACGTATTATAAAGACAAGGGTGTTATCATCGGCGGTGAAGTTCAGGAAAAGACCTATAGCGAGTTCCAGAAGGAAATGGACATGTTCAACAAGGCTTTCCTTGAGGTCATGCTTGAGGGCGATGCCAAGGGCCGGGTCTTTACGTTCCCGATCCCGACGTACAACATCACCAAGGATTTTGACTGGGATAATCCGGAGCTGAAGCCTTTGTGGGACATGGCGGGCAAATATGGTATCCCGTATTTCACCAATTATATCAATTCTGACATGAGCCCGGACGATGCCCGTAGTATGTGCTGCCGTCTGCGGATCGATAACCGCCAGTTGAATGCCCGCGGCGGCGGATTGTTCGGCGCCGCGCCGTTGACCGGCTCGATCGGCGTGGTAACGATCAATATGCCTCGTTTGGGGTATATTTGCAAGAATGAGGAAACGTTCTATGCTTCCCTTGAACATCAGATGATCCTGGCCAAGGAAAGCCTGGAGATTAAGCGTAAGATCCTTGAAACGTTCACCGATGATAATCTTTATCCTTACATGAAGTTTTATCTGCGCAATATGCGTTCCCGTTTCGGCCAGTACTGGAAGAATCATTTTTCGACCATCGGTCTGGTGGGGATGAACGAATGCTGCGTGAATTTCCTCGGCGAGAATATTTCAACGCCGAAAGGCAAGAAGTTCGCGGAAGACACGCTGGACTTCATGCGCAAGGTGCTCATCAAGTTCCAGGAGGAAACCGGCAGCAATTATAACCTGGAAGCTACTCCGGCGGAAGGCGTGACTTATCGTCTGGCGCGGATGGACAAGGAAATGTATCCTGACCTCAAGCGCGATTGCCCGCAGGAAGCCGCGGGCGGGGATCCGTTCTATTCCAACTCGACGCATTTGCCGGTGCACCATACGGATGATATTTTCGAGCTGTTCGACCATCAGGATTCGCTGCAAGCCAAGTATACCGGCGGAACGGTCATTCATGTGTTCGTGGGTGAACGCATCGAGAATACAGATGCGGTCAAGAATTTTGTCAGGACGGTCTGCGAAAAATATGCGTTGCCGTATTTTACGATATCACCGACGTTCAGTGTGTGCCCGGCGTGCGGTTATATTGCCGGTGAGCATCCCAGCTGTCCTTCATGTTCAAGTGAAACCGAGGTGTATTCGCGTATTGTGGGCTATTTGAGGCCTGTCAGCCAATGGAATAATGGCAAGAAAGCCGAGTTTCTCCAGAGAAAGACGTATAACGTATGCTCCTCGGGGGCTTGCTCAAGTTCACACTGATCGATTATCCCGGCAGAGTGTCGGCGGTTATTTTCACCCAGGGGTGTAATTTTCGCTGTCCGTTCTGCCATAATCCCGAACTTGTTGTGCCGGACCTCTTCCACGATCCTTTGGGCGTGGAAGGGGTCTTTGCATTTCTGGAGAAAAGACGCGGGCAGCTGCAGGGCATTGTGGTGACGGGCGGCGAGCCGACGATACATCCCGACCTGCCTGATTTTCTTCGCCGGATCAAGGCGATGGGATATTTGGTGAAACTGGATACCAATGGTTCCCGGCCGGATATGATCCAGGCGATTGCCGATGCTGCCCTCGTCGATTATTGGGCCATGGATATCAAGTCTTCACTTGAAAACTATTGTAAGGCCACAGGTGTGGCGGTCGACTTAGAGCTGATCAAGGCCTCGATCGCGGTGATCAAGGGTTCCGGTATCGAATATGAATTTAGAACGACAGCCTTGAAAAGCATCGTTTCTGAAGCGGATATGGAAGATATCAAGAGGATGATTGGTTCCGACGGTAATTATCATCTCAGGAGGGGAAATCTGAAGGCCAAAATCCTGGATGCGGGTCTAATGGATCTGCCGGATTATTCGGCTGAAGAATGGGAACGGATCAAAACAAAATCATCGGCGTAGGGGACATGGCGCATGTTCCCTGTGGCATGATATTTAACACCAGGCGCGGGTTCGTTAACCGCCCTTTAATAGCCAGGGGGAGAAAATGAAGGCACTGATCGTCAGTTATTGTCCGCGCGGCGAGCGTTCGCGTACCAAGCAGCTAGTTGATTATGCAGCCGGGGTGCTTAAGTCAAAAAAAGCCTCGGTGGAGGTGTTGGATCTGGCAAAAGAGGTGCCGGATTTTTTACTCCCTGACAGGCTTGCTTCTTATTATCGGCGCAATTATATGGGAGAGAAGCTGGCCGGCAAGGATCTCGCCCAGCTTAAGAAAATGGACCAGATGACAGATCAGCTGATGAAGGCGGATATCGTTGTGATCGGTTATCCCATGTATAATTTTTCGCAGCCGGCTGTTGTTAAGGGCTGGTTTGATTCGGTGATGCAAAAGGGCAAGACCTGGGATTTCGCGCAAGGCGGGTATGCCGGCCTGATGAAAGGCCGTAAGGCCCTTGTTTTATCGACGAGCGGCGGAGCATATGAGGGCGATCTGGCATCAATGGACCACAGTATCAGTTTAAGTAAACTCCATTTAAGTTTTATGGGGTATACTGTCGAGGCGGTGACAGGCGCTGGTATTAATCGTTATCCGGAAAGGGAACAGGATATCCTGGGGGCCGCCAAAGCCCAGATCATGGAGATCATGGCCAGGTTCGTTTAATGCATAATTTAGGGAACGGTCAATAGATCGTTACCCCCTTGAATGAGTGACATTTTCCAGTTGAGCAGTTTATCAAGGTCGACCGGCGGGATCATCAGCAAGCGTTGGTCCAGGTCGGGCTTCTTATCTTT
>PEAR01000042.1 GCA_002753745.1 Candidatus Omnitrophota bacterium | reverse complement strand
AAAATCCATGGTGACGCTTTTGGTCACATCATTAACGATCCCGATCGCAGAAATAAGGATCGTACCTGGAATAGCGATGGATTTGCCCTTGTCGTTATACTCATTATAAAAACTGTCCTTGCCGGAAATAAACGGCGTGCCGTAGGCCACCGCAAAATCGTGGCATCCCTTGGCCGCACGCACCAGACCGCCGAGGCGGTCAGGTTTATCGGGATTGCCCCAGCAGAAATTATCCAGCAAAGCTACTTGCGAAAGATTGCCGCCCACCGCAATAATCTGGCGGATCGCTTCATCCACGGCAGATGCTGCCATCCAATACGGATCAAGCGCGCCCAAACGGGGATTAATCCCGTTCGATATCGCGATCCCCTTATCCTGCCCCAGGCGCGGACGCAAAACGCTCGCATCTCCCGGCCCGTCGCATTTGGGGCCCACCATCGGCTTGATCACACTGCCGCCCTGCACTTCATGGTCGTAACGGCGAATGACCGCTTCTTTGGAACAGACATTAAAATCAGCCAGAACTTCCAGTAATTTCGAAGTCAGGTCCGCCGGACATTCAAACGATGCTTCTTTATGTTTGGGCGTTGTCCACACGGCTTTTTTGGTGATCCGGGGTGTGCCGCCGTGCATGAAATCCATGTCCAGGTCGGCCATCCGTACACCGTTATAAAGCAGTTCGAGACGACCTGTTCCGGGGAATGTCCCGATGACCGCAAAATCAACATTCTCGGCGGCAAAGATCTGCTTGAAACGCTCCAGGTTCTTCGGCGGCACCGACATAACCATCCGCTCCTGTGACTCGGAGATCCAGATCTCGACGTAATTAAGCCCCTGATACTTCAGCGGCACCAATTCCAGGTCAACCCGCGCGCCAAGTTCCGCACCCATCTCGCCCACCGCGCTCGACAAGCCGCCCGCTCCACAATCCGTGATCGCGGTATAAAGCCCCTCGTCACGCGCTTTCAGCAACACATCCAGAACTTTCTTTTCCTCGATCGGATTGCCGATCTGCACCGCGCCGGAAGAAACCACTTCAGATTCATGCGTCAGGTCACCCGACGAGAATGTAGCGCCGTGAATACCGTCGCGGCCCGTACGGCCGCCGCACACCACGATCAGGTCATTTTTGCAAACTTTCTTGTGCTCCATCTTTTTAGGGATAATACCGACCGTCCCGCAAAAAACCAGCGGATTGCCGACATAGCGGTCGTCGAAACAGATCGCGCCGTTCACCGTCGGAATGCCCATCTTGTTGCCGTAATCGCGCACCCCGCTGACCACACCCTTAAGAACCCGCTTGGGATGCAGCGCGCCGGCCGGCAGCTGGTCAAAAGCAAAATCCGGACGGGCAAAACAAAACACGTCGGTATTACACACCGGCTTGGCGCCCAACCCGGTACCTAAAATATCACGAATAACCCCGCCGACACCGGTATTCGAACCGCCAAACGGCTCAAGCGCGGAAGGGTGATTATGCGTTTCAACTTTAAAGCAGACATTGTACTGATCATCAAATTTGATAACGCCGGCATTATCATGAAAGACGGAAACACACCAGGATTTATCCAGCGTATTGGTTGCTTTAACGATCGTCTGCTTGAGCAGATTGTTGATATGTTCCGACGTTGTTTTGCCGCCCTCGGTCGTCGTATAATCAATATTACCGCGGAATGTTTTATGATTGCAGTGCTCGCTCCAGGTCTGGGCAAGCGTTTCAAGTTCGATATCGGTCGGCTCACGCTTTAAAGAAACAAAATGTTTCTGGATGACTTTCATCTCATCGAGATTCAAATACAGCTGGCCTTTTTTACTCAACTCGACCAGCGCTTTATCCGAAAGGCCCCGCATTTTAACCTCAAAAGCCTGAGGCGTATTTAACACGGGTTCTTTGCGGCTGATCAACAGGGTTTTAAAACAACTGGCAGGATCTTTCACCGCATGCTGAACGATTTTGTTCAACAGGGCCTTATCCTTAATGATCTCAAGCTCTTGGGAGGATAGGGTGCCTTCAATAATATACTTGCGCGCGGTGCGGACAGCGATCACATTACTTAAGCCGAGATCATGGATCCCCTTCAACGTAGACGTTTCAACAGGGTCCATAACACCGGGATTGTACGCCACCTCAACATCACTGACATTCTTCCGGGCGGCTGATTTCAGGGGCCGGTCCGTAAGAATATAATCCTGCACCACCAAATCAACCAATAGCTCGCGGCAAACGCGATCAGCGCCGGCACGGTCGATGTCGCCTTCCAGCAGGAACACGGACACCGCACGAACTTCCTTCACAGAAGTAATGCCAAGGTCAACAATGTCCTGACGTACACCAGCACCGACGGAATCAAAAACGCCGGGTTTTTCCTGAATTTCAATACGCCAGATCATTTTCCGGTTACTCTCTTTAATACTTCCTGATAGCCTTCTTTGATGTTCCCGAGGTCATTGCGGAAGCGGTCTTTATCGAGGCGGACGCCCGTGCCGACTTCCCAGAGACGGCAGGTATCCGGTGATATCTCATCCGCCAGGATGATCTCACCCTTGCAGCGGCCAAATTCGATCTTGAAATCGATCAACTCAATCTTAAGCGCCAGAAAGAACTTCTGCATCAGCTCATTGACCTGCAAGGTAATACGCTTGATGGCGCGAAGCTCTTCTTCCGTCGCGAGACCCAATGCTATCACATGGTCATCATTCATCAGTGGATCATTGAAGGCGTCATTCTTGTAGCACAGCTCGTAAATCGGGCGGGCCAAAACCTTGCCCTCTGTTGCGCCATAGTTCCGGCACAAGGATCCCGCCGCACGGTTACGGACAATGACTTCAACTGGAACGATCGAAACTTTTTTTACCAGCATATCGCGGTCATTGAGCTTCTTGACAAAATGCGTTGGCACGCCGTTCTTCGCAAGATATTCAAACATGCTCGATGAAATGGCATTGTTCATCACGCCCTTTTCATCAATGACGCCTTTTTTCTTGCCGTTCCCCGCGGTGGCGTCGTCCTTGAAATGCTGGATCACCAGGTCGGGGTTGTCCGTGGCAAAAAGGATCTTCGCCTTGCCTTCGTAAAGTTTTTCTCTCTGTTCCATAATCTATCCTTTACTTTATCCCGACGCGTTTGAACACATAATCACGATGCTTGATGTAATACTTGATATCAAAACAGGCATCGATCTCGTCCTTGGAAAGGTACTTGCGTACGCGGCGGTCACGGTTTAAGACATCGCGAAAATCTGACGTCTCCTGCCAGACCTGCATGGCCGCGCTCTGGATGATCTCGTAAGCCTCATTACGGGCCAGGCCCTTTTTCATCAATTCCAGCAGGCAACGCTGGGAATAGATCAGCCCGCGGGTGATCTGCAGGGAATTGATCATGTTCTTCGGGTAAACCAGCAGCCCGTCAATAAGCGGAATGAACTTGTTGAGCATATAATCCAGCGCGATCGTGCTGTCCGGCAGGATGATGCGCTCGGCGGAGCTATGGCTGATATCACGCTCATGCCACAGCGCGATATTATCCAGCCCGATAGACGCATTGGCCTTGAGGATGCGCGACAACCCGCAGATCCGTTCGCAGGTAACCGGATTACGCTTGTGCGGCATGGCCGACGAACCGATCTGTCCCTTGAAAAAAGGCTCCTCAACTTCCAGGACCTCGGTTTTCTGCAGCAGGCGGATCTCGGTCGCAAACTTGTTCAAAGAAGCACCGACGAGAGCCAGAACATTCAGGAAATTCGCGTGATGATCGCGCTGAATGACCTGGGTAGCAATATTGGCCGGTTTCAAATTCAGTTTCTGGCAAACATATTCCTCAACAAAGGGATCAATATTCGCATAAGTACCGACCGCGCCGGAAAGCTTGCCCACGCGCATATCTTCGGCAGCCAGCTCAAGACGCTTGAGGTTGCGCGTCATCTCGTCATACCATAACGCCAGCTTGAGACCGAACGTCATCGGCTCGGCGTGAACGCCGTGCGTACGCGCGATGCAGACCGTATCCTTGAACTTCTTGGCCTTGGCCTTCAAAATAGCCTGCAACTTCTGGATATCAGCGATCAGAATCTCGGAAGCTTCCATGCACTGGACGGAAATAGACGTGTCGATCAGATCGGAGGACGTCATCCCCATATGCAGATACTGGGCTTCCGCGCCGATATTCTCACCGACATTATGGATGAACGCTACAACATCATGCTTCGTGCGTTCTTCAATGCGCTTGACCTCATCGAGATCGAACTTGGCATTCTTCTTGATCTTCTCAAGGGCAGGTTTGGGGATCTTGCCAAGCTGACACATCGCCTCGCAGGCGAGAACTTCGATCTGAAGCATGATCTCAAGCTTGCGTTGTTCGGACCAGATGCGGCCCATCTTGGAAAGGGTATACCTGTCGATCATAAAAAAATCTCCTTTGTTATATTAGGCACAACCAGAAGTTGTTTAATATAACAAAGGACCAACGGAAAATCAAATAAAATCTAACGACATATTCGTAAGCCATTGTAAACAAATACGTTGCAGTTCTGTTGATGCAGTCCGGAAAAACTTTCTCATGCTAGTGACGCGCCTTGCCCGCTCGCAAAGCCTGACGAACGCGGCATCCGATTTTTTATATTGTTGTGATTATCCGCTCTTTAAAACCTGGAATGAAAAAAGGCAGCCCTAAACAGGACTACCCTTTTATCGCTCAATAATCTTTTAACGCCTTGGGGACGAGCTTGGTGATGGACTCGGTGACGGACTCGGCGACGGACTCGGTGACGGACTCGGTGACGGGCTCGGTGACGGGCTCGGTGACGGGCTCGGTGACGGGCTCGGTGACGGGCTCGGTGACGGGCTCGGTGACGGGCTCGGTGACGGGCTCGGGCTGGCGCACGAAGGCTTACATATCATACGGCAAGAAGCTTTGCCGCCGCAGGAAGAACAGGGAACGCAAATCCCACCGCCAGGAGGCGCATCGATACAAGCTTGAACCACAGCTACCCCCGCATTCACTACGTCTGCAACCGCCTTGCCGCAACAATATTGAGCACACTGCTGGCCAACACCACCATCGGGGCCGCACAAACTTAACAAGCCTTTGGCCGCTTTGTCGTGCAGATCCTTGGCACATTGGGCAGCAGACGCCACTGCCGAGCATGCAGAACCTACCAAACTACAAATCGACGGAGTCGACGGACAAGTTGAACAGGATGGCGAAGGCGTTGGCGACGGAGATGGCCTTGGTGACGACGATGCTGACGCTGACAATCTTGATGATACAGCCGGCGTCAGGGATGCTGCCGGAGCTGCTGCAGCGGCCATAGGCTGAGCAGCGGAGGCGCTGGCAATATTTCCCCAATCAGCCATTTGAGACGTCAACACACCATTGGCTTCAGGGCTGCCATCAGATGTTTTCTGAAGACTCAGCGCGCTTGACCAATAAACTGCGTTTAACTGTTGGCCAGGATAAGCCTTGCCCACAGCCCCCCCAATAAAAACTTTCTCGGCCGATGAAAGGCCTTTGGCGATCGTCATCTTGCCGGCAGCAATCACCTGCGTCATCGTTGCCGCAACGGTATCGCTTTTTCCGACAATCCCTCCGGCATAAGCCGGCTTCTGAACATTGCCTTCAAGATGAAGATCCGTATTCGTATAGGAATCCTTGATGTTCGGGATCAACTCACTTCCGTCAGAAGTGTTCCGGCCAACCAGGCCACCCCCGACACCGGAAGTAGATACTGTCCCGACAACGTAGCTGGTAACAATATTTGCCTGATTATCCCCAACCAGGCCACCCGCCACGCCGTCCGAAAGTACAGACCCGTCAAAAGAAGAATTTGTAATCATTGAGCCCCGGGTATTCTTTCCCACCAAACCGCCGACGATATTCAAAGCCGTAGCGCTGACTGCGGTGGTTGTAACCTGGCCCTTCTGAACACGAACATTATCAACTTGAGTATTATCCGCAATACCGACAAGAACACCTGTCTCGGCCCCTGCCGAAACAACTACCGGACTCGTCAGGGTAAGATTGGAAATCCGCGCGCCCTTGGCAACCGCAAAAAGCCCCTGGGGAGCGCCGGTCACACTTCCTTTTATGTTTAGATTAGCAATGGCATGCCATTTGCCGTCAAAAGATCCGGTAAAAGGAAAATTGCTTGTGCCGATCGGCGTAAATCCGCCAGCAGATCCGATCTTGGAGCAATCGATATCTGCCGAAAGAACATATGATCCGGCAAGACGGGCCACCGAGGTCCCGATCGCCTGCAAGTCTTCACAGGTTGAAATTACAATCGAGGTATCGGCGAAAGCTGACCCCGGGAAACCCGACAACAAAAATCCGGAAACTACCCCTAATAACGCAAAGCAAGCCAGCCGATTATGAGCCATCAGATTCCCCTCTTTTTAAAAACCAAAATAACATTACTTGACCGCTCCAGCTTCAGGCACGGTCCCCGCTGATCCATTGGCCTTGGCAGCCCCTTTTTTAAACTCTTCGGGCATGTGAGACTCAAAATATTTGGCGCTGACCTCAACACTGCCGCGCATGATCAGCGGAATGGATGAGACCAGCTTTTTACCATTATCGGAATTGTAAAAGTCAATGTACGCCTTAAGTTCGCCCTCTGAAAAATAGCGGTCATACAACGGCAGAAGCTGTTCGATAATGTCATCTACATTGAACGCAGTCCGAAGCTTGGCCGCTTCTTCCGGCGCCAGAGACGCCATCATCTGCTCAAAATTCGCCTTCATGCTGGCGCGTGTGCCGAACGCGTCGATAAACTTGAGGATAAGGTCGCGCTTGGCGGCGCTCAGAGAGCTTGCCAGCGGCTCGGAAGCCTTGGGCAACACAGCCGGCACCGTCTGATCCTGGGCCAGCGGCACCGCAGCGGGAGCGCTAACAGCGGCTGGGGCAGCAGGAGGCGTTGCCCCGTCATCAATACGATCGATCTCGTCCTTGTAGTATGTCACGGTCGCGCCGCCGACATCAATGACCACGCTCGTATCACTGCGGTCGACAATTTTTCCCGTCGCCGTCACGCCGCTCTTTAAATAAACCGTTTCAGCGCCCGCACTGTACGCCGCCAGCAAAAACACCACAAAAAATATAAGTTTCTTCATTTCATCCTCCATGTTAGGTTATAGTGTGATTGTAAAAGATTTTACCGTGAGGTCAACAACTATCAAGGAATCCCTATGCTAGACCGGCTCAAAAAAGAGATCGACACCAGTATTGCGCTCTTTCTCGATCATGTCGCCAAAGACTACAAGCTCCATCTGGTCGATCCTCTACTGCTTAAAAGCATTCGTGAATTCTCCCTGCGTGAAGGCAAACGCATCCGGCCGATCCTGCTTTTATTGGGCTACCTGGGATATTCCCCGAAAGGCAAAAAGACCTCGCGTTCCCTTTACAATGCGTCCACCTGCATTGAATTCCTTCACAATTTCATGCTGATCCACGACGACATCATCGACTGCTCCGATCTGCGCCGGGGCAAGCCCACGATGCACAGGATCCTCAACAAAACGATCCCTTGCGCCAATCCCGACAAGCTGGGAACCGACCTGGCCATTATCGCCGGCGATATCGTTTACGCCCTGGCCATCGACGCTTTTCTATCCATCAAGGAAGACCCCTTGCGTAAAGAACAGGCCCTGAAATATTTTATCCAAACGGCCGCCTTTACGGCCATGGGCGAATTCATCGACACGGTCCACGGCGTCAACACCCTGCAGCATGTCAAAGAAAAAGACGTGTTCCTGAATTACTCGCTGAAGACAGCGCGCTACACCTTTGACTGTCCGCTGGTCACCGGCGCGATCCTGGCCGGAGCCCCCAAAGCCGAAATCCCCAAACTTGCCGACTTTGGCCTGAGCATCGGCCAGGCTTTTCAGATCCAGGACGATATCATCGGATTATTTGAGACGGAGGAATCAATCGGGAAGTCCATCCTGAGCGACCTGGATGAACAGAAAAAAACCCTTTTGATCGTGCATGCTTATGCCCGGTTAAAAGGAAACAGCTTAAAACAGTTAAAGACGATCTTTCTGAAACCCAAGAAGTCACTGGCCGACCTGGAAGAAATGAAAGCACTCCTGATCAAGGCGGGCAGCCTGCACTACGCGCTCAAAGCGGTCGATATTCGGGTAGCAAAAGCCAGAAAAACCCTATCGACACTAAAAATGAACACCCGGCAGAAAGATCTTGTCGCCGAAGCTTTGTTTAAATTCTTCGATCAGTCAGCCAAGATCGCCGCCAGACACAGCCTTTGATTTTTTGTCAAAAACCGCTTGACCCTTCCCCCTCCCGGGGAGGGAGGTGGGTGGTTTGTTTAATTCCAGTTGCCGTTCTCGTCCTGGACTTTCTCGCCGTGATCGGCCTTGTCGCGCTGAACTTTGCCGAACACTTTCTCCACCGTTGCGATGGCGCTGGCATCCAGTCCATTCTGCTCGACGATCGCTTCATAAACAAATTTACGGTCCTTGTTTTCCGCCGCAACCAACGCCTTGACATCCGCCCCGCCTGAAAGCGCCTGAACATATCCGCGATTCGTTTCACCAACAATACCCTGGGCCTTGAGCTCTTTAAGGTCTGCAAATCGGCCTTTACGGCTTTCCAATGCCGCCTTGACCGCCGGCGTCATCGTTTTAATATCATAGGAACTTTGTGCGAAAACAATTGTCGCGACTAAACACGCTGCCACACACCATGCCATAGAAAACCTGCCCATAATCCCCTCCTTATTTCCCACTCACCATATCTTCAATACTATTTGCTGTCTTTTCCAGCCCCTTGATGTCAATCGTAATATGCGCATTGATCGTGATCGGACGGTTCGGGTCCCCGATCGCCTTGACCGTGCATCCGGCGCAAAATAGCAACAGCAACATGATCATCACCAGTCTCATATTCTCTCCTGTTTAAATACCGCTGACCACGCCCTTAACAATGAATCGATCCTGGCGTCGACACTAATCTCATGCGAAACATTCAGCTCCAGATTGGCTTCCCGGCTCTTAAGACCGATCTCGCCGCTCAAATGATCCGGGCCGTCGTTTCTTATTGTAAACGAAAAAACCTCCACTGCAAGCTTTCCGCCAGAACTGATAAGAGCGTCCAGCCTCTTCTTCTGAGCGGAAGACGGCAGATAAGAGGCAATCGTCGATAACAACGCCGCGCTGACGGCACCGCCCCCGGGCATTTTCGATGACGCCTCAAGATCCTCGATCCGCTCGCCGGTCCCCGAAACCCTCATATGTCCCGACAACCGGCCGCCCAGTTCACGAAACGCACCGCCAAGCGAACGCTCCAGCAGCGCTGAATCCATTTCCTGAAAATTAGCATCGACCAGATATCCTGCCGGCGCCGTGAATGTCAGCCGCATCATCCCCGATATCTTTCCGTTATAAGCATCAGCCGTCACATAGCCGCACGTCAACTCCCGGGTATCGCCCTCGAAGGCCGCCTCGATCGCGGCAGCGGCGATCTTGTCCCACGCCGCGGCAGCTGCCGAAAGATCCCCCTTATACCTGAGGCCGCCATGTTGACGCGTCAAGGTCATCCGGCCGGAAACAGCATTGGCCTTAAATTTATCGTAGAAAACATCCGCCCGGCTGACCACCAGCTGACCCGCTCTTTCCGACGTCAGAACATCCAGCACATCCGTGATCTCTACCTGCGGCGCAAAGAACGTGGCCACTTTATTACCCGTCGACAGCTGCAGGCGTACCTCCTTAAACGACCAGCTCGAGGGAAATGAATAGGTCAGGGAACCAAACCGCAGGTCTTTCACCTCGACGGCCTTAACCGTACGTGCCAGTACGGCACGGATCACATACGCCATGCCCCGGGTGCTATTCGCCGCGGCCCACCCGGCAGATAAAACAAGAGCCGCCACCACGACCAGGCCGACAGCAATATGACGGAATAACATCATCAAATGATCCTCGCTGAGACTTCATCCAGAACCAACCGGCCATGAGCCGTGGCGCGGATATGCTCGCCCTGCTCCTCCAGAAGGCCCATCTCAAAAAAACCCTCGATCGCCTCTTTTTTGTCCATTGACATTTCAAGACCGAATGCCTGTTCCAGGCGGTCGAGATCGACGCCCCTGTTCATGCGCAGGCCGAACAGGAACGTTTCAACAAGTTTCTCATGCGGCGGAAGCCTTTCGCTGCCGGTCCGCGCCGATCCCTTGGCGTTCATCAGATCCAGATACGCCGGCAACGTATCAGCATTCCAGAAACGCTCGCCGGCAATATGCGAATGCGCGCTCATGCCCAAACCGAGATAATCACCGCCCTCCCAGTAATTGATATTGTGACGCGATTCAAAGCCCGGGCGGGAAAAATTGCTGATTTCATACTGGTAAACGCCCGCCTCCTCCATCCGCCGACAAACCTCGGTGTAAAGCTCCCCCTGGGCGTCCTGGTCCACGTCGACACGACGCGCGAAGAACAGGCTCCGCTCCTCGATATTCAGGGCGTATAACGAAACGTGTTCGCTGCCTAATGTCAAAAGGCGCCCAAGATCAGTCATCACGTCATCACGTGACTGCCCCGGCAGCCCGTAGATCATGTCAACATTGACATTATCAAAACCAGCGGAGCGCAGGATCTCAAACGCCCGGACCGCGCCCTCGCGCCGGTGCGGCCGGCCGAGGGCCTGGAGCGTCGGATCATGTAACGACTGAACCCCAAGGCTGATACGATTAACACCGAGCGAACAAAGCAGGCGGGCTTTCGGCACATCCACGCTTTCCGGGTTCATCTCAAAAGTAATTTCAGCCCCATCGGCAATATCAAACCGGGCGCGCGTATCTGCAAACAAGCGCGCCAGCGCCTCCGTCGACAGGCATGACGGCGTGCCGCCGCCGATATAGACTGTTTGCAAGCGTAACCGCTCCGGCACACGCTCGCGGGACAAAGCCTCGACGTAGGCCCCTTCTTGCTTTAACTGTCCGGCCGCCACAGCGAATGAACAATACGGACACTTCGTCGTACAAAAAGGAATATGAACATATAAAGATTTCACACCGGTCATTCGCCTCGTCCTCACCAAAAGATTTCAAAAAAACAAAATTTTGTTCCCAATCTTCAACCTCATGTTATCATCTTTTCAGGTTACAAAACCATAAGAAAGGAGATAAATATATGACGTGCTGTTCATCCAAAAAATGTGCGAAACCGGCCTCCAAAAAGGCTCCCGCGAAAAAAGTTGCGAAAAAAAAGAAGTAATTCTTTATTTTCTCACATAAAAAAGCCCGCGCCTTAACACCGCGGGCTTTTTTTATTTTTCCCGTCGGAAGAATTATCGCCTGTCAAAATATTATTAAAAAATATTTCAGATTATTTTTGAATCTAATTTTTCGCGTGTTAATATAATTGCAGGTTTGAATAAAGCAACATCCAACCTCAAGAAAGGAGAATTACTTATGGCTGTTAAGAAAGCTGCTGCAAAGAAGCCCGCGAAAAAAGTCGCAAAAAAGAAAAAGTAATCATTCTTTGGCCTTATCTTTGCCAAAATAAAAAAAGCCCCCGTTCGTATACTGAGGGCTTTTTTTATTTCCCCTGAGAAACCAAAATTAATCCCGAATTTTGCACGCTTCTCGTAATAGCGTCGAGATATTGCGCACTAAAAAGTACGTGCAAAATCCGGGTTAATTGGGAATACCCAGCACCTGCGGCAGGTTATTCAGAGGAACGAGCTCGAGGTGCTTGATATAAAGACCGTTGATTTCCATGTTTTCCATAGCCTTCAGGTCCACCGCCGAGGGAATTTCGGCATTGTCGGCAGCAACATCCACCTTCATCCGTCCGTCTGTGAGATCGATACCACCGGGCGTTGCTGGCGCCTGTGAATAATTGACAGCACTAGCAAAACTCATGGCGTGGTCGACCGCATCCATTAACGACGCAAAGGTATATTCATTTAACTTCCCCAAAATGCCCACAATCCATTTCACCCCCGGATCATGCTGCATTCCCGACAAGCGAAGCAAATGATTAATCTGGTCAATATTAACCGACCCCTCGCCGTAATACGTCTGCCCCGTCAACAGCCGCACCACGGTTCTGGCTAAATCATCGCGATAATCACTGTCTTTTAGCGGCTCATAAGCATAAATATTTCCCAAATCAACCAATGTTAAACGGCCATCTCGCTCCCGCAGCACATTGCTCAAATTGCCGATGTCGCGGTTTACAAATCCGCGCTTTTTAAGTTCTTTGTTTAACCGAACATACCCCTTAATCAAACCCATCAGATTTTTATAGTCTTTCGTCGCATAATACTGTTCAAAGGATATCATCAGCTCCCTGCCGTTCACGAATTGATTAATCTCCACAATCAACTCCAGCCGCGCATTAGTCCCCATCACAAAAGGAAGTTGAATCAGGCCGTTATTCCGTACGATCCCCGGCATTTGACGGACTTTGTCCAGCAAGGCGATCCGCTCCTCGAGTTGCGGCTTATTAGCCGTCGCATGAAGAATGTTGATCTTGACCACCTCACCACCCTGACTTCCTTTAACCTTAAGCGCCATACCGTCAGCTCCCCGTCCCAGGAGGTCGCCGATCACCAGATCCTGCGTATCACGTTGCCTTTTTAGCGCCTCGGCGGCATACAACAGCACATTCATGTCGCCGCTGAAACTGTTTAAAAATGATTTTCCTGCCTCCAGGGAATTTTGTGTCGACCGGATTGCAGATAAAAGCAGAACAAAATACGCATCCCTTAATCGAATATTAAAATGACGCACCAATGCTTTTAACAAACGGACCCGATCCAATAACGGGGCCTGGTTATAATAAACCCAGGCATGGCCGTACTGCTGTTGTTTTAAATATTGCGTCATCTTCTCGTCAGGGATCATCTGCTCCCAACCATTCCCCGCCAAACCGGCTGATTCAATAACATTAAGCAAGTCCAGATGACTATAAACGGAGTTATTCATAAACCAGCCCAGATCTTCAAATATAACCTCCTTGCGCAACCCTCGACGGTACAAACTACGGGTATACGTGTGCAGCCGCTGAAGGATCTTAACCAGGTCAGCTTCCTTAACAGCCCCGTTCTGGTTGGCAAACCGGTTTAAGACATCCGGGCGGATCAACTTTTCGATACTTTCGCGGAACACATTATCACCAAGATGATTGGCCAGTAGACGGATCAAGGCATCCCGCAGCAGGGCCATGTCAGCTTCGCCCAGAAGAGAAATGTCAGGGCGTGCGGCATTCAACGCCGCTTCTTTAGACAAGATCGAGTCCACCGTCGCAACAAAGCTCCGTTCAACAATTGCTTCCTGGATCAAATCGGTGGCTTCGGCGAAATTCTCGCCTTGAGAACGATATAGCTCCGAACGCGCTGAATTCACTGCAATGCGATATTCCCTGGCGCCATAAACCACTAATTCCCCTGTCGCATTGGCATAAATAAAGGAGGCGCTCTTCCCGGTCACCTCATAATCATCTCCCGAGGGACGGTTAATATTGCCAGACGACATGTGATGCGAGTGGACGGGAAAAACGCGCATGTCCGGCCGGCCAAGCGCTTGACGGCGGAAAGCCTCATATTCCTGAATGTCCCCAGGCGCGACCTTCAGGGCCTTTAAGACCTCCACGTCGAAAGGCGCACTTGTCTCCAATAACAACGGCAATGTAAACATCAGCGTCCCGCTCATTTGCGTGACGCTTTGATCTATCGGCGAGGAAAACCAGTAAGGATCCATCGCCAAAGAAGCGTCAGGAATAAAATCAACGATTTCCAGGACTCCGTCGGCCTTCGTTCGAGCCACCACATCACCCCGGCGCTCGACATCCGGCGTGCGCATGAACCAGGCCTCCATTTTTTCAAGCGCTGTCCCCTTAATATGGTACCTCTGCCCCATAAACGTAAAATTATAAACAGACTGGTCCGAGCCCTTCCACCCGCGCTGGAACGCAAGCACTTCGCCGGGTGACGCCGTCAGCCTCAACCAACCCGTGCCATTGGCTATATTCGGATTCCCAAAGCCGACGATCACTTTTCTTTTATTCTCATCCCGCAGCGCCGCCTGTTCCTGCATCGAAAGACTGCTCGTCTGTTTAATAATAAATTTTTGACTGGCATCGCCGTAAAGATTTTTCAGACTCATCGCAAAATCAGGGCCACTGCCGTGGATCTTCTTTTGCCACCAGGACGGAATAAACACCCGACCGCCGCCGGTAACCAGTTCCTGGTTTTCCACCTCGATTTGCCTGATGACATCCCGCGCGGCAATACTAGTATCCTGCCGTAAACGCCTGACGATCTCCCCAGCGGCAACGGGCGCGGCGAACGACGTCCCGACATCTTTCTCGTCCATCGTCAATGCCGGAATCGACGCCCAAAGATGCGGGCCCCGGTTCGAATAATCAGCCAGCTGATGACTTCCGTCCGTTTTCAACGCCCCGATACTCAAAACATTATCGAAGCGCGGATACTCGACAAACTTCGGCACACCCTCATTACCGGCCGACAAACAAAAAACAATCTCGGCCTCAGAAGAAAGATATTTAATCATCGACGCACTAACCGCACCATTTATCTCCGAAGGAACCTCTTTTGCGGCAACGCCTGGATAATCCCTTTGAGAAAGATTTAAGACAATAGTTGATGCTGGATACTTTCTTTCAATAATCGAAGCCACCAGTTGCTCGGCGTGTCCGGGTTTCATAATGCTCAGCAACTCCAGCTTTATTCCTGTGACGTCAATATTGAGCTTATCCTTTATCACATCAGTGACCGCCTGTGTTATCGTCCTGCCTGAAGAATATTGCCGGGATATCTCGGCGAAAACCTCTGGATCCAGCAAATCGACCCGCCGCTGGAACAAGGTTGTTAATAAAACCGACAAAACTCTAAATCCATGACGGTTGGGATCATCCATATTAAATGTATCCGCCACCATCACCACCACCTCTTTACTCTGGCGGTGATCGGGCAGGAGATTAACCTTCTCCAGCTTTTGCCAGTGATCATTCAAGAAACGATCATCATCGAGACTCTCTGTCACGGCCTGCAACAACCTTGTCGATGAAAACTTAACGATGTCATTTGAAGATTTTTGCAAATCGTCGGCAATCCTGGCGAAGGCCTGCAATGTTTCCTGGCTAATTTCTTTTTTCAAAACACTGACGATCTCAGAAATAATGCCAAGAGTGTCAACCTTGATAAACTCACCTTTTCCCTCATCGTCAAGATTAGCGAGAAAATCTTTAAGAATATCCAGGCCATTTGTTTCAACGATCGCCCTGGCATTATTACGAACAGTCTCAACAGGACGTTGATATTTATTTAACATCCCCCTCAATTCCTTAAACAAAACATCTGTATCCTGTTGATTCCCCGTCATCAGCGTCGCCCAGAGCGGCCGCAATATTTTCTTTTGCCTGTAAATATAGATTCTTGTTTGGGCATACGTTACCATCCAACGCAAAGGCTGGAACCTGGAACGCTTCTCCAAAGAGGGCTTGGTGGTTGATTCGGCGTGGTTCAAGAATTGTGCTGGGCTGGTGGGCTGCTCATCCTTCGAGGCACCCATCATTGCCTCCACAGCATCTTGATCAATATATTTTACTTTTCCATCATTCCCAAGAATAAAGTTATACCCATTCATGTCAGGAGATAACCATCCCGGGAACTGCATTGCTGATGCGTATTTCTTCTGCTCTTCAAAATCATACAGTGTGCGCCCTTCCACAAAACGACATAAGAAAAGCACTCGATCTCCAAGATTCTTATAGAGCATTTCTGGAAAAACATTTTGCCCCTCTTTAATTCTTCGATCAAGAACTTTACTATCAACTTTTCCTTTTTTCTCCAAATAACGAAATCTTCCAGAAGACGTTTCTACTGTAACTACCGTTCCGTACCCGCTATCCATTTGAAAAACAACCTGTGTTACATTATGCTCCCTAAAAAAATCAAGAGCCGATTTAGAAAACACACTTTTCAAGATGTCTGAATCCACAGCATACTCGGATCTGAATTCTACTTTTGTCGCTAATTTACGTCCAATCTCATATAAAGCCGTCACCTCTGCGTTTGTAATCATCCTTCGCGTTTCGACTGTTTTTAATTTTTCCCTTAAATTCTTCAGTTCCTCCTTAGTAGTTAACTTTAATCCTATCTTTGAATACTTTTCGAGAATTTTAAATAATGGCTGTAAATATATTTCGTTACCATCTTCTAATAAACGACCTAAATCAGCCCTGAACGTTGAAATTGTTAGAAAGTCCAATTCCTGTATTAAAGTATTTTGCAATCCTATCGGCACATCTGAAGAAGTTTTTGCCGCTGGGGATTGGCCGTTGTCTTTACCTGTTCCAAAAACTATCTGCAATTGCCGAAACTGACCTTGCGCATTCGGGACTTCTGAAGCATCTATGTCCTGAGAATAATCAACAACGGCTGCCGCATTATCCCCTGAAAACCCGCCAGAAAAATATTTTCTGGGGAGAGTTTCCAGGGTTAGCGGGTCGCTTTCTTCTTTGATGTAGTTGTAGACGCCCTGTTTGAAGGCTTGGAGATATTGTTGATAGATGATTTCTGGCGAACCTTGGGATAAACCCGTTCTTTCAATCCCTTGGATTTTGTTTTGATCGACGTATTTGCGCCCGAGGATTGAATCTTTCATGTGGCGTTTAAACCAGAGAGCCAGGATTAATGAATAATAGACCTGACGTAACGGGGCGAAGTTAGCTCCTTCATTGACTTCTTGTTCGAGTTGGGGGATGACGATGTCGCGAATAACTTGCTTGGCAATGGTGTTAGTTTCATCGGAAGCATCGGTGGTTGTCGATGGGGTTGAGACCTGGGTCGCTCTCGCATTCATTGGTTGAGAGGTTGGCAACCGGCTGGGGGACACGGCGCCCCGCTCACCTTGATCCGCTGGCGGGGCGACATGTCCCCCGGTAGGCAGCGCATTGCTAGACGTCGCTAAATAGTCGGTTTCTAACATGACTTTCATTCTTGCATTAACTACGAAAGCGGTATTGCCGTGTTCGTAGACTTTGGCATATTCGGGGACGATCCAGACTTTGTTAAACGTATCAATAGGGATGTCAGTTGTGCCGTATTTTTCATAGGCGGATTTGTAAACTTTGGCCCAAAACTTCTTGCCGGTTTCGCCCTCGGGATACATGAGGCTCGAAGTGATTTGTTTAAGGATGTAGTCTTGCGCCAACAAATCGCGGCCCATGTCGGTTTGGCCGAAACTGTCAGGAATAATGCGATCTTTTTCATAGGGGCTTAGGTTGACCCACATGTCTTTCTCAGGGGTAGTGACGGATGATAAAAAATATTTGACCAGACGCTTGGAAGTTTCTTCGAGAGTTTGAGCATCGGGGGTTACATTTCCCCAAGTAGGCGTAAGGTTTTCATTAGAAGGAAACCCTTCGACTCGCCCCTGTGGGGCTCGCTCAGGGTTATTTTGGATAAAGGCAGAGCCTTTATCCAAAATAAAGTCAAACTTGAA
>PEAR01000041.1 GCA_002753745.1 Candidatus Omnitrophota bacterium | reverse complement strand
TTTGCCGATCCTGGTGGTCGTTTCGGGCCTGACCGGTATTCTGGGCGGCTACATGGTCGGGGTGGGGGAGGCGAATATTCCCAGTTCTTACTACATCGCGACCACCATCGAGTCGATTGGCTATTCGGATTTCTTTTGCGGTTTTATCAAGGTGTACTTTTTTGCTTTCTTGATCGGGTGGGTGTGTTGTTATAAAGGTTTTAGCACTATCGGCGGATCGCTGGGCGTGGGGCGGTCGACGACCCGGGCGGTGGCATTGTCGTATATTTTGGTCATTGTATCAAATACGATCCTGACAAAAGTAATTTTATCTCTATGGGGGAATTGATGATGGGGCGTTTATGGTACGGGATGATCCTGGTAATACTGGTGTCCGCCGGTTGTATGCGTCCGCCGCAATCGGTTAATACACTGGCGGAGGCTTCTTTGCCGCTGACCGAGCCGGTCTGGGTCCATAACGGCGAGCCGATCGAGATGGAAGGCGGTGTGTGGTTTCCGACGCGTGAAGTGGAGCGTTTCATGGACAGCGAGATGTTCTTGATCGGTAAAATCAGGGACACCAATGTGTATGTTGAGCGGACGGATGTCAAGCCCTATGCAAGATTGTATACGCGGTTTGACCAGGGCCGTTATCGCGCTTTTGAGCCGAAGAACCAGACCGGAGAGTGAAGGATACTGATGTGATCAAGGTTGAAGGCTTGACCAAAGCGTTCGGCGGCAACAAGGTTCTCGACGGCGTTTCGCTGGAGGTGGCGGCGGGCGAGGTGGTGGCGCTGATGGGGCTTAGCGGCACGGGGAAAAGTGTCCTGTTATTGCATATTGTCGGCTTGATGTCGCCGGATGCCGGGAAGATCATTGTCGATGGCGATCCGGTTACGGAATTATCCGAGTCCCGGCTGTTATTATTCCGCCGGAAGGTGGGGTATCTTTTTCAGGACAGCGCGCTTTATGATTTTATGACCGTCGGAGAAAACCTGGCGTTTCCTTTAAAAGAACATACCCGTTTGAAGCCGGTGGATATCCGCGCGAAGGTCGACGCGCATTTGAAGATGGTCGATTTGGCAGGCAGTGCCGACACGTTTCCATCTGAGCTTTCCGGGGGGATGCGTAAACGCGCAGCGTTGGCGCGGGCCCTGATCATGAATGTTAAAGTATTGTTGTGTGATGAGCCGACGTCGGGGCTTGATCCCATCCGCAGCCGTGATATTTCGCAGTTGATCCGGGATCTTTCAAAAAAAGCCGGGTGCGCAACGGTGGTGACGACACATGACATGCTGAATGCTTTTCGGATCGCCGACCGGGCTTTTGTTTTGAATCAGGGAAAGCTTGCGGCACAGGGAACGGAAACAGAAGTTAGAGGGTCGTCAGACCCGTTTGTAAAAGAATTCTTGGCCGGATAATCGGATACAGGGGATGATCGGTAATGGCAAAAGATGACGGGTTAAAACAGTTCTGGGCCGGGATATTTTTCCTGCTGGGCGTGGCGCTTACCCTGGGGGTGGTTTATTTCATCGGGTTCCAGCGCGGGTTGACGGAGCCGAAGACCGAGCTGGTGGTCTTGTTCGATAAAGTCAGCGGGCTGACGGAAGGCGCTCCGGTGCGTTTGTCAGGGGTATTGGTCGGGACTGTTGACAAGATCGAGTTTTTAGATGAAGAAGTGATGAACCGCGGCTTGAAGCTTAAGCTGAGCATTTTCCAGAAGTTCGCCAAACAGGTGGAGCGCTGTACGCAGGTTTCCATTTTGACTGAAGGCGTTCTGGGCGCCAAATACGTGGAGATCGGCCGGGTGTCAGGAGATCCGGAGCTTGATATAACGAAGCCGATCATCGGTGAGCCTCTGCTGGATGTTTATGACCTGGCGGAAGTGTTGCAGGATACTGCGGCTTCGTTCAATGAAACGACGCGCGGCATTAATTCGATGGTCAGCGACCTGGGACATATTTCCCGGAAAACCAAACGCCTGCTCGACCGGATTGAACAGCGCGTGATCGACGGTAATCTTTTTAAGGTATTTTAGTATGGAAATCAGCTCCTGGAATATTTCTCCCTGGCTATTTATCCCGCTGGTTTTTCTGGCGTGGGTGTTTCTGCTGGCAATGGTCAAGAAGGTCGTTTTTGCGATCGTCCGTAAAGTGGCGGAAAAGACTGCTAATCAGATTGACGATATTCTTCTGGATTCTCTGGACCTGCCTTTATCGCTGCTTGTTTATGCCAGCGGTTTTCTGGTGGTTCAGCACCTGATCCCCAAGGGAGATGGCCTTGATCTGTTAAAATATCTTTTGGGCGGATTCAAGATCATCTGCATTGTCGCGGGGATCCTGTTTGTAGACAGGTTCATCCAGGGGCTGATCCATGAGACATCCAAGACCATGGAGGTCCTTAAAGCTTCCAGCGGGGTGGTGCGGGGGTTTGTCCGGGTTGTTATTTTTGCGCTGGGTGCGCTGATTCTGCTGGATACCTTTGGGGTATCGGTGACGCCCATTATTGCGTCGCTGGGGATTGGATCTCTGGCTGTGGCGCTCGCCTTGCAGCCGACGTTGGAGAATTTTTTCTCCGGGGTTCAGATCATTGTTGATAAACCGGTCCAGATCGGGCAGTTCATTCGGCTTGAGACGGGCGAGGAAGGTATTGTGGAGCGTATCGGCTGGCGGTCCACCTGGATCGTGATGGGCAATAACAATACGGTGATCCTGCCGAACAAAATGCTGGTGAATACACGGGTGACGAATTTCTGTTATCCTACGACCGAGATCGCAGTGCCGGTACCGGTGGGCGTGCACTATGCTTCCGATCTTGAAAAGGTGGAGAGGGTAACCTTGGAAGTGGCGCGGGAGACATTAAAAGAAGTCGATGGAGCGGTAAAAGCGTTTGAGCCTGTCTTGCGTTATGATGAGCTGGCCGATTCGGCGATCAGGTTCAATGTGATCCTGCGGGCCAGGAATGTGGCCGCGAGCCATGTTGTCCGGCATGATTTCATCAAACGTTTGCAAAAGCGGTACGCGCAGGAAGGGATCTTGATCCCGTTTCCTACACGGACAATAGTTAAGCAGTCCTAAAAAGGAGTTAAGCATGTTTGTCGTCTCTAATTTGTTTACAGCACTGGCCAAAATGGCGGATATCGGTCTGACGATCTTTTATTGGCTGATCCTGGTGCGGGCGTTGATCAGCTGGGTCAATCCTGATCCCATGAATCCCATTGTGCAGATTCTGGAGCGGACCACGGAGCCGATCCTGGCGCCGATCCGCCGCTTCATGCCGAATCTGGCCATTGATATTTCCCCGATTATTGCTTTCCTTATTATTATATTTTTGAAGCATTTTCTGGTGCAGACGCTTTATGATTTGTCTTTTTCAATGCGATAGGAAAAGCCTTGCCAAAGGGATTCTTATATTGTATAAGATTTAATAGATGTTAACGACACAAGGCGCTATGCCTTGTGTTCTTTTTTAATGAAAGGCAGACCATGTTTGATCAAATGAAGAAGTTGATGGAGCTCAAAACCCAGGCCGACAAGCTCAAGAAGGAACTTGAGAAAATCGTCATGGAGTGTACGGATGTCCGCGGGATCAAGATCAGGATCAATGGCGCGCAGATGATCCAGGCGGTCGAGGTAGAAGACAGCTGGCTTGACCCTAAGCAGAAGAGCCGTTTTCAGACGGAATTGGTGCGGGCGCTTAACACCGCTACGCTTAAGTCTCAGAAACAGGCCGCCATGCAGATGCAGAAATCGGGCGGTTTAAATATACCGGGACTCACCGGTTAACCAGTTGTAAAAGGGAGATGAAACATGCCGTACGATAAGTCATTGGATGTGGAAGTTTTCAAAGAGGTCAAGGATTTTGACGGTACACGGATCACCATTGGTGTGTTTTCCTATAATGGCGGGACGAAAAAGCTTCAGCTCGGCCGTGAAAATCAGAATGCCGCCGGAGAATGGGCGTTCAGCAAGCTTGGCCGCATGACTAAAGAAGAATCTCAGGCTGTTATCCCGGTGATGCTTAAGGCCGTGGAGAGCATGTAATTTATGGCTGGCCAAGTTTATCTTACCCGCGAAGGGTATCAGAAGTTGGTGGAGCAGCTGGAGTTTCTCAAGACGACCGAACGTCAGCGGATCGCGAAAGCGATCGGTGAGGCGCGGGCGCAGGGAGATATCTCCGAGAACGCCGAGTATGATGCCGCCAAGGATGCCCAGGGGCACAATGAATCGCGCATTGCCGAAATGGAAGGCCGGCTCGTGGATGTGGCATTCATTGAGGACATGAAGATCCCGGCGGATAAGATTTTTATCGGGGCAAAAGTGAAGCTGACCGATCTGGATACGAAACAGAATGTTTCTTACATGCTGGTGTCTCCTGAAGAAGCGGAATTCGGCAAGGATCGCCTGTCGGTTTTTTCGCCGATCGGCCAGGGTTTATTAAAGCATCAGGTGGGCGATGAGGTAACGATCAGCGTTCCTGCCGGCGTCAAAAGATTCAAGGTGTTGGATATAAAAAGATAGTGCTGTCATCCTGAGGGCGAAGCCCGAAGGATCTTAAAAAACCGGGACATCAGGTTTTCCTGATCTCCCGGTTTTTTTTGTTTTAAGGTCCTGGTTAAAGAAGCGCTGTGAATGCCCAGAAGATCACCGCCGGAATCAAGGCAAACAGGATGCGGTTGAGTGTGTTGGAAACCCACCAGATGATGGGAAAGAAAGTATTAATCGTGTAAACGCCGATGACCGAAATGATATAGGCGATAAGAATGACCGGGATCACCCATAATCCCCGGCGGAAAGATTTCGCGCCGGCCAGGATGATGCCGCCAGCGGCGATGACCCAGAAAGCGTTCCATTTCGGGCTGATCAGCTCAATGGCCAGGAACACGAGCGATGATTGCAGGCGCGGGATGAGGGCCGAGTGATCGGCCGCGGTCAGTCCGTTGATGAACGTATGGCTGTTTGGTGCCCAGCAAAGCTGAAAGATTATCGTCGGCAGGAATGCCGGCATCGATGTCAGCAGCAGACTTTTCCAGGCAGCCAGCGCTTTTTCCCGTGATTCAGCTGACAGCAGGATTGTCATTCCCAGAACGGCCAGCGAGATCATGGCGAGCACCAGCCCTTCGCTTTTCGTAAAACTCATGAATCCCAGGCTCAGCAGCATAACGGCCAGAAAAGCGGACGAACGGCGTTCGATAAAAAGTTTATAACTCAGCAGGGCGCTTAACAGCCATACGCCGACCAGCAGATCGCTGTATTGGCTGGAGGCGAGTTTGACGACGAACATGATCGACAGCGCCCACAGAGGGGCCAGGAGCATGGATATTTTGTTATTAAGTTCCTTGAGGCCGAAAAACAAAATTCCGGCCATGACCAGGGTGATGCGGCAGGAGGTGGCCAGAGTTACCGTTGAAACCGGCTCACCGCCGAAACACCAGTACCATACATTGATCAGCGGCAGTAAGAACGGGTAAGCCGTGTTTGACCGCCAGAGCGCGGGATCCAGCATGCCGCGCCAGCCTTCGTCGCCGAGGAACAGGAATTTGGCCTTGAGGTTCCAGCATGACCAGGCATCCCAGCCTCCTTGCGGGTAAAGAAGGGCGTGGAGGATGACCGGGATGAGGAAAAGGATCAGGACATGAACACCGATCAGGTCGATTCTGTCCCAGCTGCCTTTGGTAAAAGGAAGGACCAGGTCGTTCTTTTTGGCCAGCAGGAAAAGGCCGGTCAGCGCAGCGATATTAATGCCGATCGCGTAAGCCGGGACAATTTTGTTGAACAGGATCAGGCTGGTGAAGGTTAGCAGCGCCGTCGTAGCCATACCGACCAGGGATCCCCAGAAGATCAACAGCGCCATGCGCGGGCGCACGGCTTTGGGAATCAGGACTGTCAGCACCAAGAAACCTTCAAGGATGGAGATCAGCCAGGGCAGAATATAAATCATGAGCCTGGCCTTTCGGCAAAAAGAAGTCCCTGTGGAGAACGTTTCAGGAGTTTTAACTGAAGTTTCTGGGCCAGGGCCACGGCTTGCTTGAGGTCCTGGAAATCAAGGATCAGCAGGCGATGGTTGCTGTTATTAAAATCGAGGATCACCGGCGCCAGCGCAAACTGGGCCTGGGTGAACCGCATGGCGATTTTATCGATGTTGATATCGCGGTCGGTCATGTAGCCGAGATATTTCTCACCGCCCGTGGCGCCTTTAACGCCGGCGAAGAGATCTCCTTCGAAGAAAAACGGGTGTGTCTGGCGCTGGGCATACATTGAGCATAATTCGATGAGGCCGCAGCCCGTGCCGTAAAGGACGGCCGCGGCAATAATGGCAAGCATGAAGTTACGGCGGGACAGCCAGTTTTCGAATTTCATAGAAAACGTATTTTAGGATGATAAGGGGTTGTTGGCAAGTGTTATAGGGGTTGCGTTCTCATTCAGCTTCGTTCTTTGCAGCCGATCAAGCAACCTTGAAATGCTAAATGCGAGAAATACGAGAAATTAAATTTTTATTTTGCAGATCAGTACAATTTTAATATAGTATTATTAAGTTTGGTTTGCCGTGTTTTTTGCGTACAACATTGTTCATTACAGGGGGGCGGGATGAATATTCTGAGAATGGTGTTTGGGTTTTTGATCGGGATTTTTGTTCTTGGGACGGGGCCTTCGTTCGCGGCCGAAGAGAAGTTGATGGATAAATCGCTGGAGGAGTTGTTGAGCATGCCGGTCACTTCAGCCGCCGGCAGGGTTCAGCATAAAAATGAAGTTGCCAGTAACATGGTCGTTATTACGAAGGAAGACATTCAACGATCCGGAGCACATAATATCCCCGATCTTTTTTATCGTGTGCCGGGCATGCAGGTGAGAAAGATTGACGGAAATCGTTATTATGTTTCGATCCATTCGTACGGATCTTTAAACCAGGGCAGCCTGCTGGTTCTGGTCGACGGGGTTGTGATGTTTAATCCGGTCCAGAGCGGGACGAACTGGGAGCTTTTGCCGGTGACGTTAAACGAGATTGAGCGTATTGAGATTATTCGCGGTCCGGGCGGCGTTCTTTATTCTTCCAACGCCGTTAAGGGTGTTATTAATATTATTACGAAGAAGGCGACAGAGAAGGACAATTATGTTGCCGCACGTGCCGGTTCAATGCATTACTTGCAAGAGCAGGTGGGGGCAGGCGGCAAGGTGAATGACACGTTGTCTATCCGCGCCTTTGCCCAGCGGCGTTCCGATAGCGGCTTTGATTATAAGCTGAATGATCTTAAAGCGCCCAATTCGACGGACAGTGATGTCGTGGGGCTTAAGACTCAATACAACTGGTCGCCGGATATGAGTCTTGTTCTGGACGGCAAAGCGATGGAGGAAAGCGGCACCAACGATGGACCGACGGTGCGCGGCGGTTCAATCAAACGGCCCGGATACCAGCATGCTGTTTCCGCCCAGTTTCAGCAAAAAGTTAACGATTGGTATGACTATGATTTCCATGTTGACCATATGGCGGAGGCGACAACAAATTACACGAGCCAGGATGCGAACGCGTATGCGGTTTCCATGAGGACCCAGCATAATTTGAAGTACAGTGCCTGGGGGGATCACATTACCTCTCTGGGGATGGAAGCGCGCTGGATCAAAATAGCGTATGAGGCCGGGTTCTTGCCGCCCGCTGATCCAAATCAAACGCAAAAGATCGATAGTGTTTTTTTGCAGGATGAATACCGTCCGACGGATAAGCTCATTTTTACCGGAGGCGTAAGGGCCACGGAGAATACGATCGTGACACCCAAGACCGGGGTATTGTACGAACCGAGGATATCGGCAGTATATTTGCTTAACGACCTTAACAGTCTGCGCGCTGTTGTCAGCAAAACGTATCGGACGCCCAGTATGTATGACAGGGACCTCAATTATTCGATCGGCCCTTATTATTTGAGGGGAAACCAGACGCTGGACGCGGAGAAAGCATTGACGTATGAGTTGGGCTGGAACAGCGTGATGCTTGATCAAAAACTTAATACTAATTTAAGCGTTTTCTTTTCCGAATTGAGAGATCCTATTTATCCGGGTAATCATCATGTCGGGCCTCTTATGTTGGATAACAATGGGACAGTTTATTCGTACGGAACGGAACTGGAGACCAGTTATAAATTGACTGATCATTTGTCGTTATTGTCGGATATGGCGTTGATCAATGCGGAATCGCGGCCTAATTATGATGTTGATGCCAATTATGCCCGCGGTCAATCCGCAAATTTGTCTAAATATCAGTTTGGCGCGGGGGTAAAGTATACCAAGAATGCGCTGACACTTGATGCGTATGCGAAATGGATCAGCAAGTATACAGACATAGCTGAAGGGACCGGAAAATATCCTTCTTACTGGAACACAACGTTGCGTGCGGCGTATGCGTTTCGGATGCCGGGCATGAGAATGAAGGAAAAGGACGCGGAACTCGAGCTGGTGGCCAATGACCTTGTCGGCGCGAATACGGTGGAGTCGCCGCATAAGTATGTCAGACAGCCTGATGTTTACGCCGGGCTAAAGATTAAATTTTAAGAATAGCGTTGTTGTTTGTCGTGATAAAGGGGCTGCGAGAGAAATATATTTCGCAGTCCTTTTTTTGTATGTTTTAGGTTCTTTATGCCGAAGAACAGAATAAAGTGCTTTGTTATCCGTCTTAACCTCTATATAATATAAAAAATTTAAAAGGGGGGTAGTCATGGTTTCTGTCGGTGTTATCGGATGCGGTCATTGGGGTCCGAATCATATTCGTGTTTTTTCTCAGCTCTTGAATTCAAAATGCCTGATGTGTGCCGATATTGATGCGGCACGCCTTAAGTCCGTTAAGGCTCTTTTTCCGGCGTTGGATGTAACGGCGGATCATCATGACATTCTCAGGAATCCAGCGATCGATGCGGTCTGTATCGCGGCCCCGACGCGCTTTCATTATCAGCTTACCAAAGAGGCCCTGGCTGCCGGCAAGCATGTGCTGTGCGAAAAACCGCTGGCAATGACCGCCGAGGAGTGTCTGGATTTAAAGACGCTCGCGGATAAGGCGGGTAAGATATTGATGGTCGGACATGTATTTACGTTTAATTCCGGCATCCGCTGGGTGAAGGAATACATTGATTCCGGCGAGATGGGAAAGATCTATTACGCGCATTCCGAACGCACGAATCTGGGGCCGTTCCGTTATGATGTCAATGCCCTTTGGGATTTGGCGCCGCATGATATTTCCATTTTTGATTACCTGCTCGGCAGCTCGGCGGTCAATGCCTCCGCGCGCGGTTTGAAGTGCCTGGGTAATAAGTTGGAAGATCTGTCGTTTGCCACCCTTGATTATCCTGGCGGTGTGCTGGTGAATGTGCATGTCAGCTGGGCCGATCCGCGCAAGGTGCGCCAGATCACGATCGTGGGTGAGAAAAAGATGCTGGTGTGGGATGATCTTGACCCGATGGGTGCGGTCAAGGTGTACGACAAATACGTTGAGCGCACGACAAAATATTATGAAAGTTACGGCGAGTTCCAGTTACTGTCGCGCGAAGGGTCGATCACGATCCCCAAGGTGAATCTGGCCGAGCCGCTGAAAGCTCAGGGGCAGTATTTCATTGATTGTATTGAGAAAGGCCTTCAGCCAACGATCGCCGACGCTCTTAAAGGCGCTTCGGTCGTCAAGACACTCGCGGCCGTTCAGAAGTCCATGGACAATGGCGGCGCATCGGTGAAAATAACATGAACTACTTTAAGCATCCCACAGCGTTGGTCGGCGAGAAGGCGGTTATTGGCGAAGGGTCGCGCGTTTGGGCGTTCGTTAACGTCATGGACGGGGCCCGGATCGGCGCTAACTGCAATATTTGCGACCATTGTTATATTGAGGGGAATGTTCAGATCGGCAATGATGTGACCATCAAGAATAATGTGCCGGTTTACGACGGTGTTGTTATTGAGGACGGTGTTTTTGTGGGGCCTAATGCGACGTTCGTTAATGACCGTTATCCCCGCAGCCGCAGCGCGGACTGGAAGATTGAGCGTACGATCGTCCGCAAGGGCGCTTCGATCGGGGCAAATGCCACGGTCTTGTGCGGGGTCACGATCGGAGAGTATGCTGTGGTCGGTGCCGGCAGCGTGGTGTTGAAAGATGTCCCCCAGCATACCGTGGTGGTGGGAAATCCCGCGCGTCAGGTCGGGTTTGTCGACAAGGGCGGGCGGCGTGTCAGCGCAGAGGAGCTGGTGTGAAAACTTTAGTGTGCCCGATTGCGTTTAATGAAGAAGTCAAACTGCGCAGTGTGGTGGAGCGGTTCCTGAAAAGCCCGCTGAACGGCAGGGTGGATTATCTGGTGATGGATGACGGGTCGACTGACGGTACGTCCAAAATGCTCCAGGGTTTTGCCGGGCGCGGCGTGCGCACATTACGGCATACTTTTCAGAGCGGCGTGGGCGCGGCGATCCGCACCGCCATTAAGCATGCCCGGGCGAACGGGTACGAAGTTCTCGTGATCATGGCTGGTAATGACAAGGATAATCCTGATGAGTTGCCGGCGCTGCTTAAAGAAATTGATAATGGTTTTGATTTCGTACAGGGTTCCCGCTATAAAGGCAAGGTTGGCACCGGCGGGGATATGCCGTTTTACCGCAAAATCGCGACCCGTCTGCACCCGTGGCTGATGTCTTTTTTCCTGCGGACCAGGATCACGGACAGTACAAACGGGTATCGGGCGTTTCGGCTTTCGATCTTCAGCGACGCGCGGATCAATATCGACCAGCGCTGGCTTGATGCGTATGAGCTGGAGCCTTATCTGATGTTCAAGGCTATTCAGCTGAAATTCAAGTTTACGGAAGTTTTTGTGACCAAGATCTATCCGCCCAAAAAACTTGGAATCACCAAAATGAAGCCGTTTCTGGGATGGTGGAGTATTTTGAAACCGGTATTTTATTTGGGATTGGGGATAAGAAAATGAAGATCTACGGGAAGAATCCGGTGTTGGAGCGTCTGAAGGCCAATCCGAAAAGTGTGCGGGTTATTTTTATTCAGTCCGGACATCCTGAACACAGCTATATTGCGTCGAAGGCCAAGAAACACGGGATCCCGGTCTCGGTCGTTGAGGCGCGGAAAATGCTCAAGCTCGGCCGTACGATGAATACGCAGGGCTTGTTAATGGATGTTGAAGATTTTGAGTATGCCAATTATGAAGATGCCGTGGAAGAGGCGGCGACCGGGGAAACCACGCTGGTCTTCATCGACGGGCTGAATGATCCGCAAAATCTGGGCGCGATCATTCGCAGCCTGGGGTGCCTGGGCGGATTTACGCTCGTGCTGCCGACCCATGATTCGGTCCATGTGACGGACGCAGTGCTGCGGGTCGCCTGCGGCGGGGATAACTATGTTAAAGTTGCCAAGGTAAACAACCTTAATCAGGCCATTTCGAAGGCCAAGTCCCGGGGGATCTGGATCGCCGGCAGTGTGGTCAAGGATGGCACAGATCTTAAGAGCACCAAACTGCCGTTCCCGATGGCGCTGGTGATCGGGTCCGAGGAAAAAGGGATCCGGGATGTAACACTTCCCCGTCTGGATGTTAAACTATCAATCTATATGGCGCATCCCCGGATGGCGCTCAACGCCGCGCATGCCGCGAGCATATTCTGTTATGAGATCAACAAACAAAAGCCCAAAAATGCCAAAAAAACCAGCGTCCCGTCCGTCGAAAAAATCGACACCGACAACCTCCCGGAGTAGCGCCCTTGATTTTTTCGCTGAAGCCGGCCTGCTTAAGCGCGTCAAACGCAGCGGCTGGTGGGTGGCGGGGATCGAGAATCCGGAAAGTGTGGCCGACCATTGTTTTCGCTGCGCGGTCATTGGTTTTTATATGGCTCACGAAGAGGGCGCCGACGCTTACCGTGTTCTGGCCATGACGTTGTTTAATGATATCCACGAGGCCCGTATTAATGATCTGCACAAGATGGGTCATTACTACATTGATTTCAAAGCTGCGGAAAAACGTGTTTTCGCCGATCAGGTGGCTGATCTTCCATCTAAAGTCAAGTCCGAGATTACCGGTGTCCGCCATGATTATGATGCTCAAGAGACCCTTGAGGCGTTGGTGGCGCGTGATGCCGATATTCTCGAATGCCTGGTACAGGCCAAAGAATACTGCGATAACGGTTATCCGGTGGCGAAGAAGTTTCTTAAGCGCGCGCCGGGGTTTCTTAAGACCCGTACAGCCAAAGAGCTCTGGGAATCGCTGCAGACCTGGGATTCCACCGTCTGGTGGGAGAATGTGGTCAAATTCGAGCGTTAATGGCCGTTTTTGTCGTCATTCCATCATGAAAAAGAGATTGATTTGATTGAAGGATAATATCAGGATTATAGTATAATTAAGTGGAACATTAACCGGTATCTGGGGCAGCATGCCATTTCAAGACAAAGACCTTCCTGAATTCATTGATTCGCTTAAGATCGGTATTGGCCGTACGGCCTTTAGCGTCGGCGCGAAATTTTTGTTCGTTAACCATGCCCTGGCTGAAATGCTGCTGTACAAGAAGTCGGACCTGATCAAAAAGAAACTGGCAGATATTTTTGAAAGCAAGAAGTCGCTGAATGATTTCCTGGGGCTGATCAGGCGTCAGGTCAG
Source organism: Candidatus Omnitrophota bacterium (assembly GCA_002753745.1). GTDB lineage: Bacteria > Omnitrophota > Gorgyraeia > Zapsychrales > Fredricksoniimonadaceae. The sequence goes on along the minus strand of PEAR01000041.1, from coordinate 4,999 downwards.
TATTGACGGTTACGAACTTCCGCTGCGGCGTAAGAACGGCAAGAATATCTGGGCATCTGTTTCGGTGACGGTTGAAAAAGACGCCGGCGGCAAGCCGAAGTTTCTGGATTTTGTCGTGGAAGACATTACCCGCCAGAAAGAGGTGGAGCAGGACCTGGTGCGTTCCAGGGAGATCTTTAAGATCGTCTTTGATAATTCGGCTGCGGCGATCATGGTGACCGACGAACATGAAAAGATCGTGGCCTGGAACCCGTTCACCGAGAAAATGCTGGAGATGGGCAGGGAGGAACTGTTCAACAAGCCTATTAAAGATATTTATCCCGAGCGCGAATGGCGCAAGATGCGCAAGCTTAACATTAGAAAAAAAGGCGCATTGTCGGGGATCAGCACCCGTGTTATTAAGAACGACAGCTCATTCCTCGACGTTGATGCTTCGATCTCTGTTCTGAAAGACCGCAAAGGCAAGGTAATGGGCTCGATCGGGATTTTGCGGGATATCAGCAAGCAGAAACGCATCCAGGAAGCGCTGCTGCAGGCCAAGATCGCGGCTGAAGGGGCGAACAGCTCCAAGAGCATGTTCCTGGCCAAGATGTCCCATGAATTGCGCACGCCGATGAACGCGGTGATCGGCATGCTCGACTTGACACTCGATACGCCGTTGACCGATGAGCAGCGGGATAATCTTAAAGTCGCCAAGGAAGCGGCGGGGAATTTACTGGGCTTGCTTAATGACATCCTTGATCTTTCCAAGGCCGAGGCCGGCAAAATCACCATCGAGAATATCGAGATCAGCCTGCGCGACGTGATCAAGAGCGTTTGCAAAGGCCTTGCGGTGCTGGCCCATAATAAGGGGCTTGAACTGCGCTATTCGGTAGCCGATGATGTGCCGGCGCTGGTGATTGGTGATCCGGTGCGTATCCGGCAGGTCATTATTAATTTGGTAAATAATTCCATTAAATTTACCCATAAGGGGCACGTCGATGTTTCAGTGAAGCAGGTGGCGCGTGTCGATGGGGAGTGTGAACTGCAGTTTTCCGTCTCCGATACCGGGATCGGGATCCCCCCGGCAAGGCAAAGTGCTCTGTTTGAGGTGTTCAGCCAGGTGGATGAAAGCACGTCCCGGCGTTATGGCGGGACTGGGTTGGGCCTTGCCATTTGCAAGAAGCTGGTTGAAATGATGGACGGCCGCATCTGGATCGAGAGCGAAGAGGGCAGGGGGAGTCAGTTTAATTTTGTTGTTCGTCTCAAGGTCAGTGCCAATGCCCCGAGTGTTGCTGTTGCCGCCGCGGGGACGGGCGTGGTCCTGCCGTCAGAGCCTGAGCAGTCGCCGGATGGCGTGGGGCGCTTGCGGATCCTGCTGGCTGAAGATAATCTGATGAACCAGAAGATCGCGGCGCGAATCCTGGAGAAACGCGGCTGGGAAGTGGTGACCGTGGTCAACGGGCGTGAAGCGCTGGAAGTTGTGGGAAAAAGCCATTTTGACCTGGTTCTGATGGATGATCAGATGCCCGAGATGTCCGGCGTCGAAGCCATGACTATTATTCGTAACGAGGAAAAGCAGACCGGATTGCATATTCCGATCGTGGCCATGACCGCTAATGCGATGGCTGGCGACCGGGAGAAATATCTCGCGCAGGGGATGGATGGCTACATTTCCAAACCGATCGACCGCGAGGCTTTGTTTCAGACTATTATCAACCTTGTTCAACAAAGGAAAAACCCATGAGTCAGGTTATTGATTTAAAGGATGTGTTGGAGCGCGTGCAGGATGATAAGGAGCTTTTGCTGGAGTTATTCGATATTTTTACTGAGGATTTTAACAGTAAGCGGGATCAGTTCTGGAAGGCTCTTGAGAAACATGATCTGGTGGCGTTCCAGCATCTTGCCCACGGCCTTAAAGGCGCAACGGGCAATATCTCGGCTCAGCAGATGCATGAGAATTGTGTTAATCTCGACAAGATGGGTAAGGAAGGCAACATGCTGAATGCTAAACCGGCTCTGGAATTGCTGGATCGCCAGTTCGCGGAGTTCAAAGTTGAAGCGGCGCGGCTGAAAGCTCAGTTCGGAAAATAATTCTGGTGGGTGTAATGCGGGAAAAATTATCTTACCCCAGGATGGCCCTGGCGTTCTTGGTTCTGGCCCTCCTGGGGTCGTTCTTTTATCGTGCGGCCGGGCATTTCCCGTTTGTTCATGATGATATTGCCTTCATCAAAGACAATCCTGAGATAGGGCGGTGGGACAATATAGCGGATGTTTTTTTCCGCACGGCTATTCCGCTGGAGGGCGTGAAGATCCAGACGCCTTATTATCGCCCGGTGCTTGAGTTGTTGTACCGCCTTCAGTATGCCGTCTTCGGTATGAATCCGGGAGGATTTCATGCAGTAAATGTCGGATTTCATATTATCAATAGCTGGCTGGTTTGGGCCTTGCTTTCCGCGCTTGTCGGCTGTTCGTTCATTACTTCTATATTTTGTGCGCTGGTTTTTCTTCTGCATCCGGTTCAGGTTCAGGCGGTGGCCTGCGTGTCGGGTATTTCCAATCTCGCCGTGGCGTTCTTTCTTTTAAGTTCGTTTTTATGTTATGTGATGATGCGGGGCTCGTTGCGCAGCCGCCTTGGCTGGGGCATCGCGGCCGGCAGTCTTTTTGTAACAGCTCTTTTTACGAAAGAGATCGCGGTTATTTTTCCGCTTGTTTTAGTCCTGTATGAAATGACCGTCGGCAGGAAAGTGTCAGAGAACGATGCGTTGCCGCGCTGGCTTCCGGCAGCCGGTTTTGCTCTGGTTGCTGCGGGATTTGTTGTCTGGCGGCAGATGCTTTTTGCGCACGACGGCACGGGGATCATGGAGAACGTTTTTGAGTTCAAGCTGCGCCTTTTGTCCATCCCGGCGGAGCTGCTGTCATATGTCCGTCTGATGATGTGGCCGGCGGATCTCCATTATTATCGCAGTATTGATATTCTGGCACCAAAGCTGGTGCCGGCACTTTGGTTTTCAGTATTGACGCTGTTGGGGATTCTCGGTTATTTACGGGCGCCTGCGGATATGCGGCCGCGCCTGATTTTTGGCTATGGCTTTGTGCTGGCGGGACTGTTGCCGGTGTTGAACATTGTGCCGCTGATCAATGAGTATTCGTTTGTTCAGGGGGCGGAACATTATCTGTATCTGCCGATTTTCGGTGTGCTGGTCGTCGTAACAGCGGGGCTGCCTTTGGTGTCTGGAATCGCCCGCCGGGAGATTATGTTGATCGCCGCGGCGGGTTTGGTGCTGGCGTGCGGACTTTTAACATCGCAGCAGGTGATGGTTTGGCGTTCAGAGGTCGCGTTATTCGAGCGGGCCGCCTTCTTTGAGCCTCACTTGGGGCGCGTGAGAATGCTCCTGGCGCGGGCGTATGCCAATACCGGGCGCCTGGATGAAGCGGCCCGTGAGTACAGTGCGGCCTTGCAAATCATGATCGGATATGTTAAAAATGCGGGGCATTCACCCTCGGGTGAAATTTATGCGCAGTTCGTTAAGGCGATCTATTTCGACCGCGGGCAGGTCTTCTTAAGGCTGGGCGATATCCATCGGGCACAAAGCGACTATAAAATGTCGCTGGCTGCGAGGTCGTCGGGTGCGGATACCCGCTGGCGAAACAGTTTCAGCGCTAATAATCTGGCGCTATTAGCGATGCAGCTGGGGAATCTAACTGAAGCCGAGCATTATTTTAAGCTGGCGGTCGCTATCGACGACAGGAATGTGGATGCTTTAAATAATTTGGCGATGTTTTATTCGGGGAAGAAAGAGATCGGGCTGGCCCGTTATTTTCTTGAGCGGGCCTTAACCGTCAGGCCGGGTTTCGGGGCGGCCTGGGATAATCTGAAGAAACTGGAATACAAGAAGTAAAAGGGGGCAAGAATGTCGATCGCGGTCATTGTGACTGTTTCTTTACTAGCGCTGGGAGGGCTTTTATTCCTGGTTTGGCAGATCCCGGAGGCGGTGACGCAATCCAAAAAGCGTCAGCGCGCCGTGCCCCCGCCACCGCCGGCCAAGGATTGGCAGGGCACCGCCGAGCGGATGGAGAAACGCCTGAGGATCATGGAAACCGAAGCCCAGGCATTTCAGTCTCTGCTGAAAGATAAAGATAAAAAGGTTGAGGAAATGAATATCACGCTGGCTGCGGTCAGGAAGCAGTTTGATCAGGAAAAAGCCTGGCGGGAAAAAGAAGAGGCGGCGCTGCAGAAAGAGAAAAAGCTTGAGCGGTCTCTGCAGGAGGAGCTTAACAAAACACGGGAAGCCTTAAATCATGAATCGACAGAGCGGATTAAGCAGGAGCATGAGCTTAAAGAAATCCGTCAGATCAAAGATGAGATTTCCGGCAAGGAACGCGGTCTTTCATCAAGGGTGATGGATCTCGAACGACAGCTGGACAGCGCGCTCAAGGAGCTTAAACAGCTGCGCCAGGAGAATGCCCAGTTAAGCAAGAAAAAGGAAGATACCGAGTGGGTGGCCAAATCGGATTATAAGCAGCTTGAGGCGCAGGCCAGGCGCACGCGTTTCGAAGCGGAAGAGTTCAAGAAGGCGTTCCCGCCGTCGGAGTGGCCCGCGTCGCTGCAGGCCAGAGATGAGCGTAAAACGGCCGGATAAATTGTCATCCCCAACGACGTGAGGGATCGCAGAATCAGAGAGGGTTTGTTATGTCATTTAAATATCGTCAGAAACTTCCCGATGTGGAAGCGATTTTGCAGGAATTGCCGCTGAGCCCCGAGCTTCTGGAGGTCAAGCGTGAGCGCGACCGTGAGGTATCGGCGATTATTGCCGGGAAAAGCTCCAAATTCCTTCTGATCATCGGGCCGTGTTCGGCTGATAATGAAGATGCGGTCTGCGAATATGTCGCGCGGCTGGCCAAATTGCAGCAGCGTGTGAAACAGAAGTTGATGTTGTTGCCGCGGATTTATACGAACAAGCCGCGCACGACCGGGATCGGGTATAAAGGCATGGCCCATCAGCCGGACCCGAATGAT
>PEAR01000002.1 GCA_002753745.1 Candidatus Omnitrophota bacterium | reverse complement strand
GCTGTAATGTTAACAAAGGACTATTTAAATAATGGATAATCAGCGCAAACTAGGTATTTATTGGAGCAACGCCGGGATCAGCCTTGTCGAGCTGAAAAAGGACGTCCCTCTTTTTTCCTCATTCGTTTCTTTTACGAATACCGGAGCAGAGCAGAATACCGAAATTATAGCCAAAGATCTTCATGCTATTAATCTCCTTCATAAGGCCTTGAGTTCCGCCTCATTTTCTGCCGCGAATGCTTTTCTTTCATTGCCGTCAAACGACATCATCGTACGCTGGTTTGTAATTCCCTGGGTAAAACCTGATGAAGTTCAGGGCGTTGTCATGTTTGAAGCCAAGAAGTATGTGCCGTTTCCTGTCGAAAGCCTGGTTTTTAATTACTATCCATCGACCATAAGCATTGAGGGGACGCGCCATATCGGGATTGCGTTCACCGCGATCCGTCGCGAACTTTACCAGCATTACACTGACATTCTATACCAGGCCGGGATCAATGTTGTTTACAGTGAACCGTCGGCCATGAGTCTTTTGCGCGGCCTTGTTGCTCAGAAGCTTGTTACGACTGATAAAGTCACCGCCGTCCTGACCACGCATCAGGATATGGGTGAGATCTCGATTTTTTCTCAGGGTTATGCGAAATTTATTCGCGATTTCACCTTGCGTTCATCACAGCCGGGCTCGACTGGTGATACGGTTGAATTTACCCGGGCCAAGCTTTTTAACGAAGTCAGGATGTCGCTGGACTTCTTTTCCCGTCATAACGCCGGGATTGATGTGCAGAAGGTGGTGGCGATCTCATCCGAGACTGTCGAGCCTTTGTACGACGGGATGTCTGAGGATATAAATCTTCCTGTTCAGGTTATTGGCCCTGAGCAGGTGATGGGAAAGTTCAATGTTCTGACGAATATCGGGTATCTACAGGCTTTTGGCGCCGGACTTTCTGGCGCGGTGCCTTTGGTTATTGATTTTAATCTGAGTGAGTCCAGTTCGGGTGGTCATCAGAAAAAGAAAGAAAAGGTCAATATCAATTTATTCGCGCCCCAGATTCTGGCGGTCGTCTGTTGCGTTGCTTTCTGCGCTGCCTTGGCTTTTCTGGCATGGTGGTGGACAAATGATCAGCTTCGTTCAAAAGAGGCTGTTAAGCAAGAAGCGGCTTCCCGGCTCGGTCGTTATCTGGACGTTTCCCAGGAAGACATCGATTCAAAACTTAATTTCCTGACCAAAAAGGTGGCGGCGGTCAAAAGCCTTCCGTTGAAAAGTTCTTTAACGCCATTAATGATCAAGCTTGCCCAAATTACGCCTGAGGCGATCTGGTTTAATTCGATGGATGTTTCTTATCCCGATACCAGCATTGTTTCCCGGGACCAACCCAAGGAAAAAAAGCGTTTGGTTGCGGCAGACTATTATCCGGTTAAGAAATCATTGTCTATCAGCCTTTCCGGGTATGCTTCGTTAAATGATTCAAATGCCGAATTCGAGCTGGTCAACCAATTCCTTGAATTGATCAAAAGCGTGCCCGAGTTTAAAGGAGTTTTTGCCGAGATCAAAATAAAGAATTTACAGTCCGTGGATATCGGGCAAAGACAACGCGCGACGGCTTTTACTTTAGAGTTCAAATGAAGGGTTTTTAATGGTTCAATTTAAATTCAGCGACAACAACAAGTTCGGCGGCATGGGGAAAATGGGCGGGAAGACGGCGCCCAAGGTAAGCATTTCTATTTCTTCGGTGCGGGATTTTTTGCTGGGTAATAAGACGGGGATATTTTGTGTTGGTTTCGTGTTTTTAACCCTGGGAGGCATTTGGCAGTACCTTAGTGTCCAGTTTGCAAAAACCGATGCGTTGAATACTGAAATCCAGCAAATGGCTGAGAAAGAGTCGCCGGCTAAGAAACTGAAAACCGCAACGGCTGAAAACGAGACCTTGTTTGAAAACATTCCCTATCCTTTACTGGAAGAGAGAGTCATTTCGTATTTTACGCTGCTGGCCAACAAACGCAGTATCCAGATAACGTCGATCACGCCGCCACAGACGGTTGATAACGGTTTTTTTAGGCGGATAACGATACAGTTGTCGTGCTCGGTCAATACGTTTCAGGAAGCTTTGTTGTTACTTGATGATATTGAGCAGTCTGAATATGCGTTAAAAGTCGACGCCTTGAAGATCCTGCAGTCCGGGCGGAACGACAATAGTGGCGCTTTTAGAGGTCGAATCCCCGGCGAATCAATGTCAAAAGGGAGTGGGACTTCGAAACTGGAGATCACGATGACCGTGTCATCAATCGAGATTCTGGACAATGAAAAAACTCATCGAAAATAGCGGAAAGCCGCTGGCAGTGTTCTACGCTGTCATGGGACTTTGTTTTATGGCGCTGCCGGCCCAGGGCGATTCGCTGCCCAGTGGGGCGTCGATTGATGCGATCGAACGGTCGATCCGGGCGCTGGCAGATCCGTTTGTTTCGAAAATTAAAGCTCCGCCGGAACCGACGCCGACGCCTGGTCCTGTTGTGGTAAAGCCGCCGGAACCGTTGCCAACGCCGACGCCGAAACCTCCGCCTCCCAAGATTGAGGCTCCGGCGTTAGCCATTTCCGGGATCCTTTTTAGCATTGATCATCCGATGGCGATCATTAACGGCGAGGTGGTCGAGCAGGGCCAGTCGATCGATTACGCCGGCGCCAAAGTTCTGATCCTTAAGATCGACAAAGATGAGGTCGATGTAAGATACAGGAATATGCCATTTACCATTCATACAGATCAGGAGAAATAATGACTAAATTCTACCTTTCCTGCTTAATCTTTTCGTTGCTTTTTGTGCCGGGGCCGGTTCTTTACGCTGCCCAGGGTCAGGACGACGATGCCGGATTCATTTTGCCGGAATACTCCAAAAGGATCACGATCGACCTTAAGGATGCGAGCCTGAAGGATATCCTCAAGATCTTTTCCAAGCAGATGGGGGCGAATTTTATTTTCGAGAAAAATGTTCCCGACGATAAAATTACGGTTTTGCTTAATGATGTGCCGGTTGAACAGGCGTTAAAGAAAGTCCTGGCGTCTTGCGAGCTGACATTTACCTTTGACCGTGACATGAATCTTATTACGATCATGAAGATCGATAAAGATAAGGAAGCAGCCAGTAATCTTATCACGCGAGTCTATCCCTTGAAGTACGCGTCGCTGGATTCATCCAAAGTCAAGACCGGCGGTGGTTCTTTCAGTGCGTCTTTACAGACAGTGCTTAGTCCTAAAGGTAAGCTTGTTGACGAGACGCGGACAAACAGTATTATTGTGACGGATGTTAAAGAGCAATTTCCCGAGATTGAGCGCATGCTGGCCAAACTTGATGTTCCTATCCGACAAGTTTTAATCCAGATGGAATTGCTGGATGTTAGTAAAACGACGCTTGATACGCTTGGGTCAAAAATTAATTTTGCTGCTTTGGTTAATTCTACGAATAAAAATTTAGACTATCCCTGGCGATCCAGTCATGTTACAGGTGTAAATCTTAATCTGACGAGTACGGATAAAACTTCTGGTGACATGATTGAAAATTCATCCGGCAGCCTTAATTTTGCCAATTCTGCGCTGATCCTGGATTTTTTGAAACAGGACGCCTTAACAAAAACCCTTTCACGTCCCCGTGTTATTACGGCTGACAATCAAACGGCGACGATCCAGATCACAACCAATCAGGTAATCGGCGGGACAACAGTGATGGCGTCGGGTTCGACGCCATCCAGCATTACTCTGGAAAGGAGTTCAACGGGCGTTCAGCTGACGGTGACGCCCCAGATCAATCCGGTGACTAACGAAATTCTCCTATCTGTTGAACCAAAAGCGACCGATGCAGGAGGCCCGAAATCTATTACTATTAACGGTATAGTAACAACGTACAGAGATCCTGAAGAACGCAGTGTTAAAGTGACATTGCTTGTCCCAAATGGTAAAACGGTGGTTATTGGCGGTTTGCTCCGACGCACGGACAGCAGTGCTCATTCCAGTGTTCCTTTTTTAAGCAAGATCCCGCTGTTGGGTTTTTTCTTTAAACATAAGAGTGATCAGAATGATGAGCGGGAGCTCATGGTTTTTTTGACTCCCCGGGTTCTCGGGGCTGACGAACTCGTTCCCGGTGAGCTAAAGAAGATCGAAGATCGTAATTTAAAAATGCGCGAGCAGTCTTTTCCCGATATGCGTTCCGGTCTTATCGACAAAGAGATGGATGCTGTTAAACGTTTTCGTAAGGAAGAATAGGGCTGTTTATGGCGCGTCTTCGTTTGGGTGAAATTCTGATCAAGCAGGGGCTCATCACTGAGGCCCAGTTTAAAGAGGCTCTGGAAGCCCAGAAGGCCGAGAAGATCTATGTTGGCGAGATTCTGGTCAACAAAGGCATTTTAAAAGAAGAGGACCTGGCCGCGGCGATCGGTACTCAGCTACTTATTCCTTATGCTTCGCGAGCCTCGGGAATGCTCACACCACAGCGCGAACAGCATCTTGAAAAACTTATTCCGTATGAATTTGCCAAAGAGCATCTGGTGCTGCCGCTGAACCGCAACATGAATTCATTATCCTGCGGGATCTTTAATCCGTTTGATCTGATGATGATCGATAATCTCAAGAAGATCACTGGTTGTGAGATCAACTTTGTTATTGCCTCGCGTAGCGATTTGTTAAAAGGCATTCTTGAGTTTTACGGGAATCTTTCCGGCGACTCCAAAGCCGGCGGCAACGTTTTATGGGGTGAGGCCTTGCAGCGTTCCCGGGAGTTGTCGCCGGCCTCTGCGGTGTTGGTTACCGAAGAAGGCGGGGAAGCGGAGCTGAGTCTTGATAAAGTTATTGCCAAGGCTGAAGAAGCTCCGGTCATAAAACTGGTTGACCTTATCATCCGTCAGGCTATCGACGAGCGTGCCAGCGATATTCATATTGAACCGTTCAAGGACAAAATCGAGGTGCGTTACCGCATCGACGGCGAACTGTATCAGATCCCGCCGCCGGCCAAGCATTTGCATTTACCGATCATTTCACGTATCAAAATTCTGGCCAAGCTCGACATTTCCGAGAAACGATTGCCGCAGGACGGCCGGATTTCGGCCAAGCTTGAGGACCGCACGGTCGACCTGCGTATTTCATCACTGCCCACAGTGTGGGGAGAAAAGATCGTCATGCGTATTCTTGACCGGGAAGCGATCAAGTTAAATCTGGCTACGCTGGGGTTCGAGCCGAGTCAGCTGGAGCTAATTCGTAAAGGGCTGCAAGTTCCTTATGGGTTGTTTTTTGTTACCGGTCCTACCGGCAGCGGTAAGTCCACCACATTGTATTCGGCGTTGAGCGAGGTTATCGATCCGACCAAAAATATCATTACAGCTGAAGATCCGGTGGAGTTTCGTATTGATGGCATTAACCAGGTCCAGATCCGAACCGATATCGGGTTTACATTTGCGGAAGCGTTACGGTCTTTTTTGCGTCAAGACCCGGATATCATCATGGTCGGTGAGGTGCGCGACCTGGATACTGCCCAGATCTGTACCCGGGCCGCTTTAACGGGGCATTTCGTGTTAAGTACGCTTCACACGAATGATGCGCCATCGGCGATTACCCGTTTGCTCGACATCGGTATTTCAACGTATTTGTTAACGCCGTCGTTAACCATGATCGTGGCCCAGCGCCTGGGGCGAAAGCTTTGCCCGCATTGCAAGGAGCCGTATGAGCCCAAGGCGGAAGAGATGGGCGATCTGAAGCTTAAGACGGAGCTTATTTATCGCGCTAAAGGGTGTGATAAGTGTTCACATACCGGTTATCGTGGCCGCATGGTCATTGCTGAAGTGCTGATGATCGACGATGATATGCGCCGGCTTATTTCCCGCAACGGCTCTTATACGGAACTGCGCGATGCGGCCCGCAAGAACGGCATGATGACATTGTTTGAGGCGGGTATTCGCAAGGTTGAGGCGGGTACCACCAGTCTTGAGGAAGTTTACGGCGTTACGCTGGGATAAAATATGCCAAAATTTTACGTTACCAGTAAAAATTCATCCGGCAAAACTCAAACCACCGTTTTTGATGCAGAAGATCAAGACACGGCGGTGGCGATCACCCAGTCTCAGGGGTTGTTTGTTGTCTCGGTTCAGCCCCTGGATGAGGCAGTAACGGCTCATACGCAGACTGGAGCGCCGGCAGCATCAGCGCGCAAGTTTACGCACGACAATATTATTCTTAGCGATATTGTAGTTTTTGCCCGTCAGCTGGCAACGATGCTTGAAGCAGGCGTGCCTTTATTAAGGAGTTTGACGATCATAACCGAACAGCTGGAAAGCCGCCGGATGGCTCAAACTGTTGAGGATGTCAAATCTACCGTTGAGCAGGGGCAATCGCTAAGTAAGGCTTTGGAAAAGCACCCTCAGGTTTTTGGCCAGTTCTGGGTAAGTTTGGTTGAGGTCGGTGAGGCTTCGGGTACCATGCCGCGCGTATTAAATAAACTGACGGAATATATGGAATCGGTGGCCAAGTTCCGGGCACAATTGGTCGGCGCCATGATCTATCCGATCATCTTGTTAACGATTGGATTTGGCGCGGTTCTTGTTTTTGCTTTATTTATTGGCCCGATCTTTGAAAAGGTTTTTGCTGAGCTTCACGCAAATTTACCTGGTCTTACGCTGATGATGCTGGGCTTATTCAAGTTTTTGCAGACCAAATTTATTTTTGTTGCCGCTGGCGCTGTGGGGATCTTCTTTGCGTTTAAAGCCTATTTAAAAACATCAGCTGGCCGCTGGCAGATGGAGATGTTTTTATTTAATTTGCCGATGGTGGGAAATATTTTTCGTTTGGTGGTTGTTGAGAAATTCACTTCTCAGATGGCGATCCTTATTGAGAGCGGCGTGCCTATTCTTTTTGCGCTGGAGATATCCCAGCGTCTGGTTGACAATATGGTTTGCGGCGCGGTCTTGAAAGATGTTTATGACGAGGTGCGCGAAGGAAAACTGCTTGCCGATGCTCTTGGTAAAAGCGGGTTTTTCCCTTCCATGGCCGTGCAGATGATCCGCGTCGGTGAGGAAACCGGCGAACTTTCGAAGATGCTGGGCCATGTGGCTGTTTATTACAAAGGTCTGGTTGAAGATTTTATGAAGAATATTTCTACATTGATCGAGCCATTCATGCTGGTGTTTATGGGGGTAATTATCGGGACATTGGTTGTTTCCATGTTCTTACCGCTTCTGACTCTTTCGACCGGCGGCTAGAGAATTTGGCAAAAGATGAAATAAAACATTTTTTTGTTTAATGTTTCCATTAATGTTATAGTATGTAATGGAGGTCTAAGTTTGATATCATGACAAAAATGAACCGGGAAAAGGAGGCGATCAGGATTATTAACGGTTAGGTCAAAAAATTTGTTATTTTCTTAAATCATAAATCGGAGGCAATATGAACAAAAAAGGTTTTACACTCATCGAAATCATTATTGTTATTGTTATCTTGGGTATTATGGCAACGTTGGCACTTCCCAGGCTTGCGGCCCAAACCAATGCGGCTCAAGGCGCTGAAGCGATGCAGTATTTCGGGATTATCAAAAGAGCCGCTGCGACTTGCTACGAAGCTACAAATAATTTTAGCCTTTGTGCAAGTCAGGCGGCTTTAGGTGTAACGACACCGCAAAATTCAAGATTTGCTTATTCGTTTACCGCTGCAGCGACATCGTTGGTAATTACTGCAAGGCTAGGATCGGCCACGCAACATGAAATTACAATGGTAGCAAATGATGCAGGTGTTACTCAGTTTATGGCTCCATCTACAAGTGTTTTTCAGGGCATTGTTAATAGAACCGGACTGACATCATCAATCGCAGCAGCCGCGTCTGCAAATGCTTTTTAATAGTTTGTTGATTTTTTTATTAAGCCATGCCCGTAAGGGCATGGCTTAATTATTTAATTTATAGAGCTTATGTATGAAGAAAAATGCTTTTACTCTTGTTGAGATAATGACTGTATTAGTGATTTTGGGGGTAATGGCCGGGCTGGGCCTTCCGCGAATTTTTTCCAAGTTGGAAGAGTCCAGATTCTCTGAAGGTCTTTCCGCGATCCAGACCTTGTGTGCCGCACAGTTACGTTACAATATCGATCACGGGGCTTACACGGGTACCTGTACCGACCTTGATGTGGATATTAAAACAGCAAATTTTAATGCTCCTGTTTGTGATGCGACGAATACCGCTGGTAATCCTTTAGCTAAAATTACTCGAACCGGCGGGGCATACACAATCCAGGTATATTATGATGCAGGCACTCAACTTCCCGTGCTTTCCTGCACGGGATGTACTGCAAATTTAACGAATATTCTGAGTGCACGTTGATCGGAAAAAAATGGTTAAAAACTTACGTTCATTTTTGATCTGCAAGCATGCGTTTACACTGGCTGAGTTACTGGTGGTAACGATCATTATCAGTATCATGGCGGCTTTTGCCGTTCCGCTTTTTTCGAAAGCGATCAATAAGGCCAAGGCGAGAGACGCGATCAATAATCTTGTTATTATTCATGCTGCCCAGGCCTTAATCAAGGCTAATACAAGTAATTTTGTTACTGCTGGTGACCTGGGGACTATAAATTCTACCCTGAATCTTAATCTTGTGGCGAGTGGTGCAGTATACAGTTGTGATGCCGTCTCCGGCACATGTACGGCTACGCTTACGTCGGGTGGAGATGTGGATTTAAACTTGAGTTCTCCTATAAATAAAATTGCTAATCTTACGTGCCCGCCAGGCGGCGCGGCAAATCCTTGTTGTACCATAGTAGCAAATTGTCCATAAACAGGAGGCGCGATGAGTAAAGGATTTTCGCTTCTTGAAGTTATTGTTGCTTCTGCTATTTTTACCGTTTCGATCGCCGTTATTTATGCCGCAATCGGGTCGATCAGTAAACAGCCAGCGGTTAAGGTTACTGATACTACTCGAGCTGCTTTGTATGGACAGCAATTTCTGGAAGGCCTGCGGGCAGAAGTTAATGCCGCAAAATGGGCTGGAGGAGCTTCTTCGCTCACTGTGGGAGGCAGTAAGTCTATGCCGCAAGACAGCACAAATTTCCCCGGGTTTACCGGCAATTATGCTGTCGAAGATGCTGATGGCATACGGAAAGTGACGCTTACGATCACGACACCTCCTTGAAAGATTCTATGCGCGGGATCACACTGGTTGAATTGCTGATTTGTACGATCATCGTTAGTATCATGACGGTTGGGATCTTTGCGGGCAGTCTGGCTTTACAAAAAATGAATAACTCTATTACTGACCGATCTGCATTATATATCCGCACACAGAGAATTGTTGATACAATCACTAACGATGCGGTAAATACAACGGGGACGAGTTCAAACACCGGTATTTGTATCAATAATCAGTTGGATAACGACAATAATTATATTTGTTTTCGAAATGCGTTAAACTGGGCCTGCTATACGCGTTTGGGCTCTGGAATCAATAGAGTTAACCTTTATAGATGTACGCAGCCGATAACTGCTTCATGTTCTACGGGCAGTGCCTCCTCGCCATGTGCGTCGTTATGCGGGGCAGCGGCTTGTGTCGCGGGCAGCAGCACTTTGGTTGACACACTTGTTTACAATGTTTTTGCCGTTAATTCACCTGCCTTCAGCAATGGTGTTTTTACCATGCCGGTTATCAATCGTGTTGATCCCACTGGCGGGTCAGGGGGTTCAATGACCAATCCTCAAGTTGCGTTCGAAATTATTGCCTATCCTGAAGGACATAGTTTTTAGTATATGCATCGATTTTATTCTCCATCTTTATCACCCCATCAGAAGCATTTTCGTTTAGAAGATCCCCAGGAAGTTAACCATCTCTCGCGGGTGCTCCGTCTTCATTCTGGTGATGAATGTGAGCTGATCAATGGCTGCGGCGCGTTGGCCCGAGTGCGGTTGATAACGGTAGCCAAACAATGGGTAGATGTCGAGCTTGTGGCGTATTCTCAATCATCCCCGACGGGAAGATCCAGGATCACGTTAGTCTGCGCGCTTCCTAAAAAGTCAGTCTTTGATGATATTATAGAAAAATGTACCGAACTTGGTGTTGATGAGATCGTGCCGGTGATTACGGAGCGCACAGAAGTGGCGCCTTCTAATGATGCGGCAGGTCGGATGAACGCTCGGTTTAAAAGTGTTGTCATCAGCGCCTCGAAACAGTGTAAACGTTTATGGTTTCCGCGGATCCATCCCGTGATCCCTTTGGAGACGGCGGTCGAGATGCTGGCGAGGGACGGGAAAACTCTTGTTATCCCCTGGCTGGGAGGGGAACGCGTTTTTTTACATGACGCTTTACGCGGTCGTCCCGATGGGGAGTATGTTTTTTTTATCGGTCCTGAAGGAGATTTTACGTCTCGCGAGGCGGATGATCTCGTTAACAGGGGAGCTATTGCAGTGTCGCTGGGAGATACCGTCCTGCGGATTGAAACCGCGGCTATAGCGGTCGTGGCGTATGCGCGACTTGCTTAGTAAATTTGGGATGAAGTTTCTAGCCATAACAGCCTTGCTAGCGTCTACATTCATTCTATTCTCGCCGGTTATTCATTTTGATTACATAAATTTCGACGATCCTGATCATATTATCGAACAGCCTCAGATCCAATCGGGTAAGTTGCGATCGCTGTCAGATGCTTTTTTAAAGGAGAACAATGTTAATAATACATATTTGCCGTTTACGATTTGTTCCTTTTATCTTGAGAAGAAAATATTTGGTTTGTCGTCTGCCAGTTCACACTTGATAAATTTGATTTTGCATCTTCTGGTTGTTTTGCTTGTTTTTCAGTTCTCCCGGGAAATGGGCCTTTCGTTTACAGCATCTTATGCGGCGGCGGCTATTTTTGCTTTACACCCGATGCATGCGGATCCCGTGGCCTGGGCGACAGGCCGGAAGGATCTGTTGTATGCTCTTTTTTACTTATCTTCTTTAATCTTCTATTGCCGGTATCAACAAACATTCCGCAGTGATTTGTATATTTTGTCTTTTGTGATGGCTGTGGGCAGCATTCTTTCCAAGCCTATGGCGCTTAGTTTGCCGCTGATTTTGCTGCTGATCGATTATGTACAATTTAAAAGTGCGGGGAGGCGGCGGATATTGGAGAAGATCCCGTTTTTTGTTGCGGTTTCTCTGATCGCGGGGATCAGTTATCTTATGAATTCACGTCCGGTCCCGATCGAGTTCCCGGGTTCTTTTCTGATTTGGGGGTGGCATGCTTTCTTTTATATACAGGCATTCTTTTGGCCGGTGGCCTTATCGTCTTTGTATGGGGTGCCGCTACCGGTTTCCATTTCCAATCCGGCCTATTGGTGTGCGTGTCTGGGGCTATTGGTCATTGTTCCTGGATTTTTGGTGAAGAAAACTGGCGCCAGGTGGTATGCTTTTGCCATTATTTTTTATGTCTTATCGACCTTTTTTCTCTGGCGGTTTGACAGGTTTGATATTCTGACTGTTGACGTCAGATATATGTATTTGCCAAGCCTTGGCCTGTGCATTTTTCTAGGGTATATAATTGAACAAGCCTTGATGAGAAGCGTACGGTATGCGATTGCTGTACTATCATTAATATTTGTTTTTTCGTGCATTCTTTCCATCCGTCAAGAATTGTATTGGAAAAATTCATGGACATTTTGGAGTCATGTTATTGATACACGACCAGATTTATATTTTGCTCATTATATGCGTGCTGACGCAGTTCTTTCAGAACGGTTTTATTCAGGCCTCAGCAGTGATTTTGAAAAGTATGTTTATCGTCGGTTACCATCACAACCCCAAGGGTTTAAGCAACAAAATTTAGTGCGCACAAAATTGCACTTTTTTCGATTCTTATACGCCATTCGCTGTTTTAGATATGGGCTGTCAAAAGGGTTGTGGCATAGGGATGAATTCCAGCAAATACCTTCAGAGATGACTTTTATGAATAAAGGGTTGGCATTCTATTTGATTGGAGACTATAAGCATTCACTACATTTCTTTATTCTGGCTAACAGCACGGGAAAGCCTAAGTGGTTTAAATGTTTCATGTTAGGCAAGAATTATTCAGCTTTAGGAGAGTATGCAACGTCAATTAAATATTTTAACGAGGCGCTAGTTCTTCAGCAAAATAATTATGATGTATTACTGGCGCGGGGCGCACAATATGCTTTAATAGGAAATATGAATGCGGCTTTTGCTGATGCTTTACAGTTGTATACTATTGATCCACAAGCTAAAGGCGCTTATGATTTGCTTTTTAATGTTTTATTAGCCTTGGGCAGACTTGATGATGCTTGGGCTGTCTTAGATAAAGAGCTTTCACTGTGGCCGCATGAGTCACAGGTTTATTGGCATCAAGGGGTTTTTGCAGATCGACATGGTGATAAGAAAGCTGCGGCTAAATATTTTTGTGCAGCTAAAGAATCTGGTTATAAATTCTGATTTCGCAATAAATGCTATCTGTTTTAGTCGCTGTGAATGATGTTGATTGTTTTTATATTTCCTGATTGGATTTAAATATTTCTTTTTTGTTGTTTTATTAGAAAATTCTTATTAATATAAACATATTCATCACGAAGTAATTTAATCTTTTATAACTTACCGGAGATTTTATATGAATAACAAAGGTTTTACTCTCATCGAAATCATTATTGTTATTGTTATCTTGGGTATTATGGCAACGTTGGCACTTCCCAGGCTTGCGGCCCAAACCAATGCGGCTCAAGGCGCTGAAGCGATGCAGTATTTTGGGATTATCAAAAGGGCTGCAGCAACTTGTTATGAAGCAACAAATAATTTCACACTTTGTGCAAGTCAGGCGGCTTTAGGTGTAACCACACCTCAAAACTCAAGATTCGCGTATTCATTTACTGCAGCTGCAACTTCCTTAATTATTACCGCAAGGCAAAATGCCGCAACACAAAACCATGTTTCAATGGTAGTAAATGATGCAGGTATTACTCAGTTTATGGCTCCAGCTACAAGTGTTTTTCAGGGCATAGTTAATAGAACCGGACTGACATCATCAATCGCAGCCGCCGCGTCTACGTCTCCTTTTTAGTTTCAATTAAATGTGAAGTTGGTATTGAATTTATTCCTTTTGCTGATGTGTTTGTGTTTTCATCGATTTGAAGAAAGAATTCGTATCTCTTTTCAATGTAATCAATTTTGTTCACGAAGCATGCATCAGCATCAGCATTTTTTACGTCGTTATATCTTTTTTGTTTTTGTTTTGTTGACACTATTATCGTATTGGCCTTCCTTGCAGCATGCCCCCAAACACGATCAGATATCATATCTGGCGGAAATGTCTCGTAAAAACAATATTATGGATAAAACTTTCGGGGCATACTCTCTGAATAGAGAGCGTGTTTTTATGCCGCGCGACGAATTTCTTTTTAGGCCTTTGTTAAATGTCTTTTTAGGAGGCCAGTTGGTTTTTTTGGGATATAATTTTACGTTATGGCAGGCAATGGCTATCGTTCTTCATCTAATGGTCGGTTTTTCAATGTTTCGATTGTTAGATATTATTTCTCCCGGCATTCCTGCCGCAGTCTCGGCGGGAGCTTTTTTGCTGATGCTGTCCAATGTTCCGATGGTTGTTTGGCACAATATCAGTGCGTATATGATCTTTTGTATTCTTGTTCTTGAGGCTTGCATTAAAGTTAAGAAATTTAAGCAAAACCAGCAAGACCGGTCGTCATTGCAATGGTGTGTTCTTTTTCTTTTTTTGTCTTCTTTTATTTTCGAACTTGGTTTTGTTTTTTTACTATGTTTTGCGTTATATCTTGCCATCGTCGAACATAATATAAAATTTACTTTCCTGTTTGTGGGGGCGGCATTAGTAAGCCTTGGTATGAATGCCGCTGATTTTATGTTAAGGCATGCGCCTGTTACTACTGAAATCAGCCATATCGCTACAGGTGTGGTATCGGTCAAAACGGTTGTTAATGCTTTAACGGCTTTGAAATGGTTCATCTGCAGCGGAATATTTCTAAAAGCTTCAGAGATTGCTTTGGTAGAGCGAGTGGCTTTGGTTCCGTTTACGTTAAATTCACTTTGGCCTTTTGTTGGTTTTTCTCCGCATTTTATAAGGGGGGCGGCAGCGCTTTTACTTTTTAGCTGGCTGGCTATTTATTCGTATCCAAAGATTTCTGATGACCGAAGAAAATTAATAAGTCTTTTCTGTATAATGATTTCAGGTTTCGTGCTTTTTGTTTCATGTGGCCGGGTTAATACCCGCGGTATTTTTACAGGCTTGTTCTTCAATTCCTATTACATTTACTTTTTTTGGGTTTTGGCTTTACCATTGGCATACGCATGTTTGTCTTTTGAAGCGATATCAAAAAGATCAGATGGCGGGCTAATTCGACTGGCGGTGTACGTATTATCCGCAGGAATGATCTTTCTCAACGCTCTTTCTATTTATAATATTAATTTAGCTATTGCACAAGGCGATAAACATCGTCGACATTTTCTGGATGCGACAACAGCTTTTGTAGATACGCACCGATCTGAGGCTGATTTTTCTTTTTTTGTTTCTCATCAATGCCCAGGGAACTATGCCGGGAAGTGGCTGCATCAAAATGGCGATCTCCTGTGGCGGCGCTATACGCTGGCGGAGGCTTTATATCCTTCATACTATCGAAGTTTATCTGAGGCAAAATATGTGTTTTGTCCTGATCTGCCGGCGACACCAGGAATAGCAAGTCTCGATTCTATAATGACTTCGGAGAAACGCAATGTTGTTCTTAAATGACAGCGAGCAATTAAAGAAGCATCACATTGTATGGTTTGTTCTATTGATTGCGATTGTCGGTATCGTGTATTATCCGGTCATTCTAGCCGGTCAGTTTATCAATTTTGATGATAATACGCACATTTTTCTGAACACCCTTGTTTGCAATAATAATTTAAAGGCTGTTTGGGATATCTTCTTTACGCCTGACTCTGCAAATAAAACGTATGTGCCGATAACAGTTGTAACTTTCCTTTATGAAAGATTATTGTTCGGGGCATTGCCCACCCTGTCGCACGCGATTAATGTCCTTTTGCATCTTCTTGTTTGTTTCCTGGCATTTTTTCTTGCACGCTACCTGGGACTAAATTTACGAGCTGCTTTTTGGTCCGTACTTATATTCGCCGTTCATCCTGTTCATGTTGAAGCGGTAGCCTGGATAACCGCCAGAAAAGATTTGTTGTTCACTTCATTTTACCTGATGGCGATGATCTCATATTGTCAGTATCAGGACGATAGGAACGCTCGTCACTACATCTTTGCTTTAGCAGCCGCAGGGTTAAGTGTATTATCAAAACCGATGGCCCTTAGTCTTCCTTTAGCGCTTTGTTTGTTGGATTATTTGCGTTCAAGAAGGATGTCATGGGGTGCAATTGTTGATAAAATTCCTTTCTTTCTGGTCGTTGAACCCATTGCCTTAATAACATATTCAATGAATGCCCGTGGCGTTCCTTTTTCCTGGCATACATCTCCGTTTATATGGGTTTGGAGTGCTAGCTTTTATTTGCAGAAGTTTTTTTGCCCGCTGAATTTATCGATCATTTACGGCTATCCGTCACGTTTGGATTTATGGAATACGGACGTTTTTCGCGGTTTCATGGTGATTTTTCTGTTCGCGGTTGTTTTGTTCAAAAATTGGCGTTGGAAATTATTTCTTTTTGCTGCACTTTTTTATATTCTCACTGCATTCTTCTTATGGAGGTTTGATATCTTTGATTTGACGACAGTGGCGGACAGATTTATGTATCTTCCGAGCCTGGGTTTCTGCTTTGTGATCGGTTATCTTGTGGACTACGCTTTTACATTAAAAAAGAAAGTCTTTATTGCGGTATCTCTATCTGTTTTTGTGTTTTTTTTGTTGTTATCTTCTCACAGAGTTTTTGACTGGGTCGATTCTTTCTCGATTTGGAACGCGACTGTTAAGACTAATCCGTCAGCGTTTTCATTTGACATGAGGGGGCAATCGCTTTATACCGATGATTTTTATATGCCTTCTAAAGCTTCTTTCTTAAAATTTGTTGCAAGAACGAAGAGAACTGATATTGGTCGAATGAGAAGTGTTTTTAAACTTTCTTTTGACCAGAAGATCGCTGCGGCCCGAAAGGCTGCTGCATTGCGTTCTTTTCAGTTTGCACTTGCCAGAGAGCCTTTAAATCCTGAGTTGTACGAGGATGCCGGGTTAGCGTATGCTTCCTTTAATCAGTTTTATAGCGCATTGAATTGTTTTGAAACTCGTTTCAAATTGTCAAAGAAGCCTTCTGTAAGCTTTTTTTATAACTGGGGAGTTGTTTATCAGCAACTTCATCAGGATGACCTTGCAATGGTAAAATATAATATGGCGATTCGTGTTAATCCGGATTATAATCTCCCATATTTAAATCGAGCTCAGATCTGGCTTGATAAGAAACAACCCTTACGCGCCTTGACAGATGCCTTGACGGCTATCGAGAAAGATCCGACATTCTCGCCGGCTTATGATACGGCAATATCTATCGCGCGCGGATATGGTGACAATAAGCTGGAAAAAAACCTGATATCAGCGCAGCGCAAACTTTCTTTTGCGACGGGGAGCGGGTATCTTCGACCCGCGCCTGATTATGTTCTTAGTGACATTACATTGAAGTGACAGTTTTTTTACCACTAACCCGGATTTTAGCATGAAAATATTTCACCGGTTGTTTCGCCATAGAACATTTGCTGCATTTTCTGCCCTGGTTTTAATTGAACTGCTTTTCCTCTTTTGGGATATTTCCGCTCGACATATTGTCATCCACGATCCATTAGCTTTCTTTTTCGGCGAATATTACCGTCTTAACGCGATTGTTGAATACGGTCAGGTTTCCTTATGGACTCCTTTTTTAACGCATGGGTCAAGGATGTTTTATTTAAACGGTCCAGGTTTCCTTTTTGATGCGTTTTTCTTTATGTGGAAATTGTTAAGATTCTTTGACTTCTTGTCCTTGTTCTATGTTGGGATGTTCTTTTATCATTTTGTTTTTCTCTCCGGTGTATGGTTATTGTCGGGAAGATATTTCGCTGCTTTAGCCCCGCGTCTTTTTGTGATGGTGTGTGTGGCAAGCTGCATGATTTCGTACAATCAAATGTTCTGGATTTGTATTTTGTATGTTGTTCCGCTGGTTATCTGGCTTTTATATCGTTTCCTGGATAGCGGGCAATGGCGCTGGTTTTTTCTGGCAGCATATTTTTTTGGGGTCCAGAGCCTTGAGACCAATCCGTATACGATCACGGTAAGCTTGCTGGCTGTTTTTGTTCTTTATGTTTTTGATATCTGCATTAGACGTGAGTATTATGAGAAGCAATTCAAATTGATCAAATTTGGTGCGTCTTTTCGGATTTGTGTTCTATCCATTCTTGCGCTGGCAGCATTGATTCTGGTTAATATGCGCCTGAATATGGATCCTTTTACCATTTTTGGCAATTATTTGCGAAATCCTGACGGCACAGTTTCTCTCCAGACATTTCTTACCTATGCCGGTAATACCCATCTTAATAAGTGGAATGAACTTGCTTTGCGGTTATCTCCGGCATTAGACTTTACGTTGTACATGGGGTTGTTTGCTTTACCCTGTGTACTTGCTGCTTTATGTTTAAGCCCTCGGAAGGAGGCGATGGTATGGATCGGGTGGACTGTTGCAATGCTTCTTTTAACTATGGGCTCTGTACTGGCGGTCGTTTTGTATTATTTCTGGCCTTTAATGAATTATTATCGTCATTTATGTTTGTTGGCGCCTGTCGTCAAGTTTGGGCTCTGCTTTCTGGCCGGGTTTGGATTCGAGGCAATTTTTTGTGCAGACAACAAGCGGGTGGCAGATGAACATTGGCGGCGTTCTGTTTTTTTCTTTTTTACAGCTGTCTTCTTTATGGGCGTTACTTTCTTTTTATGTCAATTACGGAATGACGCTGTATTGAGGGACTTCATTCTGGGAGAAATGGTGACCGGAGGATTACCGTCTTTTGATTGGAACGCCCTTAATTTTAATTTCTATATACCTATTTTTATTTCCGGAGTGCTTGCCATTTTCTGCACCATGATGATCTTTATTCGGACGCAGAAAGCATTGTTAATTATCGGCGTATTATGGTTCCTGGCTCAGATGATTGATGTTTATGCGTATCGCGTTGATCAGTCTCTCTTACGCACAGTTTCTGTATCGCAAAAGGATTTGAAGTCATTGACTTGGCAGCCTTTACCGTGGAGAGCTTCTCGTAATTGTGAACATTTAGATACTGACGACCGGATTGATTTCCTTGCGGTTCTTTTACAAAAGAAAGGTGCTATTTATAATTCTGCGGGTAATTTTTTATGGCGTGATTGTTTTTCTACAGTTTTACGTACGGATACATGGGCTAAACCCTTAGATTATTATCTAAGAGCATACATGCATATTCCTTTAAATGCTTCAGGGAACATCAACGCAGGCACGCCGTATTCTTTTAATTTTAATTTGAATACTCCTTCTGTTCTTAAGATTTCCGGCGTGACTAAAGATAAGGTTCAGTTCTTTACGTCGGCTGTCTATTTTAGTTCTCCGCAGAAGGCGGCAGATGTTATTGCTGATCCTGGTTACGCTGGAGATGTCCCTGTTCTGACTTCTTATGATGGCCAGCCGACACTTAGAATGGACGATACAGTGTCGTCGACAGATTTGGGATTAAATAGTCGACTGGATCTCCCATATCATGTTAAATTATTCTCTCCTAACGAGGTGGTCATTGAGACGGTCGTTCCTGTTGGGCGCCCAGTCTGGCTCTTATATAGTGATATTTGGCATCCTTCGTGGAGGGCAGAAGTCAACACCAAGTCTGTTCCGGTTTATGTTGCGAATCTGGCGTATAAAGCCGTTCCTTTAGCAGCAGGAAAAAATACTGTTCGGTTTTATTTTTATTCATCGATTTTGACCTTTCTATTCTGGTTTTCTGCGGCTCAGGGGTTTATGGCGTTTGTAATCTTTCTTTGGTTATTGGCGGATACAATTTTCAAGGATGATGCGAAAGATCGAGAGTTATTTATTAAGTCTGGTTTATAAACGCACTCGTAAGGAGTAGTTTGATGAAAAATATCAAGGCTGTTGCGCTCGATGTTGACGGCGTTCTAACCGATGGCACCTTTATTTGGGGGCCTGAAGGCGAAGAATTTAAACAGTTTTCATTTCTCGACATTATGGGGATCTCCCGGGCAAGTAAAGCGGGGCTTATTTTTGCCCTTATCTCGGGTGAAGATACTCCATTGGTTGATCGTTACGCGCGTAAGATGGGAATTGTTGATGTTTATAAAGGGAGCAAAGATAAGGCTGCGTCATTGAAAGTTTTTGCACAAAAGAACGGACTTGCGCTCGAGGCTGTATGTTTTATGGGAGATGACATTAATGATATAGAGGCTCTTGATCTGGCTGGATTATCTGCGGTTCCCGCTTCAGCGCACCCGGCTGCTATAGATCATGCGGATTTAGTGATGAAAGCTTCCGGCGGTCGTGGTGCGGTAAGAGAATTGCTGGATATCCTCATTCTTGTGAAAAGCAAAGGAATCGTATGAAGCTTTCGGATTATGTGTTTCATTATTTAGCGTCATTAGGAGTAAGGCATGTTTTTATGCTTCCTGGCGGTGGAGCGATGCATTTGGTGGATTCTTTGGGGCATTGCGAGGGTATTGAACCTGTTGGCAATCTTCACGAACAAGCTAGCGCAATTGCCGCAGAAGCATATGCGCGGGTTACTAATAATCTGGGGGTTGCTTTGGTAACCACTGGCCCTGGAGGGACTAACGCGATTACGGGTGTTGCGGCTGCCTGGCAAGACTCAACGCCATGTCTTTTTATTTCCGGTCAGGTTAAGCGCGCGGATATCAGTGGCAACTCCGGGGTCAGGCAATTAGGTGTTCAGGAGATCGATATTGTATCGTTGGTTAAAGCAATAACAAAATATGCGGTTACTGTTACTGATCCAGCGATGGTTAGGTATCATTTAGAAAAAGCTGTACATTCAGCCAAGACTGGCCGGCCTGGGCCGGTATGGCTTGATATTCCGCTGGATGTTCAAGTTGCGCATGTTGATCCTAAAGACTTGAAAGGATATGAGCCGGCCGAGAATCAAAAGGCTTCAGATGATCGTTTTAAAGAAGACCTGGTGGCGTCATTTATTGAATTGTTTAAGAAAGCGGAACGGCCGGTAATTCTGGCAGGTAACGGGATTCGGTTGGCAGGGGCTCAAGGTGATTTCTTAAAGTTTATCGATGCTCTCGGCGTTCCTGTTCTTACAACTCGACTTGGAGTTGATCTGATTTCATCAGAACACGATTTGCATTTCGGGATGCCAGGAATGATTGCTTCTCGAAGTGCTAACTTTACTTTACAGAACTCCGATCTTTTATTGATTTTGGGTGCGAGGCTAGATATGGCCTTAATCGCGTATGCCCCTGATAAGCTAGCAAGAGGGGCAAAGAAAGTTATGGTGAATATTGACCCCGCTGAGATTAATAAGATCGGCCCTTCGATTGATCTGCCGATTGTGATGGACGCTGGCCTTTTTATGCACAGGGTGCTGGCTAGAAAGGGGACGCTTCAAGCGCGGGACTGTTCAACCTGGATCGACAGGTGCCGGGTATGGAAAGAGCGTTATCCTTTTGTTCTACCTGAGCATCATGCTGAAGTTGAGAAGGTTAGTGTTTATGCTTTTTCCGATATTTTATCCCGGGAACTTACTAGCGATTATGTGATTTTGCCTGGCAATGCCGGCAATGCCTGTGAAATCTTTCTTACGGCGTTCAAGGTGAAAGCCGGACAGCGGGTGTTTCATAATAAGGGCACCGGAGCCATGGGTTTTGCCCAGCCAGCGGCGATCGGGGCGTGCCTTGCCAGCGGGAACAGGCCGACAGTTTGTATCGACGGAGATGGTGGGTTCCAGCTGAATATTCAGGAACTGGAAACTATTAGGCGGTTAAACTTGCCGATTAAATTCTTTGTGATGAATAATGACGGGTATGCATCGATTCGCGTTTCTCAACGAGGATGCTTTGAGCGTGTGACCGTTGCCGATAAAAGTAGCGGGCTTACTTTGCCGGATCTTTCAAAGGTTGTCGGGGCATATGGGATAGCTACGGTACGCATTACCGATCAAAAAGATCTTAAACAGAAGATTCGCCAAGTTTTAGATATGCAGGGACCGGTGGTGTGTGATGTTATGATTATTCCTGATGAGGTGCGGGCACCACGTGTTATGTCGTTTCATCATGCGGATGGCACGATCGTTTCAAAGCCTCTTGAAGATATGAGCCCTCTCCTTGAGAGGGAAGAGTTTTATTCAAATATGATAGTCAAGCATTTAGATTACTAGTGAATTAAATATGAGTCGATCAATTGAAAAGCAGCAAATTGAGGCCGCACGTCGCGAAAGACTTAAAAAAGAGAAGCCTCTTGCTTTTGAGAAGATCCTCAAGATTGCGGATCGATTTAAGGCGGGATTGGCTACTCCTGTAGTTGATATCGGTTTTAACCTGGCATGTAATTTAAAATGCCGGCATTGTTTTACGACGAGATTTGCGCATAAGGAAAGAGCTCTTTCTCCGGATGATTTGAGGCGCTTTAGCGATGAAGCCCATGAGTTAGGGCTGTGTCAGTTTGTCATTTCTGGTGGTGAGCCATTAATATTAAAAAATCTTCAGAGCGTTATCAAGGCATTGCAGCCGGACAGGTTTCATTTATCAATGAGCACCAACGGGTATTTTTTGACCAAAGAAATGGCCCGGGATCTGAGAAGCTGGGGGTTGGATAAGGTAAAAATCAGTATCGATGATTTTGACGCAGCTAAACACGATATGAACAGAAATAAAGAAGGAGCTTACCTTAAAGCAAAAGAGGCATTGTTTAACGCCCAGGAAGCCGGGTTGAGTGTGGTGATACAAACCTGCATCACCCATCAGAATTGTCGTACTGACAGAACGCTTGAAATGGCCAAGTTTGCCCAGGAGAATGGTTTTACGGTTGATGTCATGATTGCTCATGCTGTCGGCGAGTGGGAAGGTAAGCATGATATGTTGATTGATGCTGATGACGCGGCTTACATGAAGCACGTTAATCAACAATATCCATCTTTGCATCGCGACACTTTTCCCACGTACGGTATTGAAAGGGGCTGTGGGAGTGTTAATTCAAACCTGCATTTGACTCAGTATGGAGATATTCTGCCATGCGGATTTATTCATATCTCGCTGGGCAATATTTTTGAAGAAAGCTTTGCTGCTATTCTTAAAAGGGGCATGAGTATTAAACATTTTAAAGAATTTAATCCTCTTTGTCTGTCCGGCGAAGACAGTAATTTTATCAAGAATTATATGAGTAAGTTTTATGGCAAACCGTTGCCTGTTCATTGGTCTGAGGTCTTTACGCCAGAGGATTTTGTTTAAATGAGTTTGTTTACCATTATTTCACATGATCGCAAGCCTTTGCGCGAGATGCTGCCGTTACAAAAGCCTTTGTCGCTTTTTATTGAGCCGACAAATTTGTGTAATTTCCGATGCACTCCTTGTGTTCATGGCAGTGATAATACGCGCAATGATCTTAAGCCGCTTAAGCATATGGATATGGCTTTGTTTAAGAAGTTGATCCTGGAGTTAAAGGAGTGGCCAGGTCCAAAACTTAAGCTTTTGAGGTTGGCCATGCTTGGCGAGCCTTTTATTAATCCTGACTTTTGTGAGATGGTCAGGATTGCTAAAGAGGCGGAAGTAGCCGAACGGGTGGATACATTCTCAAACGGGTCGCTTTTAACTCCTGATATCGCGGTTAAATTGATTACGTACGGCCTGGATGCTATTCGTTTTTCTATTTATGCCGCACAGGACAAACATCATCGCGAAGTTACAAGGACTGATTGCTCTGTCGCAAAGATCCAGGCAAACATTAAACAGTTGCGCGATACACGTGATCGCTCAGGCGCCGAAAAGCCGTATATCTTTGTTAAGATGTTTGATACATACAGCGACGAAAACACAATATTCTTTGATTTATATCAGGGGATAGCGGACGAAATTGGTCTGGAAAAAGTCCATAATGCGACGAATTACAGCGGGAATGACCTTGTGAATATGTATTACAACGATCCTGTCAAGGAGCTCCAGTCACGACGTGAATATCAGGCTAGTCTTAATACTGGACGCGCTGTTTGCTCACGGCCGTTCATGTCGATGGTCATCAATAACATTGGTGACTGTCTAATGTGTACTCATGACCCGGCCAAAGGGACAAAAATCGGAAATGCGAATGATACTTCATTGCAAGATTTGTGGCGGGGTGACAATATGTTCGCGTTTCGGAAGATGCTTCTGGAAGGACGCAAGCACGAAAATCGCATTTGCGCTAATTGTGACTGGTTTAAACTGTTTCCCCAAGAGGACAATGTTGACGGGTTCCCTGTCGATAAACTGAGAATATGATCTCGTATACTCAATTACATGCGACCAACAGGCAAAACCTTGTTGATGTTTTGCCTTTAAAGAAGCCCTTTACAGTTTTGATCGAGCCTTCCAGTTTGTGTAATTTCAGATGTGTTCATTGTTTTCAAAGTTTAAAAGAAGAAAACTTTTTATCGCGTCTTCGGCTTAATATGGATTTGAGCTTGTACAGGAAGATCATTGAGCAGCTGCGGTCTTGGAGCGGGGCAAAACTTAAAGTGCTTAAGCTTAGTTTATATGGCGAACCGCTTCTTAATCCTGATTTTGCCGAGATGCTTAAAATGGCGAAGCATGCTGATATCGCGGAAAGGGTCGAGACGACGACGAATGCTTCTTTACTGACTAGAAAGATCGCGCAGGGAATGGTGGATCATCAGTTGGATTATTTGCGAGTTTCCGTGTATTCGCCCGATCAACAGAAACATGAGGATATTACAGGCTCAAAATTGGATATTCGTTCCATCCATGATAATTTGAGCATGTTGCAGGAGCTTAAGAAACTGGCCGGCCGTGAACGCCCTTTTGTCGCTGTAAAAATGCTGGATACATACGGTCCGGGTAATGATGATTTTATCAAGATGTACCAGGATGTGGCCGACGAGATCTATATTGATAAACCGCATAACTGGACCATGACGGAGGGTGCTAGATTTACAGATGCTCTGTACAAGGACACCGCCGCCGCAGTCCAGGATATGCACGCTGAATCGCAACACCGGCGCGTTTGCCCAATGGCATTCACCACGATGGCGGTACGCAGTAACGGCGATGTGGCGCCCTGTTGTATCGATTTTAACGGGGGAACTAATCTTGGTAACGTTAATCGTATTGATTTGAAGGGATTGTGGCTGTCAGAGGCATGGCATAAGTTCATGCTAATGCAACTCGAGGACCGTAAACAGGATAATGTTTCCTGTTCGCGGTGCGATTTTTATAAAAGCGGCCATTATATTAAAGACAATATCGATGGCTTTGATGCGAGGAAATTGCGATGTTGAATAGTCTTTCTGGGCTTATAAAGAATGTCGCGCATGAAGAAGAGGCGATATTCGCTTTAATCAAGTCTACAGCGTTGCCGGTAATTCTTTGGGGAGCTGGTGAAATTGCATGGTGCGTCTTGATGTATTTACGCCAACACGGCATTGAGCCGGTGTGTTTTTGTGATAATGATTTATCAAAGCAGGGGATGTCTCATATTGGATTGCCTGTTTATAGTTACGAAGGCATTAAGAATAAATTTATTAGCAATGGTGGAAAGTATCAGATTGTGGTGGCAACGGGGATTCAATATAAGGAGCCAATTTTTTCTCAGTTAAGTAGAGCTTGTGAAAAGAATCCTTTCTGGTATCTGCGTGGATTTGAAGTTTGTGGCGAGAAAATTAATTACCCGTATTATCTTGAATATGAGTCTCAGTTCAATGAGGCCTATTCCTTGTTGGCAGATGATTTTTCTAAGAGTGTTTACGCTAATGTCCTTAATGCCAAAATTTCAGGTGATTTCAGTTTATATTCCGAAATCAAATCTAAAACAGAGTACTTTGATGATGATATTGTAAGTTTATTAGACAATGAGGTCTTTTTAGATGTTGGAGCTTTTAAAGGCAATGCTATTATTGAGTTTAATCGTCGTACGAATAAAGTTTATGATGGGATAATTGCATTTGAACCAGACAAGAAAACTCTCTTAACTTTAGAGGGGGTTATTTCCCTTAACGGTATAAAGAAGATAGAGCTACATAACATGGGCGCATGGCATAAACATCAGATTATTCATTTTCAAGCTGGACGTGAAGGGGGCTCACGTATTTCTGAAATTATAGACAACTCTTTATCAGCTGATTCAATGGAAGTTGATACAATAGACAATATTTTGAATGGCCGGCGAGTGACGTATGTATCGATGGACATTGAGGGTGCCGAGCATAATGCGATTCTTGGTGCTGAACAGACGATCAAGAAGTGGATGCCGAAATTAGCGGTTAGTGTTTATCACCGGCGTGAAGACTTGTTTGATTTGTTGTTATTGTTAAGATCTTTCGTGCCTGGGTATAAATTCTTTATGCGTCATTACACCGATAATCAGACCGAAACTGTTTTGTACGCCATAGCTGATAAAGATGCGATAACTAAAGGTAAATGTGAATAAAAGCAAGAAAGTATTATTGTTTACGATGCCTATCCCGGATTTGTTGGATCCCGGTGCGCAGAAATATTTATTTGATACCCGGTCTATTGTTAATCTTCCCTATGGCCTGCTTTCTATATGTGCATATGTAAAGAAATATGCCCGGAATTGCGTTAATTTTAGAATTGTAGATATAAATAATCACTTGGTCAGTGAATATCAGCACGGGAATGTTATTAGAGATGGACAGGAGTATTTTCGAAAGTATATAGAATCAGAAACGGGAGAGTTTAATCCTGACATTGTTGGTATTTCACTTATGTTTAATGTCGGGTATCACCTGTTGGACGGTCTGGCGGCAACAATAAAGAAAGTGGCCCCGAATACGTTGCTTATTGTCGGCGGTAATCTGGCAACAGTTTTAAGCGAAGAAATTGCGTTAAAGAATGATATTGATGCCGTTAATTTTGGCGAGGGAGAAATTCCCTTTTTGCGCTTAATCGACAGTGAAGATAGTCGAGCGCATGTGAGATCTAATAATGCTTTTGTTACAAAGGAAAGTATTAAGCTCGGAATTAAACCTGCTAATTACACTGTTTCAGAACTTGATAATATTCCGCCTATTGATTTTAGCTATGTTGATCTTTCAAATTTTAATTTGCCTAAGATTAAGGGAGCGGTTTACAAAAAGAACTTCAAACGAACAATGGTATCAAGAATTATTTACCTATCTCGAGGCTGTCCTTTTAATTGCAACTTTTGTGCGGGGTTTAATGTTCATGGCAAGAAAGTGCGATTTTTAAGTGCTGAACGGGCTGTTAATGATGTGAGAAAAATGGTTGAGGATGACGGTTTGACTGAATTATTTGTTTGTGACGACTCATTTCTTCTTGATAAGGTGAGAGCCAAATTAATTCTTAAAGAGTATGTTAAATTAAAGATTAATGTAAATTTTCCTGCCATTCTTATGCGGAATATTGATGATGAGGTGGCTCAACTTTTATCACAATTAGGGAATACATTTCAGTATACAAGTTTAGAATCCGGTTCAGATTTTGTATTGAAACATATTATTCAGAAACCTGTTACTAAGGATGAGGCAAAGTGCGCTGTACATAGCCTTCGTAAATTCGGCATCAGTGCCCTTACTAATATTGTTATTGGCTCACCTGGAGAAACGGATGAGCATCGCAACGAAACGCTTGAAACGCTGGAAGAAATTGGTTTCAGCTGGGTTTATTTCTTGATTGCATTGCCGCTTCCTGGCAGTCGTCTTTATAATGAATGTAAAGAAAATGGTTATTTAGTGAATGATAGTTTTTTCTGCCCTAGTTTAACAAAGTGTAATATCCGAACACCAAGTTACACGCCTGAGCATATTGAAAAGCAGGCGTATATGATGAATTTACATGTTAATTTTATTCACAATTATAATTTGCGTATAGGAAATTATGATGAATGTATTAAGAGTTTCAGTAATCTTGTAAATGTTTATTCAGATCATGCTTTTGCCTATTATTGTTTAGCAAAAGCTTATGAAGGAAAGGGTGAGCTTGATAGAGCTCTAGTACATAAAGGCAACTTTCGATCTATAATTAATACAAGCTCATTCTGGAAAGACTGGGCGGTTTATTTCAACTTAATTTAAGTTTTTTGCTTTTACTTAAGGTTGGACGAACGCCATATGAAAATAAGAAATTTAAATCGTTCTTGTCCGATATGTCGCAATTTAACTGGTGATGTTTTGCATACGCAAAAGTTTGTTTTTGCAAGCATACATTTTATGCCAGGTGAATACGATGTTGTTTCTTGTTGTCATTGTGGGTTCGTTTATGCAGATATTTCCTTAAAACAAGATGATTTTGATGCATATTACGCCAGTATGTCTAAGTATGAGATGACCTATATTCCGGGCAATTCACATATTTATAAAGATCGTGCAAAGTGGGTAAGCTCAGTTATCTGTGATGTATCAGCAAATATTATTGATATAGGGAGCGGCAATTCAAGTTTATTGTATGAGTTGCAAGGCTTAGGTTTCTTTAACCTTACAGCCCTTGATCCATCTGAAAAATGCATAGCTAATGCTTGTGAAAAGGGGATTGTGGGCGTTACTTTAAGCATTTTCGATCTTTCTGTCGATAAAAAGTATGATGTTGCCATTATGTCCGGGGTGCTTGAACATATTTATGAATTGCCCGGCATCATGAAAAGACTTCAGTCATTAATAAGACGCAATGGATTCTTCTTGGTTTGTGTTCCGGACGCTTCTCGGTATCACCAGTTTGATTCAATTCCTTTCGATTATTTTAATTGCGAGCATGTTAACCATTTTGATGAAACTTCTTTAATAAATTTGGGTCTTGCATATGGGTTTAGAGTTGTTAATCTTGTTAAAACGACAGTAAAGTTCTCTAATGTTGAGCAGCCGATGATCTTTTGTGCATATTCAAATGAGTGCGCTGAAGCTTCCGAATGGCGTAATCATTCTGCAAAAATGCTCTCACAGTATGTTTCCCAGACATCTCAGATTCATAATGTTGATGTGATTATTGATAGGTTGGCACAAAGTCAAGAAGAGATAATTGTCTGGGGCGCCGGTAATTATGCAAGTCGTTTGTTGGCGACATCTCGATTAAATCAATGTAAAATCGTTATGTTCGTTGATAATGATAAACATAAACAGGGGGGATATTTATTTGGTAAACAGATATGCTCTCCTATGGAGATTATAAATAAGCATCATTTGCCGGTAATTATCATTGCTGTAGCGGTATTTTCTGATGATATCCTCAAAGAAATAAGTTTGATGGGAGTTAAAAATAAGGTGGTGGTTTTAAAATGAACAGTATTCGGAAAAAGATTAGTGTTATTACTGGCTGCTTTAACGAAAACGAAAATCTGCAGGAATTCTATGATCGTTTGGTGGCTGTTTTCGGAAAACTACCTGAATATGATTATGAAATAATTGTCGCTGATAATTGTTCTACTGATGGTACGCGAGAAATGCTTCGCTGTATTGCCCGGAAGGACAAAAACTTTAAAGTTATTTTTAATGCCAATAATTTTGGTCAAGTACGTTCAACGTATAATGCTTTACTTCAGGCCTCTGGTGATGCTGTGGTTGGAATGTGTTCCGATTTACAGAATCCTCCCGAGATGATTCTTGATTTTGTCAGGCATTGGGAAGCTGGCTTTCGGGTGGTTATCGCGGTTCAATCAAAAAGTCGTGAATTCTTTTTAATGGCCGTTCTAAGAAGCTTTTATTACCGCCTTTTATCCAGCTTTTCAGATTCAAACGACATGATTCAGAATTTTACAGGTTTTGGTTTGTATGACCGGAAGTTTATGGATGGTTTAAAAAGGTATCATGACCCTTACCCTTACTTCCGCGGACTTATTGCTGAAATTGGATTTAAACGCAAGGTACTTGAATATATTCAAGATAAACGCAAACATGGCAGGTCAAAGAATAATTTCTTTACATTATACGATATAGCAATGACAGGGTTTGTTAATCATTCCAAGCTACCGCTGCGCTTAGCGGCACTTACTGGTTTTTGTTTAGCGTTTTTTAGCTTTTTTGTGGCCATTGCGTATTTTGTTTATAAGCTGCTTTATTGGCAGACGTTTAATTTAGGCTTAGCTCCCTTAGTTATAGGGTTGTTTTTCTTTTCCGCTGTTCAATTACTATTTCTAGGGATTGTTGGCGAATATGTGGGAGCTATATTGACACAGGTAAAAAATCGTCCGCTGGTGATTGAGGATGAAAAGCTTAACTTTGACTAGAATGAGCAAGGATGAATTATATCGCCTGACGCGTTATTTGCTGGTTGGCGGGTGGAACGTTCTTTTTATGGTCGGCGTTTACGCTCTTTTCTACCAGTGGTGGCAGCATCAAGTGCACTATCTGGTGTTGTTGATACCCGTTAATATTCTTGCCATGACAAATACTTATTTATGTCAGAAATTCTTTGTTTTTAGAACTAAGGGCAATTTTCTAAGAGAATATTTAAGGTGTTATGTGGTTTATGGTGGAAGTATGGTTTTAGGTTTTGCTCTGATGTTTGTAGCAGTCAGTTTGTTTGGACTTCATCCGGTTTTGGCTCAGGGCGTGTGTTTTGTGATTTCTACTGTGTATAATTATTTCGGCCAGAAATGGTTTTCTTTTAGAACTCATGAGCATACTGAGAATCTGTAATTTTCTCGGAGTTTTTAATGATTTTCGTTAATGCCTCTTCACGTAATACCTTAAAAGCTTTTCAACCATTCCTTCCCGTCATTGTTCCGCTCGGCATTGGAACTTTGGTGAGTGTATTGCTTGAGGCTGGCTGTACGGCTGAAATTATTGATGAGCAGGTTGAAGAAAATACGCTCCAAGTTATTGCTGACCTTGTTAAGAGATTAAACCCGCCGTTTATTTTTGGTTTCAGTGTTTTAACCGCCAATTTGAATAGATCCCTGGAATTGGCTAAAATCATTAAACAACTTTATCCGCAGTCTGTCGTTGTATTCGGCGGGGTTCACCCCTCGGCAATGCCGGATGAAATGCTTGATTTTCTTCAAGTTGATTATGTTGTCAGAGGCGAAGCCGATCATGTCATTGTTAACCTCTATAGAGCGCTTAAGAGCGGGAAAGATCTGCATTCTTTAGCGAATCTTTCTTATCGGTTGAACGGTCAAATTGTTCATAATCCGAAGTCATTAGAAAGTGTTGACGTTAATAATTTGCCCTCCTTTCCATATCATCTCTTTAAGTCTCCGAAATATGATCTGGAATTTGTCATGGCTTCCCGGGGCTGTCCTTATGACTGTATTTTTTGCAGTAATCGGGTTGTTACGGGTAAGAAATACCGTTTTCGTGATCCCAGGAAAGTTGTTGATGACCTGGAAATGCTTTATGTTAAACACAATAAGCGGTTCATTGCTTTTCTTGATGATAACTTTCTTTTTGATAAAAATAAACTTTCTGAACTGATTGCCGAAATCCGACTTCGCGGACTGAATAATAAGATGACTTTCAGTTTCCAGGGTAGAGCCGATCATGTTTCCTTTGATATTCTTAAAGAATTATATGCTGTTGGTTTTAAATATATATTCTTTGGAATCGAGAGTTCTGACGATAAGGTGCTTAGACTGATCAAGAAAAACGAGACGGTGGCCGATTGTGTTAAGGCAGTGCAAATAGCGAAAAGTATCGGATTCATTGTCAGTGCAACGTTTATTTTTGGGTTGCCGGGCGAGACAATGAAGACGCGCAGAGATTGCCTAAAAATGACCCGTGATTTGCAGATTGATACGATTCGTTTTAATAACGCGACACCTTACCCCGGGACAGAATTATATGAGATTGCAAAGAGGGAAGACCGGTTAAATATTGTTGGTATATACGAAAATTTTAACAGTGTCTCGACTTTTATCGAGAATCCTTTCAAGTTGACTCCTTTTTCTTACGTTCCGCCCGGGATGAGTGAGGCAGAACTCAGGCGAGACATTTTATTTTCGATCTTTGCATTTTATCTGGATGTCCGACGTTTTAGAAAGAATCTTGCTCGTCCTAATAAAGATACAGCGTCATTTTCTTTGACACAAACTTTAGAAAACGTTAAAAGAATTCCGGCGTATGCGCTGCTCTTTTTCTATATGACAGTTAAGTTTTTCCAGCTTTTTTATTTTATGGTTATAAAAAAGGACACCGCCTTATCTTTGAGGGAGTTCCTTCGGGTCTTTTCTTTCGGAAGTAAAGCTGATTAGTATAATCACTATTCGTTAAGGTGAGGGATGAATATTATTCAGGCTGTAGCAATTTTGAATAAGCAGGTCGGCGATCCTTCTCGCGGATTACCTAAGGAGGTGTTTCGCCTGATGAGCAGAATTACGCCTCTGGTAAATGTCGATTTATTAATCAAGGATGAGCGAGGACGCACTCTTCTGTCATGGCGGGATGATGGCTGCGCGGGTAAGGGCTGGCATCTGCCGGGAGGGATTCTTCGATTCAAGGAAAAGTTGGAAACTAGAGTCCTGAAAGTGGCTGAGACAGAGATCGGAACCGGCATTATTTTTGACAAGGTGCCAATTGCTGTTAATGAGTTGATTCTGCCGGAGCAGGATGAAAGAGGGCATTTTATTTCTTTTTTATTTAAGTGCTTTTTAACCGAAACATTTCTTACCGCCAATAACGGGATGATGCCAACAGATCCTGGTTATTTAATGTGGCATGATTTTTGCCCTGAGAATTTGGTGACGGTACAGGCAATTTATCGAAAATACATATGAAAATTCTGATTACCGGGGGTACAGGTTTTATCGGGCGTAATCTTAAAGAACAGCTTACAGGAGAGTATCAGATTGAGGCCCCTGGAAGTAAAGAGCTTGATCTTTTAGATGCTAATAAAGTTCGGGCGTATCTTAAACAAAATCGTTTTGATGTAGTGATCCATGCCGCAGTTTGGAATGCCACGCGGAATTCGACAAAAGACACTTCCTTGGTTTTGAATTCTAATCGGGGTATGTTTTTAAATCTTTCTCGTTGTTCTGATTCTTATGGGAAGTTATTTACTTTTGGATCGGGTGCGGAGTTTGATCGTGAACACTGGATTCCAAGGATGAATGAGGCGTATTTTGGCAAGCATATTCCTGGTGACTCTTATGGTTTATCAAAATATTTGATCAATAATGAACTGGAGCAATCAAAGAATATTTATAATCTGCGCCTTTTTGGGGTGTTTGGTAAATACGAGGATTGGGAAATCCGTTTTATTTCCAATGCTTGTTGCAAAGCGTTGTTTGACCTGCCAATCACGATAAAGCAGAACGTATTCTTTGATTATCTATTTATTGATGATTTAGTTAAGATAGTTGATTGGTTTATGCAGAACCAGACGAAAGAAAAAGTTTATAATATTTGTACCGGGCGCACACATGATCTTTTGACATTGGCTCGTAAGATCTTAAGGGTTTCTGGTAAGAATCTTGATATTAAGGTCGCTGAGCCCGGCTTGAAAGCTGAATATAGTGGGGATAATTCGCGATTGATTAATGAGATAGGCCATTTTCAGTTTAAGGATATGGATACTTGCTTAGGTGATTTATATAACTGGTATAGGGTTAATCAGGGTAAAATTGATCGCTCATTATTGCTGTATGATAAATGATCGACGATCATGAACGGTATCGAAGGTGCTATGAGTAAAGCGGAACTGTTGCGCCAGGAGATCCTGGAAAAGGTTCAGGAGTATTATCGTGAAACTTTTGGCCATTCAAAAGTCTTTCAGCCAGGCGAGCGGATTGCTTATGGCGGCAGGGTCTTTGATTCAAAGGAGCTCGAGAGTCTTGTTGATGCCTCTTTGGATTTTTGGCTGACGAGTGGGCGCTATATACAACGTTTTGAACACGAATTTGCAGCGTTTAATGGTGTTAAATATTGTTCAGTTGTCAATTCCGGGTCATCAGCAAATTTGCTTGCATTTATGGCATTGACGTCGTCTAAATTAGGCGAACGGCGTATTAATCCGGGAGATGAAGTTATTACCGTGGCTGCGGGGTTCCCAACTACTGTCACCCCGATCATCCAATATGGTGCGGTGCCTGTTTTTGTGGATATTTCTTTACCAACCTACAATATCGATGTGACACAACTCTCGGAAGCCCTTTCAAAAAAAACAAAATCTGTCATGGTGGCTCATACCTTAGGGAATCCGTTTGATCTTCAGGCTGTTTATGATTTTTGTGCTAAACATAAGTTGTGGCTGATCGAAGACAATTGTGATGCTCTGGGATCCAAATATTGCTTGAATGGCAAATGGCAATATACAGGCACGATAGGGCACATAGGAACGTCGAGTTTTTATCCCGCACATCATATTACGATGGGTGAAGGCGGGGCCGTTTATACGAACGACTTGTTGTTAAAACAATTAATAGAATCATTTCGGGACTGGGGCAGGGACTGTGCGTGTCCGCCGGGTAAAGATAATACATGCCAAAAGCGTTTTTCTTTTCAGTCGGGCGACTTGCCGTATGGGTATGATCATAAATACGTCTATTCACATTTCGGATTCAATCTTAAAGCTACAGAAATGCAGGCGGCCATTGGTTGTGCCCAGTTGGAAAAATTGCCTTTTTTCATTGAGATTCGTAAAAAGAATTGGTCTTTGCTTAAAGAGCGGCTTTTCTTCTTGAACCACACGTTTATCCTGCCAGAGCCCACCCGCAATTCTGATCCTAGCTGGTTTGGTTTTCCGCTGACATTGCAGGAAGGTGCCGGATTTAGTCGGGATCAGATCGTGGCGCATCTTGAGAAACAGGGTATTCAGACGCGCATGCTTTTTGCGGGTAATCTTGTCAGACAGCCCTGTTTCGATGACATGCGAAAGGCTCAAAAAGGGTTCCGTAGTGTTGGTGATTTGAGAATTACTGACAAGATAATGCGTGACACCTTCTGGGTAGGTGTTTACCCTGGAATGACGGACGAAATGCTTAATTATGTTGTTGCTCAGATTTCTGCGGCTGTTGCCGCAAAGCAATAATAGATAAAATTAATAGCTTTTCTTTAATTAAACTGTCAAATAACTCTTCTTTTGACAACCTGCAACCCCTTAAGTATAATCATCGTCCCCCCAAACATTATTAATCTTTAAGTGGGAGGTTTTATGAGTGATGTGAAGAAAGCCGGATTTACACCGGCGGAGTTGGACAACAGGCGTAAGGCGCTTGATCTGGCGTTGACGCAGATCGAAAAGCAGTTCGGCAAGGGATCCATCATGAAGCTGGATGGGACCATTCGGGCTGATGTGGATTCAATTTCTACCGGTTCTCTGGGGATTGACCTGGCTTTGGGTGTTGGCGGGATTCCTCGCGGGCGGGTGGTTGAGATCTTTGGGCCGGAATCGTCGGGAAAAACGACGCTGACCTTGAGCATTATCCGTCAGATCCAGAAAAAGGGCGGGACAGCGGCGTTTATTGATGCGGAGCATGCTTTTGATGCGTCCTATGCGGCGAAGATCGGGGTCAAGCTTGACGACCTTCTGGTCTCCCAGCCGGATACCGGCGAGCAGGCGCTTGAGATCGCGGAAACACTGGTGCGTTCCAATGCGGTAGATTTGGTGATCATCGATTCTGTTGCGGCACTGACGCCCAAGGCCGAGATCGAGGGTGAGATGGGCGACAGTCATATGGGGCTGCACGCCCGGTTGATGTCGCAGGCGTTGCGTAAACTGACGGCGGTTATCAGCAAGTCGAACACGTCGATCATTTTCATTAACCAGATCCGGATGAAGATCGGGGTGATGTTCGGGAATCCCGAGACCACCACCGGCGGTAATGCCTTGAAGTTTTATGCTTCGGTGCGTATTGATTTGCGCCGGATTGAGTCGATTAAAAAAGGTGATGAGGTGATCGGTAACCGGGTGCGTGCCAAGATCGTCAAGAATAAGGTGGCGGCGCCGTTCCGTGATGCCGAGTTTGAGATCTATTTTAATGAAGGCATTTCCCAGTCCAGCGATCTGGTTGATCTGGGCGTAAAATTCAATGTTTTGGACAAAGCGGGCGCCTGGTTTACGTTTGAAGGTGAACGGGTTGGACAGGGCCGGGATAATGCCAAGAAGTTCTTTGAAGAAAATGTAAAAGCGGCTCAGAAACTTGAGAAGCTGATCATCGAGAAAGCCAGGGCCAAAGACGCGCCGGTCAAGCCTGAGGCTAAAAAATCCGCGGAGTGATCCCGGTGGATGATGTTGAGACAGAGCAGAGCTTAAAAAAGGCGAAGGGGTACGCCCTTCGCCTTTTTAAATTAAGGCCCCGCAGCGAAGCTGAATTAAAAGCGAAGTTGGCCGTCAAAGGTTTTACGCTGGACATTTGTTCAATCATTGTCGATAAATTCAAGGTTCTGGGATTCATTGACGATGCGGCTTTTGCCAGGGTCTGGATGCAGGGCCGGCTCAAGAAATACGGTTTTAGCCGCGTTGCCCGCGAGTTAGCTCAAAAAGGCATTGCGAAAGAGATCGTCACCGACCTTTGGGAAAGTGTTCGCAGCGACCATGATGAAGTTGCGGTGGCTTTAGCGATTGTCGAGCGGAGGGGCAGGTTATATCGGGGCATTGAACCGCGTAAACGCAAAAAACGTATGATGGATTATCTGGCTCGGCGAGGTTTCTCAGCAGGGACTATTAACAAGGTAATAAGGGAAATATGACAGGACACGAGATACGCTCAAAGTTTTTGGAATTCTTTGCTTCAAAAGGGCATAAGGTTGCGGTCAGTGATTCGCTGGTTCCAAAAGACGATCCGACGGTGCTTTTTACGACGGCCGGCATGCAGCAGTTCAAGCCGCAATTCATGGGACATATTACCGGGTTTACCCGCGCGGCTTCCTCGCAGAAATGCCTGCGCACCGACGACCTGCCTGAAGTAGGGGTGACGGATTTTCATCATACAATGTTTGAAATGCTCGGGAATTTTTCTTTTGGTGATTACTTCAAGAAAGACGCGATCCACTGGGCCTGGGAATTTCTGACGACCGTGATGAATATCCCCGCCGATAGGCTGTGGGTTTCGGTTAATAAGGACGATGATGAGGCTTACGCGATCTGGTTAAACGAGATCAAGGTCCCGGCCGGCAGGATCGTTAAACTCGGCGACAAATCAAATTTTTGGCCTTCCAATGCCCGGCTTAATGGTCCTAATGGCCCTTGCGGCCCCTGCTCGGAAATATTTTTTGATTGGGGCGTTAATAATTGCCAGAATCCTGATTGTAACCCGGATTGCAATTGTGGCCGCTTTTGCGAAGTCTGGAACCTGGTTTTTACTCAGTATAATCGTAAAGACGGCGGCGTTCTTGAGCCATTGCCGGCGAAAAATATTGATACCGGCATGGGACTGGAGCGTCTGACAGCGGTGATGCAGGGCAAGAAGAATAATTATGAGTCAGATCTTTTTATCGATATCATGAGTGCGATCAAGAAGGCCGTGACAGCAGAGAACGCTTCCATCACGCTGCGTGAAAATCGTGTGATCGCCGATCATATTCGGGCGGTGACTTTCGGCTTAGGCGATGGTGTTATTCCGTCAAACGAAGGCCGCGGCTACGTGATGCGTCGTCTTATTGTAGACATGACCAATATTTTTATTCAGGCCGGGATCAAAAAGCCGATCGTTCATTCGCTGGTTGGCGTTGTGGTTTCCGTCATGAAGGGGCCTTATCCGGACCTTGTTGCTAAAGAGAAAGATATTACTCTTTCAGTAAAGCGTGTCGAAGAGGCCGTGATCAAACTTAACGGTGAGAAAGTGCCGGAATATATCAGTGAGCTGCAACGATTAAAGGCAGATAATGTTAGCGTTGATGATCTTGGCGCCCGGATGTTCTTATATCGCGATACGTACGGGTTGCCCGTTAATTTAATTCAGGAAAAAGCTGCCGCAGTCTTTTCGGCGGATATCCTGGCCCAGGCGATGGCGATCGTTGAGAAGTTGATGAATGACCAGAAAGAGCGTTCCCGGGCCGGCAGTAAAATGCAGGGGGATGTCTTTCTTTCTGGAGACGTGGATGTGACGGGCTTGCCCAAAACGGAGTTTGTCGGGTTTGAGCTGCCGTCAGCGGATGTGACAGTATTGGCGGTTTTTGTCGACGGAAAGAGCGTTGCGCAGGCTAATGATGGTGATCGCGCGGCAATGGTGTTGGACAAAAGTCCATTTTATGCCGAGCAGGGCGGCCAGGCCGCTGATACCGGCTTTATTAAGGGCAAGAACGGCGCCCTGGATGTGAAAGATACCCAAAAGCAACGCGATGTTTTTGTGCATCGCGGGATCGTCAAAGGGGTTATTAAGGTGAGCGAACTGGTGACGGCGTCTATTGACGGTGAGCGTCGCATGGCCATTACGCGCAATCATACCGCTACCCATTTATTGCAGGCGGCGTTGCGTCTGGTGCTGGGGGAGCATATTAAACAGCAGGGATCGTCGGTAGATGAAAATCATTTGCGTTTTGATTTTACCCATCCGAAGGGTGTTAGTCGTGAAGAACTTGTACAGGTTGAAGATGCGGTGAACAGTTTTATTCGCCGTTGTGATATCGTTTCCAAGAAAGTCATGACTATTGAAGAAGCCAGGCAAAGCGGCGCGTTAGCGTTCTTTGCCGAGAAATACGGCGAAACGGTGCGGGTTGTTGCCGCGGGAGAATATTCCCGTGAGTTTTGCGGCGGGGCGCATCTTGATGTGACCGGCCAGGCGGGTTTGTTCAAGATCATCACTGAGGGTGCGGTGGCTCAGGGGATCCGGCGCATCGAGGCGGTGACGGGAATCGGGGCACTGGAAATGGTCAGGGCTAAAGAAAAGCAATTGGAAAAAGCGGCTGCTGTACTAAAATCATCTCCGGATGAAGTTGCCCTGAGGGTTGAACAGCAGGCGAAAAGGATCAAAGATCTTCAGAAAACAGTATCGGATCTTAATTTTGAAGTGATCAAAGGGTCGTTGACTGATGTTATTGCCAAGGCAGATACCGTTGCAGGTGCAGTTCTTGTGTCGCACGTTTTTAAGGGTGCAGATATGGAAACCCTGCGTAAGATCGCTGACCTGGTAAGACAGAAATGTTCATCGGTGGTGGCTTTACTGGCTGCGACGTCTGCCGAAGACGGGGCGGTCATTTTGATGCTTTCCGATGATTTGGTCAAGAAAGGGCTGAAAGCCGGGGATCTGATGGCTAAAGTGAC
Organism: Candidatus Omnitrophota bacterium; assembly: GCA_002753745.1. Classification (GTDB taxonomy): domain Bacteria; phylum Omnitrophota; class Gorgyraeia; order Zapsychrales; family Fredricksoniimonadaceae. Next base: position 8,808 of record PEAR01000002.1, on the reverse strand, counting down.
CCCGCTTTTTAGCGGATCTGGCGGCGGGAGGCCCAATTTGGCTCAGGCCGGGTGCAAGGACCCACAGAAATTGATCGCGGTGTTTGATACTGCGGTGAAAACCGTCAAGGAGAGCATCAAGGCATGAAACTTTTAAAACTTAACAGCAAGAATATTGAGGCACTCTACAATCGCAATATGTATTACCGCCGTCAGAGTACGGTTGATAAAGTTCAGCGTATTATTGCGGATATCCGTGTTAATGGGGATGCCGCAGTCCTAAAATATACCCGTCGTTTCGATAAAGTTAAACTCAGTCCAAAAGACCTGCGTGTCGCGGAAAGCGAGATCAGCGGAGCGTTCCAGAATATCACGCCGGACTTTATTGCTTCATTAAAGCTGGTTATCAACAATGTGTCCGCGTTTTATCGCAAGCAAATCAAGAAGCCTTGCTGCATAAAGAGCGGAGACGGGATTTTCTTGAAGGAAGAATACAAGCCGCTGGATTCGGTTGGCGTCTATATCCCGGCGGGCACAGCTCCTCTGGTATCGTCCGTTTATATGACAGTGGTGCCGGCGTTGATCGCCGGAGTTAAAAGGATCGTTATTGCAACACCGCCCGGTAAAGATGGGCATGTTAATCCTTACGTTCTCGCGGTGGCAAATTTATTGAATGTTAAGGAGATCTATAAGATCGGCGGAGCGCAGGCCATTGCCGCGCTGGCATATGGGACCAAGAGTGTGCCGAGGGTCGATAAGATCGTAGGGCCTGGTAATGCCTATGTGACAGAAGCTAAACGCCAGCTGTTCGGGTTTGTCGACATTGATATGCTTGCAGGCCCGACGGAACTGGTGATCATTGCCAATCGTTTCAGCAATCCCGATTTTGTAGTGGCCGATTTTGAGTCTCAGTTGGAACATGCTGGTGGCCTCTCGATCCTGATCTCGACTTCTAAGCAATTGATCCGTCAGGTAAGGAATCGTGTGCAGGGCGGGTTTGTGATCTATGCCAAAAATATGGAAGAGGCATGTGACATTTCCAACCGCATCGCGCCGGAGCATTTGCAGATCCTGACCAATGATCCGCAAAGTGTCGCCAAAATGATCCGACACGCCGGCGCTATTTTCCTGGGGGCTTATAGTCCGACGCCGCTGGGAGATTATATTGCAGGTCCCAGCCATGTGCTGCCGACACTGGGGACGGCCAAATTCTCGTCGGGGTTAAGCCTGTCGGATTTTATGAAAACCAGCCATCTTATTTCATATTCACGGAAGGCTTTAGAAAAGGTTAAAGAGCCACTGGCGCAGATCGCGTTGATCGAAGGGTTAGTCAAGCACGCCGAAACGGTCAATGTCCGGTTCAAATAACAAGGGGAAATTTATGTCGTCTAGAACAGCTGTTGTTGAACGCAAAAGCAAGGAAACACATATCAAGGCCAAGCTGAATATTGACGGCCGTGGAGACCGCTGCGAGATCAAGACGGGGATCGGTTTTCTGGACCATATGATCGAGCTGTTCGCTTTTCATGGCCTTTTCGATCTTGAACTTGAGATCATTAAATCTGATACCCAGATCGATATTCATCATACGAACGAAGATATTGGGATCGTTCTGGGCAAGGCCTTCAAGCAGGCTCTTGCCGATAAGGCGGGAATCCGCCGTTTTGGCAGCGCCGGCGCACCAATGGAATCCACGGTGGCCCGGGCGATCATCGATATCAGCGGGCGGGGTTATTTCAGGCTGAACCTTGAGAAAGATAAAGTCATACAGTCCGGCGATAAACAGGAGTACTCTCTGAGTTATCTTGAGCATTTTATGGAATCGTTTGCGCATAGCCTCGGGTGTACGCTCAGTATTACCCTGCAGAATGTTTCAGACGATGTTCATACGAATGTTGAAGCGGCGTTCAAGGCTCTTGGCCTGGCGCTTGATCAGGCCACGCAGGTGGATCCGCGCCGTGAAGGCATTGTTCCCTCAACAAAAGGTATTATTGACTGATGATTGCAATCATTGATTACGGCATGGGTAACTTGCGCAGTGTTCAAAAAGCTCTTGAAGCTAGCGGCGCGGATGCTCAGATAACATCTGACCGCTCGGTCATTGAACGGGCCGGCAAGATCGTTTTGCCCGGAGTCGGTGCTGTCCGCCCGGCGATGGCCCGCCTGGATGAATTGCACCTTTCGGACTTGATCCGTTCCCAGGTATCATTGGGCAAGCCATTTTTGGGGATATGCCTCGGTTTTCAGGTCTTGTTCGATTCCAGTACTGAAGGCGGCAATGTTAAAGCTCTCGGAATTCTGCCTGGCGTGGTGGAACGCTTTGCGGATACGGTTAAGGTGCCCCAAATGGGGTGGAATGCGATCAGGATCGTTCAACCGGATTGTCCGATGTTCCGAGGGATTGCGGAAGGTGCATTCGTTTATTTTTGTCATTCCTATTATGCACGTCCGAAAGACCGATTGGTTACTGCAACCGTTACGGATTATGGCATTTCCTATACATCGTCGGTGTGTCATAAGAACATCTGGGGTGCTCAGTTCCACCCGGAAAAAAGTCAGACGGTTGGTCTTGGCATATTAAGGAATTTTGTCCAATGTTGATTTTACCCGCGATCGATATCAAGGATGGCAAGGTTGTACGTCTTTTTAAGGGCCAGTTCGATCAAATGACTGAATACGGAACGGATCCGCTGGATATGGCCAAACGCTGGCAGGATCTGGGCGCGCCTTTCCTTCATGTGGTCGACCTTGACGGAGCTGAGTCCGGCGAGCGGCGTAACCAGCAGGTGATCAAACGGATCGCTAAAGAACTGACGATCCCTGTTGAAACTGGCGGCGGTATCCGCAGTATTGATGTTGTCGATAATTATTTATCGGCGGGGATCGCCCGGGTTATTTTGGGGACCAGGGTAGTGGGTGATTGTGATTTTCTGGCCATGCTGTTAAAGAAATGGGACGATCAGATCGCGGTGAGTCTGGACTGTTCGAATGGTTTTGTTGCTCAGCGCGGCTGGGTGGAAACTTCCACGGTGAAAGGGATCGACCTGGCGAGGCAGTTTGCGGCCATGGGCCTGAAATATGTTATTTACACTGATATTGCCCGTGACGGCACTTTGTCTGGTCCTAATATTGACGGGTTGAAAGAAATCCTTGCTGTTGATGGCCTTAATGTGATCGCTTCCGGCGGGGTCAAGTCTCTTGATGATATCAGGGCCCTACTGGCCTTGAAAGCGTCAAACCTTTGGGGCGTCATTACGGGCAAGGCGATCTATGAAGGCACCTTGGATATTAAAAAGGCATTCGCCCTATGCTGACAAAAAGAATCATTCCTTGCCTTGATGTCAAAGACGGGCGGGTTGTTAAAGGCATTAATTTTGTAAATCTTCGGGATGCCGGCGATCCGGTGGATTGTGCCCGGGCTTATGATGCTGCCGGGGCAGACGAACTGGTCTTTTTGGATATTACCGCGAGTCATGAAGGACGCAAAATTTTTATTGATGTCGTCAACCGGACAGCGGAGCAGGTGTTCATGCCGCTTACTGTCGGGGGTGGCATTAATTCTGTGGACGATATCCGCCTTCTTTTGAATGCCGGCGCGGACAAAGTATCGATTAATACCTCAGCTGTAAAGAATCCAACGTTGATTCGTGAGGCGGCCGACCGGTTTGGTTCTCAATGCATCGTGGTAGCGATCGATGTAAAAAAGATTGGCAATGTCTGGAAAGTCTTCACTCATGGTGGTAGAAATGAGACTGAAAAAGAAGCTGTTCTGTGGGCCCGGGAGGTTCAGCAGCTTGGCGCGGGAGAGATTCTTCTTACCAGCATGGATACAGATGGGACCAAGGACGGTTTCGATCTGCCGTTAACAGCTGCAGTCAGTGCGACGGTTAATATTCCGGTGATCGCCTCTGGTGGTGCTGGGAAAGCGGCTCACTTTGCGGACGTTTTTGAGAAGTCAGGCGCTGATGCGGGACTTGCTGCGTCTATTTTCCATTATGGCGAGATCCCGATCAGAGACGTGAAAGCATATGTGAAAGGCCGGGGGATCCCGGTTCGTACTTAATAATGTATACAATGTCTGAGAAAGAGTTTTTGGCATTTTGTTCCCAGGGGAATCTGGTGCCGGTTTACCGCGAGATCTACGGCGACTTGGAAACGCCGGTTTCCGCTTATATGAAATTGTCGGCAGGGTCCTTGTATTCGTTTCTGCTGGAATCGGTTGAGGGGAATGAGAAGCTGGCGCGGTATTCCTTTATAGCCTGTAATCCTCATCTTGTTGTTAGTAGTAAAGATCGGTGTGCTGAGGTGCTTACTTTAAACAAGGGTAAGCTGGTATCGCAAAAAGCAGGCTTTGACCGATCACCGCTAGAAATAATCCGGCAGTTGCTAAATAAGTATAATTTTGTTACTATATCTGGCCTTCCGCAGTTTTGCGGTGGTTTTGTGGGCTATTTAAGCTATGATGCCGTACGGTTCTTTGAGAATTTGCCTGACAAAACGACGGATGACCTGGCTTTGCCCGATATGGTCCTGATGCTGGCACGCGACATGGTGATCTTTGATCATCTACACCATACGATTAAACTGGTATCTTGTATCGACGTTGATCCTAAGGACACGAAGGCGGCTAAGTTAAATAAATTTTCGATGGCTATGAAAGCGATTGATCGTCTGGCCTCGACGTTGAACGCGCCGTTACCAAAAATTAAGAAGACTTCAGGTGGTTCAAAGTTTAAGGTCCGCTCTAATTGCACCAAAGGCCGCTATGAGCAGATGGTGTTGAAGGCCAAGGAAGAGATAAAGGCCGGGGAGATCATTCAGGTTGTTTTATCGCAGCGGCTTGAGGTTGATGCCAGGGTTGATGCGATCAGTTTGTATCGTACATTACGTGCGCTCAATCCATCGCCGTATATGTATTTGCTGAATTTAAACGGGATGAGCATTGTCGGTTCATCGCCCGAGATGCTGGTACGCTGTGAACATGGTCTGGTAGAAACACGCCCGATCGCTGGAACTCGTCCCCGGGGGAAGACTCCTCAGGAGGATGAAGCGCTGGCAAAAGAGCTTTTAGCTGATCCGAAGGAAATTGCCGAACATGTCATGCTTGTCGATTTGGGGCGCAATGATCTTGGGCGTGTTTGCCGTGAAGGCACGGTAAAAGTGACGGATTTGATGTCGATCGAGAAATATTCGCATGTGATGCATATTGTGTCGAACGTTCAGGGAACGTTAAAGGACAAAGAGGATGCGATTTCGGCCTTGGAGGCTGTATTCCCGGCGGGAACACTTTCCGGTGCCCCTAAGATCCGGGCTATGGAGATCATTGACGGCCTGGAAACAACGCGTCGCGGGCCTTACGGGGGATGTGTTGGTTATTTCAGTTTCTCCGGCGATCTGGATATGTGCATCACAATCCGAACCGTTGTGTTAACGGAAAACAAGGCATACATTCAAGCGGGTGCCGGAATCGTGGCTGATTCCGATCCGTCGAAAGAATACATCGAAACAATGAATAAAGCAGGGGCGCAGCTTAAGGCGCTTGAATTGGCATATAATAGGAAAGCCTGATAAGGGGCTTTTACAGAAAAACACAAAAGGAGTAACAATGGAAGTTAAGATCAGAATGCAGAAGGCTGGCGATCCGGCTCAGAAAAATCACAATTGGCGCATCGTGGTTATCCCCAAGAGTTATCCCCGTGACGGGCGAGTTCTTGAGATCATCGGATACTATGACCCGTCGAAAAAGCCGGCTTCTTACAAGATCGATACGGCCAAGGCCGATATCTGGATCAAGAAGGGCGCGACCATGACGGATACCGTTCGTTCGCTTTATAATAAAACGAAAAAAGGTTAATGGCGTAAACACGCTATTTATTGCATCGTTGCGGTGGAGATAAAAAGCTGTGCATCTTTTTCGCGATGAGGTTATTGTTTTATTAATCTTTTTTACTTAGGAGTATATATGGCACCACAGTCGAATATGCTGATGCAGCTTCTTCCGATTGTCCTCATTTTCGGGATCTTTTATTTTCTGCTTATCCGCCCTGAAAAGCAGAAACAGAAAGTTCACCAGGAATTATTAAAGAACCTGCGCAAGAATGATGAAGTCCTTACTGTCGGTGGGATCCGCGGGATCGTGGTTAACGTTAAGGATACGACCGTTGTTTTGAGACTTGATGAGAATGTGCGCGTTGAATTTGAGAAAGAGTCGGTCACATCTGTTATTAAAAAAGGCGAATAAAGCACCGCGAAGGTTTTTTATTTAAGAAACAAACTGGGAGAGGTAATCATGTCGAAGGCATTAGTTAACAGGTTTTTGTTAATTCTGGGTGTTGTTGCGGCTTGCGTGGCTTTTGCCTGGCCGTTGAACAAGCGCATTAACCTTGGGTTGGACTTGCGCGGAGGTATGCATCTGATTATGAAGGTGGATACGTCCAAGCTTTCCGAAAATGCCAAAGCGGACGCTGTGGTGCGCGCGATGGAAATTCTGCGTAACCGTATCGATTCGCTCGGTGTGGGTGAGACTGTTGTTCAGCGTCAGGGTGAAGATCAGATTTTGGTGCAGCTCCCAGGTGTGACCGACCGCGATAAAGCTGTCGACATGGTCAAGCGCGTGGCCCATCTTGAATTCCGTCTGGTGAAAGAAGATCCGGAAATGTTCAAGGAGATCAGTGCCGGTAAGGTCGTTGATGGTTACGAATTGAAATACGTCAAGGGCACGAAAGCCGATCCGATCATCGTTGAGACCAAAGCAATCATGCAGGGTGATTCTATTTCCGATGCCAAGGTTGATTTTGACCAGCATTCTTTTTATCCGAAGATCTCTCTGACGTTTAATAGTCAGGGAGCCAAAGATTTTGCAGACCTTACTCAGAAGCATGTCGGGGAACGCCTGGCTATCGTGATGGATAGTGAAGTTCTGTCCGCGCCTAATATTCGTGAACCTATTCTGACTGGAACGGCCGAGATTTCTGGTCAATTCAGCGATGCGGAATCATCCATGCTGGCATTGGCACTGCGTTCCGGTTCGCTGCCCTGTCCGATGTCGATCGAGGAAGAACGGACGATCGGGCCGTTACTAGGTAAAGATTCTATTGATGCCGGGATCAAGGCGATGGTCATCGGCACGCTGGCGGTATTTATTTTTATGATCTTTTATTATTTTATCGGTGGCATTATTGCGTCGATCGGTTTGTTCCTGAACTTGTTGATCACGATCGGCACCATGGGATTTATAAATGTCATGATGCCGGGCTCCCAGGTTACGATGACCCTTCCGGGTATTGCCGGTTTGGCTTTAACATTGGGGATGGCGGTTGATGCGAACGTTCTTATTAATGAACGTATCAGGGAAGAGGTTGATAACGGCAAAGCGCTGGTATCGGCTATCAATACCGGGTATGATCGGGCATTCTCAGCTATTTTTGACTCGCATGTGACATCCTTGATTGCTTCTTTTATGCTGTTCCAGTTCGGTTCAGGTCCGATCAAGGGTTTTGCGATCACTCTCTCGATCGGTCTTTTGGCGAGTTTGTTCACCACCGTTTATGTGACGCGTACGGCGTTCTTGTTGTTGATAGAGAAGAATTTGATCAAGAATCTGAGGATGCTCCATATTCTCAAAGTTCCCAAGATCGATTTTCTTAAACTGGCGCCATTCTTTATTTTTCTTTCATTGGCCGTTAGTGTGGTTGGAATAACAAGCATTATTATGAAGAAGAATCAAGCCTATGGCATTGATTTCTCCGGCGGTCAGGTCCAGCAGTATCGTTTTGAGAAACCTGTTTCGGCGGAGAATGTACGCAAGGTCATCAAGGACGCTGGTGTGGTTGATGCGATCATTCAGCAGTATGATAAGAATCCTGAGAATGTCATCATTCGCACCGCGGAAGATTCCGACGTTAAAGTGCAGGCGGCATTCAGAGCAGAATTCAAGGATAATACGTTTCAAACATTAAGGATCGAGAAAGTCGGCCCTGTTGTCGGCAAACATTTGCGTGAGCAGGCGGTGTGGGCTCTACTGCTGGCTCTTGGCGGGATCCTGATCTATTTGGGGTTCAGATTCAAGCATTATGACTTTGCTTTTGCCGGCGTTGTTGCCCTGCTTCATGACGTTATCATTGCCATGGGGCTCACAGTTTTCTTTGGACGGCAGATCGACCTTTTGGTTATTACGGCTTTGTTGACGGTGGCAGGTTATTCTATCAATGATACGATTGTTATTTATGATCGTGTTCGGGAGAATTTTAATAAGACCGGTAAAAAAGGCACGTTGGCAGAAGTGATTAACTTAAGTATTAATCAGACCCTGGCTCGGACTTTATTAACGACCTTTGTGACCATGCTGGTCGTACTGGCGTTATTTTTTATGGGCGGCGAGGTGCTCAATACATTCTCGTTAACGTTGATCATCGGGTTTACAGCGGGTATCTATTCCACGATCATGGTGGTTTCGCCGCTGGTGGTCCTGGCTCAGAAGTTCACCAAAAAGAGCTGGTGATCCGTTTTGTAAATATAAGTGAACCCCGGGAGCGGTCATGCTGCACCCGGGGTTCATTCTTTATACGCGTCAGGCTATTATGTTTTATTCATTAAAATATTTCATTGGTCAGTCGGTTTCTCTTGAAACGCTGCAGGCTGATATTGCCGGGTTCGGTTATGAACGCGGGACATCGGCTTGTCATGAAGGCCTGTACGCTGTTCGCGGCAGTATTCTCGATATTTTCCCCGCAAATTTTGATTCTCCGATCCGCATTGACCTGGATGATGACAAGATCCGTGCAATCTACTCTTTTAATCTGTTGACGGCTAAAAATATCTGGGAGCATA
>PEAR01000040.1 GCA_002753745.1 Candidatus Omnitrophota bacterium | reverse complement strand
CCGGTTTAACGCCAGCATCAAGGTAACGGCATGCTCCGCTACCGCATACGGCGAATAGGCCGGAACGTGGACAACATGGATCCGGTCAAAAACCGCTTTGAGATCGACGTTATTGTACCCGGCCGCACGAACCGCGATCAGGCTCACGCCATTACGGGCAAGAATATCGATCACCTCTTTATCCAGCGTATCATTGACAAAAACACAGATGACCTGAAATCCCTGGGTTAAAGACGCCGTCTCCAAAGAAAGCCGGCTTTTAAAAAATGTTAATGCCAGCGGCGAATCCTTGACAGCGTTCTCGAAAAACTCAATATCATAAGGCTTCGCGTCGAAGAACGCGATCTTGACCAAAGGCTGCGATTCGTTTCCCATAAAAGATCCTTCCCATGAATGCTAAAGCTGAGACCCGGTAAAACGCTGGATCAGCATAATAAAAACCGGGATCGTCAGCACCGAAAGCAAGGTGCTGACAAAAACACAGCGTGAGGCAAAAAGACTATCCGAACGAAACTTCTCGGCAAATGCTGCCGTATTGGCCGCCACCGGCATGGCCAGAGAGATCACACAAATGCCAACGAGAGTCCCATGAAACCCCAACAGGCACAAAACCGCAAACGCGAGGCCCGGAATAAGGATCAACCTGACGAAAGCCGCATAATAGACAGCCGCCCCACCGATCAGTTCTCTGGTACGTATTTCAGCCAACATGGCCCCGATCAGGATCATCGACAATGGTGTTGTGGTCGACCCCAGCAAGTCACAAGCTCGGGCCACCGGCGATGGTAAATGCCAAGACAACACGAACATTGTTATCCCCGCGATAACCGCCAGGATCCCGGGATTGAACACAACCTTGCGCCAGGAAAACCCCTCTTCCTTCCCGCGAAAAATAAAAACGCCGACCGTCCAAAGAGCAATAATAAATGGGACCGTAAAGATCGATCCGTAAAACACACCGGGCTTGCCATATACACTTTGCAGCACCGGATACCCCATAAAAGCACAATTGGAAAATATCGCCGAAAACCGCAGTACATTCCTGATATCCCCGCTGAACCCCCGAGAAAGAACCCCGCTCAACAAGAAACTGCCAGCGTGAAAAACAACCGAACATAGAAATATCTTAATACCAATCGTCATCATCCGATCATCAAAAGGCACATTAAACGAGCTCAATATCATCAGCGGCAGGGTAATGTTCAGCAAAAGCTCAGCCAGCCCCCGATTAACCGCCGCATCGATCATTCCCGTACGCCGGGCATAAAACCCGGCGGCCATGATCATAAAAAGGATTAAAACTTCGTTAATGACACCCATAACGTTTGAAATTCCTAAATTTAAACACTGTAATTAGAAATTAGTCTTATGCTTTTTGCAAAACTTACTCTCGGTAATTGAATTAAGCAGGCTTTTAATCGGCAGGATAAGCTGTGAATATGATCCTACAGCAAGTTAAAACGATATCCAATCCCCGGCTCGTTAACAATGCGTTTGGGATGGGCGGGATCATCTTCAATTTTCTGGCGCAAATGATTTAAATAGACACGGACTGAATTCAGCTTTTCTTCGTTATCGGTCGCCCAGACATCCCGGAGGATCTGACGCATGGTGAGCACCCGGCCGGCATTCTTGATAAACAGGATCAGCAATCCATATTCGATCGCTGTCAACTTAAGCGGCTGGCCATGCAGCGACGATAAACGGGTGATAAACTCCAGCCGCAACCCGGCATTGTTAAATACTTCATCCACGATCCCCGGCGTAGTTTTCCGTCGCAAAACAGCTTGTAACCGGGCAGTAAGCTCAACAGCGGAAAATGGCTTGGTCACATAATCATCCGCACCATTCTCAAGACATTTAACCTTGATCTCTTCCTGCCCCCGTACCGAAACCATGATCACGGCGACATCGCAGATTTCCCTGATCCGAAGAAGGACTTCTGAACCCTCCATGTCCGCAAGCCCCATATCCAGCAGCACCCCGACAGGTTTCTTGTAAACAAGTTCAGACAGGCCTTCCTTGCCCGTACCGGCAGCGATCATTGTATAGCCGGCATGCGTTAAGATCACCCGCAACAGTTTCTGAATCTGCGGTTCATCGTCTATAACCAAAATCAGCCCCTTGGACATGTCACTCTCCGCCTTCCTTGTCGACCACCGGCAGCGCCACGCTCACCATGAAACCCTTCGGCAGCAAATTGCTCGCTTCAATGGTCCCATGGTTCAATTCAACAAAACGTTTGGCAATAGAAAGTCCCAGCCCCAACCCGCCTTTTTTTGTTTGTGACCCCCGATAGAACTTGTCAAAAATCTTATTGAGCGTTTCCTGAGGGATACCTCCACCCTGGTCGATCACATTGATCAGTATTTTCTGGTTCAGTACATTAGACTTAACCTCGACCGCCCCTTGAGCCGGACCGTGGACCAAGGCATTACCGATAATATTCTTCAGTGACTGCGCCAGCATATAAAAATCCGCCTGGACATAAAGCGGCACATCGGGGCACTCGATCTTGACCCGGCCCATGTTTACACCGATAGCGGCCTGCTTGACAGCTTCATCCAAAATATCCCTTATTTCACACCACGCATAATTCGGACGGAAATTACCTGTGTCGAGTTTCGTCAGGTCAAGAACCGCATCAACGCTGTTCGTCAGGCGCAAGCTCGCCAAACGACTTTCTTCAAGCAGGTCCAGCGCTTCCTTGGGCCACTCATGATACAACAACAACGCATCAAGATATCCAGCGATGATCGTCAACGGGGTTTTTAACTCATGAGAAAGGTTATCAAGCAAGGCACTCTGCAAGTTCTGCGTGTCCTCTTTCATTTTAGCTTCACGCGAGATGCGCAGCAAACTGTCTTTTTCAAGCATTAAAGACATCAAGGCCGTAAACGATTCAAGCAGCGTGCGCTGTGAAAGGTCAAGACGATGGTCTTCCAAAAGCTGGATCACCAATACCGCCCGGACATTGCCCGACGCCATCAGCGGCAGATACATTAGGGCCTGCTGCGGCAAGGTATCGCTAAAACGCCCTGCGGCCTTTTTATTGCCAATAACCCAGTGCACCAGACCTTTCTGCTCATCGGTCAGATCAAAACGGTCACCTAAAACCAGATCAAATAGCGGCTCCGAAGAGCCATTGAGCATCACCACCGCACTTTTTGAACGGCACAATAAATTGATCTGCTCTGTCCCGATCCGCATCGCCTGATTTAAATCAGTGCTTACTGCCAAAGCCCGCGTCAGCGCATATAACGCTTCAGAACGAATCCGTTGACGCTGTTCGATCTCTTTCTGGCGTCTTAATTTGGAGGTAACCAGCCCCATCATCATGGCCGCGACAAAATACATAACCAGCATCGCGATATCGTAGTCTTTGTGAATAAAAAAAGTATACTTCGGAGGTATAAATAAAAAATCCCATGCGAGCGCACTTAACGTGGCGAGGATCAAGGCAGCCGATCGTCCCAGGAAAACACCGCTTAAAACCACCGCCAATAGATAGATCAACCCTAATGTCTGATACCCGGTAAACGGCTCAAAAAACATTGCCGCGGCTGTGGCCAGGGCGGCCATCAGCACACTCAAGGCATACTCGTATAATTTTATCTGAGGGAAAGAAACAGGCTGCGGCGACAGAACCGTTTTCTCCGCTGACGAAAGACGGACAACATGGATATCGATCTCACCGCTTAACTCGACCAGCTTGTCAGTCAACGACGGTGCCGCAAAAAAGCGCTGCCAGAATTTTTGCGGAGATTTTCCAACAATGATCTGGGTAACATTTTCCTTGCTGGCCACATTAATAATCTCACGCGCCAGGTCATCGCCTTCCCTGTTCATCACTTCAGCGCCAAGCAGCCTGGCCAGCGCCAGGTTCTTGACGACCCGGTCTTTATCGTCATCAGTGGCCGGCGTTGAACTTTCCACATGCAACACGATCCAGGACGCGTCCAGCATACCCGCCCAACGCCGGGACATACGGATGAGCGATTCCGAGAAAGGTGTTGCACCAACGGCAACCAAAATCCTCTCCCCGCTTTGATACGGGCCAACAATTCCTTTCGATGCCATCAACGAACGCAAATGACGGTTCACATGAGCTGCTGTCAATCGCAGCGCCATTTCCCTAAGGGCGGTCAAATTCTCGGTCTTAAAAAAGCTATCAGCGGCTGCCAGACGGACCTGGTCAGGCACATAGACCTTCCCCTCCGCCAAACGCTTGCGCAAGGCCTGCGGCGACAGGTCTACAAGGGTGATCTCAAAAGCTTCGTCCAATATGGTATCGGGAACTGTTTCACCGACAGAAATTTGTGTTACGGCGTGAATATCTTCCTTGTGGCTTTCGACATGCTGGACATTAAGGGTCGTAAAAACATCTATGCCGGCGGATAACAGTTCCATGACATCCTGATAACGCTTGGGATGACGACTGCCAGGGATATTCGTATGGGCCAACTCATCCACCAGGACCAGCTGGGGGCGCAGGCTCAAAATCGCGTCGATATCCATCTCTTCAAATGTCTTGTCACGATAAGCTATAACTTTGGGCGGGATCTTATTAAGGCCGTTAACCAATGCCTCGGTCTCAACACGGTGATGCGTATAAACAATACCAATCAGGACGCGAACTCCTTCTGCCTGCCGTGCGCGGGCTTCCTCAAGCATGGCATATGTCTTGCCGACACCGGGACACATGCCAAAGAAAATCCGCAGTTTCCCCCGTTTGGTATCCTCGGCGTTTACATTTAACAACAGCGCGTCCGGGTCAGGTCTTTCCATGCGTTATATTTTACTTTCGATCTGATTAATAGACTAATTATTTCTCTTAACTTGATCCAACGCCAGATTAACAGCTAGAATATTTACAACCGGCTCACCAATCACTCCCAGAAACCGCCCGGTCGTATTCTGATCAATGATTTGTTGAACGAATGCCTCTGGCAATTTTCTTACCCACGCGACGCGAGAAAGCTGATAGTGCGCACCAGCAATGCTTAGATGCGGGTCCAAACCGCTGGCTGACGCTGTTACCAGATCAACCGGAATGATTCCGGTATTAGCCGGATCTGCCGCTTTAAGCGCGGCGATTCTGGCCTTAATATTATCCAGCAAAGCCGGATTGGACGGTCCCAGATTCGAGCCCGATGACGACGAGGCATTATACAGCGGCGTTGTTGCCGATAACCGTCCCCAGAAATATTTAGGATCGTCAAAACTCTGCCCGATCAACGTTGAGCCAACGATCTTCCCATTCGTGGAATAAATTAAACTCCCGTTCGCCTGCCGGTGAAAACAGACTTGTGCTATCCCTGTAACAAGCAGTGGATAAACAACCCCGGTCATTACTGTCATCACAATCAGGATCATCAATGTTGGTCTTATTTGCTCACGCCATGTCATGTTAACCTCCCTTATACCAAATGAAAAACAACCAGGATCATATCGATCAATTTTATCCCGATAAACGGGGCAATGATCCCGCCAAGCCCGTAAATCAGCAAATTATCACGCAACAACCGGTTCGCCGGCATGGGCCGATAGGGTACGCCAAACAGCGATAGCGGGATGAGCACGATAATGATCAATGCGTTAAAAATCACCGCCGACAAGATTGCGCTCTGGGGAGTTGCCAAATGCATAATGTTAAGCGCCCCCAGGGCCGGATACGTCCCGACAAATGCCGCCGGGATGATCGCAAAGTATTTGGATACGTCATTGGCGATACTGAACGTCGTCAATGAACCACGGGTCATTAGCAACTGTTTGCCGATCTGAACGACTTCAATGAGCTTGGTCGGGTTGGAATCCAGGTCTACCATATTTCCCGCTTCTTTGGCAGCCTGGGTGCCGGTATGCATGGCGACCGCCACATCCGCCTGTGCCAGCGCCGGCGCATCATTGGTGCCATCGCCGGTCATCGCCACTAAACGCCCGCCAGACTGCATCTCCCGAATCAGTTTAAGTTTGGCTTCCGGTGTAGCCTGCGCCAAAAAATCATCCATGCCGGCTTCTGCCGCAATCGACGCCGCTGTCAGGGGATTGTCGCCGGTGATCATGATCGTTTTGATCCCCATGCGCCGAAGCTCGGCAAAACGTTCTTTGATGCCGCCCTTGACGATATCCTTAAGTTGAACCACGCCTAGAACGCGGTTGTTATCACAAACTGCCAGCGGCGTTCCACCGCCTTTGGCAATCGTTTCAACGGTTGATTTCAAATCTTCAGGAAATGCTCCGCCAAGCATTTTGACATAATTTTCAATGGCTTCAACCGCGCCTTTTCTGATTTTGCGCCCGTCACCCAGATCCACCCCGCTCATTTTGGTTTGCGCTGTAAAAGGAACAAATTTAGCCTCGATATCCTGGATCTGCCGTTCACGGATCCCGTACTTCTGCTTCGCCAAAATAACAATGCTGCGGCCTTCCGGCGTTTCATCAGCCAACGATGAAAGCTGAGCCGCATCGGCCAGCGCCTCAAGGCTGACGCCATAAGCAGGAATAAAAGCGACCGCTTGACGATTACCCAGGGTGATCGTCCCCGTCTTGTCTAAAAGAAGCACATCCACATCCCCGGCGGCTTCAACAGCACGGCCGGATGTTGAGATCACATTGGCCTGGATCATCCGGTCCATCCCTGCGATCCCGATCGCTGGCAGCAATCCGCCAATTGTTGTTGGAATAAGACACACTAAAAGCGCCACCAGAACGGTCACCGAAATCACCTCACCATGGCCCGCCGCGCTAACACTGAACATCGAAAACGGCAGCAGCGTCACCGTAACTAAAAGAAAAATAATGGTAAATACAGACAACAGGATGCTAAGCGCGATCTCATTAGGCGTTTTCTGCCTCTTGGCGCCTTCGACCATGCTGATCATATGATCCAGAAATGTTTCACCCGGATTGGCTGTTATACGCACGACCAGCCAATCCGACAAAACTCGCGTCCCTCCGGTGACAGCCGAACGGTCCCCGCCACTCTCGCGAATGACAGGGGCGCTTTCTCCGGTGATCGCGCTCTCATCAACCGAGGCGATCCCCTCAACCACTTCACCGTCTATGGGGATCATATCCCCGGTTTCAATAAGTACAATGTCGTCTTTGCGAAGGCTTGTCGCCGATACCGTTGTATAACTTACTCCATGGGATGGCTTAATCAATTTCTTGGCCGGCGTGTCTTTTCTTGTCTTCCTAAGGCTACTGGCCTGAGCCTTGCCTCGCCCTTCAGCCATTGCTTCAGCAAAATTTGCAAAAAACAATGTAAACCATAGCCACAACGTTATTGCCAGGATAAGTCCAGCAGGGGCGTCACCTTTTCCAAACAGCGCTTGGATCCATAGGCCGGAGGTCAAGCATGTCCCGATCAGGACAACGAACATAACTGGATTTTTAATCTGGTGCCGGGGATCAAGTTTCTTGAAAGAGTCGATGACCGCCGGTGCCATAATGGACGGATCAAACAACGAACCAATCCTATTCGTTTTCTTCATATAGAAACTCCATTTAACATCAACTGTTCAACAATCGGTCCCAACGCAAGCGCAGGAAAGAAAGTCAGCGCACCAACAACGAGAACTACCATTGTTAAAAAGAATACGAAAAGCGGCGTATGTGTCGGCAAGGTGCCAATGGTGACCGGAACAATCTTTTTTGATGCTAAGGAACCCGCCATAGCCAGAACCGGAATAATGAGCCAAAACCGACAGAAAAACATCCCCAGCGCCAGGGCAATATTGTAAAAAGGCGTATTAGCTGACAAGCCGGCAAAAGCGCTGCCGTTATTCCCTGCCGCCGACGAAAAAGCATAAAGGATCTCGCTGAACCCATGCGGTCCGGGATTGGCTATTCCCGCTTTACCGGCAGGGATCATCACAGCCAACGCCGTAGGAATAAGAATAAAAACATGAGGGATCAAGGCCACCAGAGAAGCCATTTTCATTTCAAATGCTTCGATCTTTTTACCCAGATATTCCGGTGTTCGCCCAATCATGAGTCCCGCGATAAAAACAGCCACGATCACAAAAGCGATCAGCCCATAAAGCCCGGAGCCGACGCCCCCGAAGATCACTTCACCCAACTGGATCAGCCACAGTGGAAGCATCCCGCCCAGGGGCATTAACGAATCATGCATGGCATTAACCGACCCATTCGACGCCGCCGCCGTTACAATCGACCATGTTGAAGAATTGACGATCCCCAGACGAGCCTCCTTCCCTTCCATATTCCCACCCGCCTGAAACGCCCCGGCCTGCTGATCAATGCCCAGCGGCGCAAACAACGGATTGCCCTGCTGTTCAATGCACACTGACCAAACCAGGCATGGGACCAGAATAAGGAACATGACAGCGAGCAATGCCCACCCCTGACGCCGGTCGCCAACCATGAAGCCAAAGGTATAACAAAGGGCCGCAGGGAGCAGCAGGATCGAGAGCATTTCCAGGAAGTTTGTAAACGGGGTCGGATTCTCATAAGGATGCGCCGAATTAGCGTTAAAGAAACCGCCGCCATTCGTGCCCAGCTGCTTAATCGCGATCTGGGAAGCCGCCGGCCCCAAAGCGATCGCCTGCTCGATAACAGGCTTGCCCGCGCTATCTTTCACCGGCTGAAGGAGGGTCGCCGTTGCGCTCGAGCTCAGTGTCTGCGGCACCCCTTGCCAAACAAGCGCCAGCGATAAAACAAGGGCCAAAGGGATCAAAATATAAATGGTCGTCCTCACCAGGTCCACCCAGAAATTACCCAGTGTCTTTGTTTGTTTCTGAACGAATCCCCGAATCAGTGCCACCAGAACCGCCATGCCTGTCGCTGCCGAAACGAAGTTCTGAACTGTCAGGGCCAGCATCTGTGTAAAATAACTCATCGTGCTTTCGCCGCCATAACCCTGCCAATTGGTATTCGTGGCGAAACTCACTGCTGTATTGAAGGAAGAGTCAGGCGAAACCGCAGTCATCCCCATGGGATTGAACGGCAAAAAGCCCTGAAAACGCTGGATAACATAAACAACAATAAGCCCCAAAACATTAAAAAGCATCAAGGCAAACGCGTATTCTTTCCAGGTCATACCAACATCGTCTTTGACGCCGCAGATCCGATATATCCATTTTTCAAAAGAGCCAAACCAAACGTTCACCCCCGCAGGTCTTCCCTCATAGATGTAAGCCATAAACGTCCCCAGCGGCTTAACCACCACAACCAGAACAATAAGGTAAATTAATAGCTGAATCCCGTTATTCCAATTCATGAGAACATCTCCGGTTTAAGAAGCGCCAGAAACAAATACACCAACAAGCCCAAAGCCAAAACACCGCCGACCCAATAAATCACTTCCATATCTCACCCCTATAGCTTGCCGCAAAGTTCAATGAATCCAACCGAAGCTGCCAACAAAACAATGATCAAAAATACAAAAATTACATCCATAATCTTACCTTTCTATTCAAAGATTCAACGTCGATAATCTACAAGTAATAGTAACATCGCACTGATGAATTTCGAGTTAAAAGGAAGGCGAATAGTATTAAAAATGTATTAAATGATCAGAAGTCTTTTAGACGGAGAATTAAGAACGGGAATTGATAAGAAACGATCTAAGCAACGATTTATTACTTAAAGACAGCTGAAAGACAGTCAATCTCGCTCATCTCATCAGCTGAAAGCTTAAGCTGGATAGCTTTGGCGCTGTCTTCGATCTGGGATGGTTTGGAGGCGCCGACAACGGTCACAACAGAACCTTGGTGGAAGTTGACCAGCCAGCAGAGAGCGACCTGGGAAATAGTGGCCTGGTGCTTGAGAGCAATCCTTTTTAGAGCTTCGATCACCGGGCGGGTTCTTTGCAGTTTGTCATCGGTAAAACCATACATTGATCGACGAGCCCAGCTCAGGCTTTTCATGCGGGCGGGATCTTCATGATAGCTGCCCGTCAACATCCCCTGGTCAAGCGGCGACCAGGCAATAATTGTAGTCCCGAATTCTTTAGCTGTTTCGAGCACCCCGTTCGACTCGATCGAACGGTCAAAAATATTATATTTAACCTGATTGACGGCCAGCGGTAACCCGCGGGCTTGAAGCGCTTTGTACGCGCGGCGCACCATGTCTGTTCCGAAATTGCTGACTCCAACCGAACGTACCTTGCCAGACTCAACGAGATCGGCCATAGCATCCATCTGGGCTCGAACCGAAGACAGTGAAAACGGCTGATGCACCAGGTAAAGGTCGATGGCATACCCATCAAGAGCGCGCAAGCGTTCGTCGATCGTGCGGCGAATCGAATCCGCGGTGCGCATCAGCGGCCACCATTTGGTAACGATGACGACATCCCCGTTCTTGACGCCGCATTGCTTAAGCGCGGATGACAACAGCCGCTCAGAACGTCCATTGCCATAACACTCGGCGGTATCAAACCAGTTGATCCCGCTCGCCAATGCCTGTTTAACGATCTGATGCGCGGTAGCATCCGGTATATCCGGCCAGTACCATCCGGAAATGCCCCGATGCCCGCCAGCGAACTGCCAGGTTCCTAGTCCGATAGACGTAACAGCGGGTCCCTTTTTACCTAAAAAAGTACCAGTGCCATTAAGATCAACGGTCATTTTGTCGCCTCGGCCATGATATCCATCATCCGTTTCACATAATCAGCCCGGGAGTTCAATTCGCCGTCCATCAACTGGGCGCTTTCATAAAGTTGAACAATGCATTTTTTGAGCATATCGTCGGAAGCATTCGCCAGATATCGGCGCGCCAAATTCTTAACAACCGGATGGTCGATATTTACCTCCATGATCCGTTTGCCCGCCGGGACCTCGTGGCCCATCATTTTCATCATCCGCTCGGTCTGACGGTCCATCCCTTCATTGCCGGTAACCAGCGTCACGGCAGAATCCACCAGCCGTTTGGAGATCTTGACGTCTTCGACCTGGTCTTTTAACGTGTCTTTGAAAAGCGTGACCAGTGATTTCGAAAGATCATCGTCTTCCTTCTTGTCTTTGGCCTCCGCAGAATCCAGCTCAATATCCCCTTTATCGATCGCCTTCACCGGCTTCTTGTCGTATTCCGGGATCGAGGGAATGATAAACACATCCACAGGCTCCAGCAAAAACAACACTTCGATATCGTGTTTCTTGAAATACTCAAGATTGGGATTGTGCTCGATCTGCTCGCGGCTGTCGCCCGTCAGGTAATAAATATCTTTTTGGGTAGACTTCATCCTGGCGGCATAATCTTTAAAAGATGTCAAATCACCAGCCTTCTGCGTCGAGCTTTCAAAACGCAGCAATTCGATCAGTTTCTCACGGTTGGTGAAATCTGAATTCAATCCCGTTTTAAATAAAGGCCCGAACGTTTTATAAAAAGTAAGGAATTTCTCGGTTTCTTTATTGGACATCCTTTGCAGCCATTGAATGATCTTTCCGGTCAGGGCGGCTTTGATCTTGGTCATGGCCGGCGATGTCTGAACAACTTCGCGGGACACATTCAGCGGCAGGTCGCTGGTATCAACTACGCCCCGGATGAACTGCAGATATTCCGGCAGCAGATCCTTGCAGTCATCCATGATCATGATCTTGTTGGTATAAAGCTGGACCGTCTTATGCTGCTTGGTGCGCATCAGGTCAAAAGACGCTTTGCGTGGAATGAATAACAACGCTTTAAATTCAGCTCCCGAACCCTCGACCGACACATGCAGCGACGATAAAGGGTCTTCGTAATCATTGGTCACGAACTTATAGAACTCAGCGCGCTCCTCATCTTTAACATCCGCCTCACCCTTGCGCCAGAGAGCTTCAACCGCATTGACCTTGTCCTTACCGATAAAAATAGGAAAATCTGCAAAGTTGGAATACTTTTTGATAATCTGACGCAATTTGTGCTCATCGGCAAAGTCCTGGACATTCTCTTTGAATTTGAAGGAAATCTTAGTCCCTCGCTCTTCCTTGGTGATCTCCTCGATCGTAAAGTTTGATTCACCTGAAGAAACCCAGCGATACCCTCTTGAATCTTTGTCGGCATGACGGGTTTCGATCGTGACCTGGTCGGTGACCATAAAGACCGAGTAAAACCCCACCCCGAACTGGCCGATGAGATCGCCGGCGTCTTTTTTCTCCTCTTTCATTTTCTTAAGGAATTCAAGCGTGCCGGAACGGGCAATAGTGCCGATATTCTCGGTCAGGTCTTCCCTGGTCATGCCGATCCCGTTATCCGTGATCGACATCGTCTTCTCGGTCTGATCAACAACGATCCTGATCTCCAGATCCTTGCCCCGGTCCAGAATCGTGTCATCTGTTAATTGACGGTAGCGAAGCTTGTTCATCGCATCCGACGCGTTAGAAACAAGTTCACGCAAGAAAACCTCCGGATGCGTGTACAGGGAATGGATGATCAACTGCAACAGCTGTTTCATCTCAGCTTTATATTCGAATGTTTGAGCGTTCCTGGTTTCCATATTTTAGTTGACCTCTTAATGTTTTGAATTTTTTTGGTATATACTTTTACTACAAACCGAGCGATTTTTCAACTGCGGCATTAACCAGAGTTAACAAGAGTTCCTCTTTCTATTGAAAACTAAGCGATAATTAAAAATATAGGATACTCTGTAAAAATAAATGTATGAATTACTGATTTAAATACGACAAAGGGACAGATGGGCCAGAATAATACAATGAACGTAATTCAGGTGCCTAATATGCGTTTTACTCTATTGTTGAGCTTTCTGGTAGTGAGCCTGCCCTTGATCGCATATGGACAAGACCAGTGGAAAGTGATCCCGGACGTTTCACATGTAAATTTTATTATCCACTCATCGCTGGCAGATACAAAAGGCGAGGCGATCATACAGACCGGAGAGTGGAGCGAATTCCAGAATGCCGCCAGCCGCTTTGTCTTCCCTATCAAGCAACTCAAAACACGTAATATGCTGATGAACCGCCATATGTACGAAATGTTTGAAAGCGACAAATATCCACAGATCATCTATAACGTCAACAACCTATCCACCGGCACGAAGCTAAATACAGCTCAAGTGAATGGCAGCTTGACGATCCACGGCGTGACCATTGATTTCCCCATCACGGCCAAAACCTACGAGAAAAATGGCATCAAAGAATTCAAAGGACAAGCGGATATCAGCCTGAAAAGTTTCGGCCTCAAAGCGCCGCGCTTTCTGATGATGAAGGTTGCCGACACGGTCAATGTTACCTTCGACATTCGAATGAACAAGACATTAACGAGTCAGAATACGGGCGATCTCGGCAGCACTTGTTGTGCTGAGGATATTCGCTCGCCGGTCGCTGTCCTTGACTTTCCTCATGATCTGCGCCAGAAGCCCTAAATATGCGGCCTGATCATCATCCGGGCCGCCGATCAGAAAAACGATCCGGACAGCTTTCTGGTCAGGAGCATCCCATTCCACGGGTGTCTTAACAACTGCCGTCATCACAAAAAAAGACGAAATGGTGGGAATTTTGGCGTGTGGGATCGCAATCTCATCCCCTATCGCCGTGCTGCAGAGGGCTTCACGCGCATCGATCGCAGATTTTAACAAAGGAACATCCATCACCAGCCCCAGCTCCGCGGCTTTAGCAACGAGTGCATCAAGCACATCACTTCTGTAGCGCTTATCCAACAAGAAGACCGTCTTCTCATTGATCAGGTCCTGTATTTTCACGAGATTACTCTCAGTTCTTTGTTCTTTGGGGTAGACTGCCATCATAGATCACCTTTTCCTGTCCATCGATCGTTACGGTCTGACCATCATTAAGGTCAGCCATTGCCTTAAATGTACCAGCCAGTGCCACCAGCCGGGGGTTCATCTCATAAATATCATGCCAGCTCATGGAAGAGAACTCTTCCAGAATATAACCGCCGATTTTCTTGAGGATCGGCTCAAACGACATATCGATATATCTGGTCAGCAGGATCTCGGTGCCGTCACCCGTAATCCGCCGGCGGGCCTCCTCGAGGCCGCTGACCTTCACGATCTTTCCGGAGAACGTTGCGCCATACCCGCGCAGCCCTTTCCCGATAACGCTTGCCATCATGTGAACGCGGATATTATTCACCATGATCGGCGAATCGATAGGTATTCCGGAAAGAATAACCAGCTTGTCGAACGGTTTAATAAAACCCTGTTGCTGCCCGGCAGCCAGAACGGCCTCAAGCATACTGTCCGAATCACGCGCGGGTTCGGACTTGATCGGGGTCACGCCCCAATATAACAACAGTTTACGGCGCACGTCCTCGTATGGCGTCATTGCCAGAATGTCCTGCTCCGGACGATATTTACTGATCAGTTTAGGTGTATTCCCGCGCAAGGTTGGCGTTACGATCGCATCCGCCTTGATATCCCGCGCCACCAGAAACGCCGAGCGTGCAACCGTATCGGCGATATTGATCTGTTTCGGATCACTAAAGAACTTATGATTCTCCGCGTATTCCCGGGACCCTTCGATCTCAAGCGCAACCTTATGCATCATCTCAACGGCCTGTACCGGATACGCGCCGTTCGCCGTTTCACCGGAAAGCATGATCGCATCCGTTCCATCGAAGATCGCATTAGCCACATCCGTGATCTCAGCTCGTGTAGGCAGGGGATTGCGAATCATGGATTCAAGCATCTGGGTAGCCGTAATGACCGGCTTATTATGCTGATTACATTTCTGAATAATACGTTTCTGCGCAAGCGGGATCTCTTCCGGGCGCAGCTGCACGCCCAAGTCCCCGCGCGCCACCATCACCCCGTTTGAAACGCGGATGATCTCATCAATATTCTGCAGGCCTTCCTCATCCTCGACTTTCGCAATGATGTCAACATTACTGTCAGCAATATCGATCGCGGCGCGAATTTCTTTAACATCCAGCGGTTTACGGATAAAAGACGCTGCAATAAAATCAACGCCCTGGGCAATGCCGAACATGATATCGTCCAAATCCTGCCCTGTCACCGCTGGAAGCGATGTTTTGACACCGACCACATTCACGTTCTTGTAACTGCCGATCACAGCTCCGTTCTTGATCAGGCAGATGATCCGATTGCCCTCGACCTTCTCGACTTCCAGATTTACCAGACCGTCAGCAATAAAAATTTGTTTTCCCGGTAACACCTCAGCCGGAAGTTTTTTGTACGATATAGAGATCAGCTCATCCGTTCCCTCAACCTGGTCGGTCGTGAGAATCAGCCGTTTCCCCTTAACAAGCTCGATCGTGGCGTTATTCTTATTAGAACCGGTGCGGATCTCGGGCCCTTTGGTATCAAGCAGCAGAGCGACGGGTATGGAGGTCTTGCGACTTGCCTCCTTAACCATGTCCATCTGTTCTTTATGCCGTGCCTGGGTGCCGTGAGAAAAATTAAACCGGGCAATATTCATCCCCGCCAGGAGCAGCTTCCTGATGATATCCGGATCATGGGTCGCCGGCCCCATCGTGCAAATGATCTTTGTCTTACGCATCATACACTCATTTTATAAGTTAAGCCGATGGCCAAAGTCCCAAGGCTTAATGAAACTTTCAACGTTGAACCTGATCTGATTGGACGCGTCAATGCGCCGATGTGATAACTGTCTGACTTCACCCGAGGCTTCGTACAAAAAACTGGGGACGATCAAGAAGTTAAATCTCCGGCATTTTATGTGCTTAGACGGGAAACTTCAAGAAAAATTATTTTTATACTTGGGCGCCTGCCTCAATATTCAAGGTCACTGGCGGTCTCGGCGGCGAGCATTTCATGGAATTTTTGCCAGGGAAAGAGTTTACCTGGACATTCGGTATTGGCTTCCGGCACCTGTCCGTGCCCCATAATATTGGTGGCAGGAATATCATAATATTCCTTCAGATATTTGACCAGGCGGACCAAAGCCATTAACTGCACCTCCGGGACCTCCCCAAGACTGAAATTACCGATCAAACAGACCCCAATAGCTTTCGTGTTCATCCCAGAAGCCTTGCAATGGGCACCGTCCTTTTGGGCGATCCAGCGAGGTGTCGCATCCACATGCCCGGCGACCGTGCCTTTAGCGCCGTTATCGATCAAGAAATCATAGCCCGTGCTGTCCCAGCCCCGGCGTTGATGCAACGCATAAAGCGATAGCGCATTATCTTCTTCAGTAGCGCTGTGATGAATGATGATGTATTTCCACTTTTTAGACGGAAACAGGGGGATAACATCGTTAAGCGATGCGGCCCCGGGGATCACGATCTTCTGACCCATCGTTAATGTTTTCGTGCTCAATTGATTCCTGAGCATAATATCGTCGACCTTCACATCATACATCTTGCTCAGCCGAAAAAGCGTCTCTCCCGGCATAACCGTATGTTCCACTTCCTGGCGCACCACTGGCCCCTCTACAGAGATCCGCGGCACCATGACCGACACCGGCTCTTTGATGGTATACAAAGGCATGACACAGACGATCAGAATTATCGCTGCCCCTGCAACACAACGGGCGATCAGCGATGTCATTGCTGCACTCTTTTCTCGACAAACCACTGGATCAGTTCACTTGAAATGGAACGTTTGGCGGGAACAATGGGCAGGGCATCAGTTTTAAACCACGCAGCCTCGACGATCTCATGGTCATCAATTTTAATATCCCCCCTGAGATGATCGGCTGTGAACCCGATCATTAAGCTGTCAGGAAAAGGCCAGGACTGGCTTTTAAAATACCGGACATTGGTCACCTCAATGCCAACCTCTTCAAGAATCTCGCGCTTAACCGTATCCTCCAGGGACTCGCCTGGTTCAACAAATCCGGCCAGAACACTGAACATTTTCTTATCCGAATAGCTCCGTCCCCGCGCGAGCAAAATGCGATCGTCTTTGATAACAGCAACAATAACGGCAGGAGAAATCCTGGGATAAATGACCACCTTGCACTTCACGCACTGCCTGCCATGCTCCTTTGTCAGCGCCGCCATTGGGGCAGCACATCGACCGCAAAAACGGGCATTGACATTAAAGTCATAAATTTGCCTGGCGTAGCCGGCAACACCCGAAAGCTCTCTGGCGCCATTCAAATAAAAATCCCTCAACCGGACCAGATCACACCCGTCAGCCTCAAGCTTTCCGGCTTTGGTCACAACATAGCACGGGATGGCGTCGAGCAAACCAATAAAACGCCGCTCTTCAAAACCAAACGCACTTGCCTTTTCCCGACCCAACAAAGGGAAAGTCTGCTCTTCACCACCTGTCTTTAGCAAGATGTCAGCGTCAGAGAAATAAAAATAGTATGACTGTTCCGGATCAATGTCCGGCTTTACAGCAGATTTGATGAACACCATGTAAAATACCCTTAATGAAACCGATCCCGATAGCGTATCGTATATTATCTCCTAACTTACACATATGTAAATACAATACGGTTTCCAAGTCTCAATGATGTCACATGTCTATGCCGTAACCCCGCCATCCACGTTCAAGGTCAGGTTTCCTGCACCAAGGTGACCCATTTGATTTCCAGCCCATAAGCTTTTTAAACGGCGATATCTCTTTAAGCGGGGCACGGGAAACGGCGGCAAAGGCCGTATCGTGCTGGACGAGATGAATGTGTACACTATCAAAATGATCGGCGCAAAATGAACATGGTTCCCCCTATGGCGGTCAGAAAAGACATACGGTTTAACAAGGGTCTTTTCTGACCTGTGTTTATCCCGGATTTTGCACGCTTCTCGTAATAGCGTCGAGATAACGCGCACTAAAAAGTGCGTGCAAAATCCCGGATACCCTTGCACCCTGGCCGACGGCAAGCCATCGGCCGGGCAGGGCCTTTAGGCCTTGGCTAACATAAAACTCTCAAGTCGTTGGCAAAGCTGGAGTTTTATGAGCCAACCCCTTCGGGGCGAATTTTGCTAATGCAAAATTCGGGTT
>PEAR01000039.1 GCA_002753745.1 Candidatus Omnitrophota bacterium | reverse complement strand
TATGATCATCGATGGCCCCAAAGAAATTGGGATTTTGCAAAACAAGCGCAGCGGTCTTATTATCCAAACCTTTCAGGATCAGCGTGCGATCAGCCTGCCCGTGAGTCACGGGAGTTTCAACGAATTCAATATTAAGACTGTGCGTATAGGACTTAAGCAGCTTACGATAGATAGGACTGACACCGCTGTCAATAACGACCCTGTTGCGCCCGGTAATGCGCAGCGCCATCATCATGGCCTCATAAAGCGCCGTGCCTCCTTCGTAAAGAGACGCATTCGCGACGTCCATTCCCGTCAATGTACACATACTGCTTTGAAATTCAAAAAGTGCCTGCAGCGTCCCCTGGGAACATTCAGGCTGATAAGGCGTATAAGCCGTGTAGAATTCTCCCCGGGAAATAAGCGCCTGACAGGCGGCGGGCACATAATGATCATAATAACCTCCGCCGATGAACGGCAGAGGCCCGATCATGTTCTTCAACGACAGATCGTTAAGTTTGCGAACGACTTCGTATTCGGAAAGGCCTTCCGGCAGGTTAAACGACTTCGGTGCATGACGCGGCTGTATATCAACGAACAACTCGTCGATAGACCGCGCTCCGATCACGTCAAGCATCGAACGCACATCTTCTGAAGTATTGGCTATATACGGATTCAACGCTTATTCTTCCGTTGATTCCCCGCCGTCGTTACGGTCAAGGCTTTCCAGATAATTCCGGTACTCATCACCGGTCAGCAGGTTGGATGTTTCATCGGAATCAGAAATCTCAACTTTAACGATCCATCCCTTGTCATAACAATACCGGTTGAGGATCGAGGGATCATCAGCCAAGTCTTCATTGACTTCGATGATTTTTCCCGAAATCGGCGAAAAGATATCACTGGCCGACTTCACTGATTCTACGGACAAAAGCTGCTCAAACTGCTCAACCTCTTTGTCCACCCCGGGAAGCTCTACATAGGTAATATCCCCCAGAGCCGACTGGGCATAATCAGTAATGCCAACCGTTCCGATGTTGTCTTCAATACTGATCCACTCATGCTCTTTGGTGTAAAGGTAATGCTCGATGATCTCCATGCACAACTCCAGGCTTAATTTTTTAATGTTCCTTCTTTATAGAACGGACGCGGAACGAGCTCAGCCGGTTCCTTGAATTTGGCATCACCAAATATAATCTCTTTGCCAATATTCGTAAACTCTTTTTTTAAAAATCCCATCCCGATCCCCACTCCGAGGGCCGGCGAGAAGGTCCCGCTCACAACATGTCCGGCAGCTTCACCTGAAGCCGAAAAAAGCACATGCCCTTGACGCGGCGCTCGACGAGTCTTTGAAACAAAACAAGCAAGTTTTGTCGAAGGGCCGCCGGTCTCCAGACATTTATATGCATCGCGCCCGATGAACTCTTTGGCCGGATCAACAAAACGCTTAAGACCGGCCTGAAGCGGGGAAATATCTTCCGTCAGCTCATGGCCGTAAAGCGGATAACAAACCTCAACACGCAGGACATCGCGCACGCCAAGACCCGTTGGCCTGACTCGTTTGTCAGCCAGGACAGCCTCCCAGACACGAGCCGCCTTGTCCCAGGGATAATAAATCTCATAGCCAAGCTCGCCGGTATATCCGGTGCGGCTGACGATCACACGCTCTCCCAGAACATCAAATTCGCCAAAAGTATAATATTCCAGACACTCAATACCTTTGACCAGGGTCTTTAGGACCTCACGGGATAACGGCCCCTGCACATCAAGCTTTGCCGTCGACATCGAAACATCTTTAAACGCAGCAGGCCTCTTTAAGCAAGTACGAAACTGTTCAGCGTCCTTGGCGATATTCGCCGCATTAACAACGACCATCCACTTCTTTGGGGCAATGCGATAAACAATAAGATCATCGATCACCCCTCCCCGCTCGTTGAGTGCGAATCCGTAACGGCAGCTTCCGACGGGCTGATCCATCAGTGGCTGGGTTACGACCCGGTCCAGCCCCGTCTCATCAGCCCCGCCTTCAATAATAAACTCCCCCATATGAGAACAGTCGAAGATCGAACAAACCTTGCGATTGGCAATGTGTTCATTGAGGATACCCTCGGGATACTGTAGCGGCATATCCCATCCGCCGAATTCGACGACTTTAGCGCCAAGAGAAAGATGCTGTTGATAAAGGGGCGTACGCAAGGCCATCGATCACTCCCAGTAAATATCGATGCGGGCGACATTTCCGGCGCGCACATCATTTGCCAACGGCGAAGGAATAACAGAGCCATCAACATTAACAATTTTTTTTCTGCCTGAATACGCAAGCACAGACCTGATGATCCGAACCCTTTTCTCACCGAAGGTATCTTTTCTTGCCGGGTTATGATAAACGACCAATGTCCGTCCCATGAACATAAACGCAAATACACCTGCCGGGAAAGAAAGCCTCACGGCCTTTCCTCCAACAACATACTCGGCCGACGTTTTCTGCTGGGTAAAAAGCCACCCGGCGAGAGCTGGACAAAAAGCAAGCTCGATATCATTCTTATCCGTCAAGGAGAACGGCGCGACCCCGGCGTTCATGTACATCCATAAATGAATGAACTCAGCCGTGCTTCCAGACAAACGCGCAACAAATCCCTGGCCATGAATATTTTTGTCAGGATGAGCACTGGAAACAATGAACGATGAATTCTCCAGAATACTGCGGCCATATTTATCCGGTGACATAAAGGGGATACAACACGTTTTCAAGGCCTGATAGAATTCCTCATACAAACCGCAACGCAGAAGCTCCATCAAATATTTATACTCCATGTGCAACCAGATCGACTCATTCTCCAGCCACCCACGAGGGAATACACGCGTGCGTCCGATCTCTTCAGTTTCCTTGGTGATATCGGCATTAAGCTTGTACATCCCAAGTCCCTTATCGTATAACGCACTTTTCTTTACACGCTGATGTAAGGCCAGGTTAATGACCGCATCTTCCTCACAACGCAACGCGTGAACAAACCCTTCCAGGAAAAGCGGCATATCATACCGTTCAAACTGAATAGGGCGCACATGCGGGCCCTCTTTTGCCGGTAGAACACCCTCGACAGATTCATACCGGACAACCTTGTGATAAAAATAAGTAGCAAATAGACCGTCGTTACGGCCGCCGGAAGCTCGCGCTTTCTCAAGACCTGCATCAACCTTGCCGATAACAGCATCAAGAAAACGGCTGATATCACCGAGCATCAGCCCCTTTTCAACGCCGCTGATCCCCGTCCGGACCCTGGCACGATACTCTTCCTTGATCGTATTGGCTTTCTTCCAGTAATCAAGATCTCCTAAAGTCGCCCCGAAGATCCCGTTCAACTCATCGACAAATAAAGCCAGTTCTTCAAAAACCTGAACAGACATACTTTCGTCGAGACCAAGCTTATCGAAAGAATTCCTGACAAAAAGGGCAAGGCGCTTGAGTTCGAGCGACTCGCAAATCGAGGAACCTAAAAGTCCCGGCAAGCCGTTCAACGAATCATACCAGCCCGGCTTGTTCGCCTCCATATCAATCCCGATCCCGCTGGGATCGAACGTCGCCGCCTTATTGGCGATAAGGCACAACATCTTGACCAGCAAATTTGTACGGTAAACTTCCCCCTGGCCATGACGGATCCGTAGCTTATGACCGATGTCTTTATCTTCCTTACCTTCATGAAGGGAGTCATATTGACGAACTCCTCGTGACGTAAGTACGTAGCGCTCATCACGCGGCCGCACATAAACAGCATTGTGATAAAAAGAAAATTCACGGTTTTCCAGGAATATCTGGCGTAAATTCTCCGGATAAAGTGAAAGATAACTTTCCACAAGATCAAAATTGTATGTCCAATGATCAACCCAGAACCCTTCCCCGTGCTGAGCTGTCTCAAATTTCTGGCAAATCCCCAACAAGCTCATTAACAGAGCTTTGGGAGTCCCTGTTAGCCGGATCCCGTTATCTGCGATAAACGCAAATAAATCCCCCGGCATAAACCCCTTCTTTAAGAACGTCTTCAGCGCGGCAGTATCTCCGGATTTTATGCAGCGTCCGAGCAATTGATCGATCTTTTCATCTTCCTCGGCGATAAAAGCCATGCCGCAAACCACCAGAGGATTGTATCCATCAGCTTGAGAAAGACTGAAAAAATTAATAATGGAATTATCCTTCAGATCGGGATTAAACCACACATCATTGCGGCGATTCTGGTTAACATCGCGGTAATTCCCGTTTCCCTGGGAAAGGAATGTAGGCGAAAGACGGAAAAAATTATAATCACGCTCAGGATCGCCGTGCTTGCGGCTGTAAACATTAAATACAGCAGGACCTTCGCTGGTCTCAAGAGTGATTGGCAGGCCGCCGCGCATCACATTATCCAGGAATGTCTGCCCCGCATAAGCATTGAACGCCGCGGATGAGCCATGCGTAAAGGACATTGACTTGATCTCTTCAATGATCAGACGGTTACGCTTTGCTTTTTCAGATATGAAGCCTTTAGCGGTAACTTTCCTGACATTAACATTCAATTCCTCGATGCTACGTGAAAACCCGGTCAGGCTGACAATCTCTTTTGCAGCGCCAGACTTTAAGGACGTCTTCATGAAAGTCATCGCGCAAGGCGTGCGATTATCTGTTTGCTGGACCGCAGGCAGTCGGAAATCACCGGCTCCACCAAAGAAATTCTCCGGACAAATAAAATCCATTGCCTGCCCGAAAACCAATCCTGCTTCAACCACCGGATCAAGCAATTGACCGGCCCGGGATTGAGGATCAAAAGCAAAATAAAAATTTCCTTCTTTAATATGCTTGACCTGGGGTGTATCGGCAGCTTCCACGCTCAGCTGGAAATATGGCGCCTTTTTTTCTGTGTTGCGCACCTTGTACCAGGCCTCGATCGTACGGCACATATTCTTCATAACCCAGTCATTCTGACCAAACGGCGTAATGGCCGGAATCCCGTCCAACATCTCGATCGATACCGGAGCTTTTGAAAGATTATCGATCTTTACCCGACGCACGAGCGCCGTAAAAGGCTCTTCCGGCATTGTAAAATAATTAACCGTAACCTTAAGGCCAAGAGTCTTATTTTCTTCCTCAATTGTAAGGTCGTGGGAAGTAATGATCATTCTCTGCTCGATCTTGAAAGGCTGGGCAGCCGGTGAACGGAATGGCTCGTAAAACTTTAACCCGCTTGACCTTTTTACCTTCAAAAACGTTCGAAAACCCCGCGTCGCGGTCAGTTGGTAAGCTTTATTGGCCGGTTGAAACTCAAGAATAGCCTTATCTTTAGACTCTATCCCGAAACTGGCGATCCCCTGGCCGCGATTAGTAGTAAATACCCACATCGGGACACCCCACATGCCTGCAATTCCCGGAAAGAAATTACAAAATGGTTTAGCCTGGTGATAATCCCGAATAACGAAACTGCCGTTATCCTGCAACTCATATTGATCTCGCGAGCTCATTCAATGTCCTTTAATAAGATTTTTTTGACTGACGAAAAAAATTATAATAACCGGAAAGCTTGATCTGCATGACAAGAGGGCCGTCTGTATTCTGAAAACGGATACGCTTTATCTCAAAAAGATCATGATTCATCCGATCATGGCCTCGATTAGTAGTAAACGCCGCTTTATATCCTGCTTTAGCCGCAAGATCCTTGATCGCTTTGCTAAATCCTCCCGTCGGGTAAGCCAAGTAATCTACCCGGCAACCAAGCTTATTTTCCAATATTGACTTACTATCAGCAATCTCCCGGCGGGCAGCATCCATTCCCATATCCGGAAGATAAGCATGCGTGATCGTATGACTGCCGATCGCGATGCCATGCGCCGCCATTTCCTTAAGCTGTTCCCATGACATTTGAGGAACATCCCAGCGACCGGGAGCAGTCCCAACATCAGCAACCGGAATAAACATTACAGCAGAAAATCCGTATTGTTTCAAAATTGGATACGCGGCAGTATAATTATCAAGAAGCCCATCATCAAATGTGATCAAAACGCTCTTAGAGGGGAATTCCCTTCCGGAACGAGTAATCTCGACATATTCGTCGGGCGTTAAAACCTTATAATCATGTTCTTTAAGAAAGCGCATTTGCCGGGCAAAGTTTTCAGGACTGACCGTGTTTGCGCGGGCAAAATCTGTTTTGGCAATATCAATACTGTGATACATCATAACTGGAACAACATACTTACTCGGCAGCCACAAAAAAACTAAAAAAGCCGAGAACAAGATAATCGAAAAAATACCAAATCGTAATTTCTTCATAGAAAACACATTAATCCAAATATTGCAACAAGCTTAAAAAATCCGGGGTTACAGCGCGGAAAGTTTTTCTCTGACCAGATCGCTTACTTTTTTACCATCGGCTCGGCCAGCGACCTTGTCACGCACCAGCTTCATCACGTTCCCCATATCCTTGACAGAAGAAGCCCCCGCTTCAGTGATCGACTGGACAATAATAACATTTATTTCCTCTTCCCCCATCTCTGTAGGGAGGTATCCTTTCATCAACTCAACCTCGGCCTTTTCCTTCTCCGCCAGGTCAGCTCTGCCGCCCTTTTCAAACTGTTCGATCGAATCCTGACGCTGCTTTATCTGCTTTTTGACAACCGCGATTACTCCGTTATCATCCAGTAACTCAAGGCGACTATCCACCTTAACTTGCTTAACCATCGCGCGCAGATAACTTAACGTCGACGAGCGGACCTGATCCCTGGCCTTCATTGCTTCAATATAATCCTTATTGATGCGTTCTTCTAACATACTCTCGTCTCCTGAATAAAATTCCTGGCTTGTCAACGTTCTTAAATACAGCAAACAGGCAAGTTTATAATTTTTCTATCTTAATTACTTTGTTCCGGGATTTCAACCCCTTTATTATCTCTATTGCGCCATGACGAACACCAAAATGACTGGCAAGAAACCTGATCAGCGCGTCATTGGCGCGGCCGTCCAAAGGTGGCGCCGTCAGATAAACTTTTATCCGACCACCATCTTCCATGTAGAGGTCTTTCTTGGCCCCCGGCATCACTTTGATCTCAATGACCATAATTATTTATACAAGTTAAATCCCTATCCCCAAGACCCGCTCAGGACTTGAAGAATAGGGACTTAAACTGGAAGGATAATACCAAATTACTTATTAATGAACTTCACATCAATGTCGATGCGCTTCTGGCCATAGGTCGTCACTGCTTTACTCTGCCCATCCTTGACCATAAAACCGCCATTGCCATACAATGCTTCAAGACGATCATGTTCTTTCTGAGCCGCCACATGAACCTCATAGGCTTTTTGACGGAGGATCCTCATGTTTTGCTTAACCATGCGAATATGCTGCTTGAAGATCTGCACCTTGGAACGTCCCTCATTGGCGTCATTGATCTCCGGCTGGAAAACAGTTAATTCCTTACGTACCCCCTGCAAAGCAGAATCCAACTCTCTATTCTTCTTTTTAAAAGATCCGATCATCTCCTCAAGAGCCTCACCCTTTTGAGCAGCCCTGGACTTATACCGCTCAAGAACAGTGATACTGGACTTCAACTGGTCATTAACCTGCTGAACAGAAGAAAGCTCGCTGCGCGTTAATGTCAGATCATTATTGGCCTGCTCAAGTTCCTGCGTGAGATCAACCAGCTTCTGATTAGCCTCATCAAGTTCAACTTTAGTCTCTTTATATTCATTAACGTAGTATCTGAAATTTGAAGACTGCTTAATAGCGGTCTTCTCAGCAGAAACCGTTGCCTGTTGAAGAGTCTGGTAATTGAGAACGAATAAAACAAAACTGGCAACAGAAAGAACCGCCGCTACCCCCCATAAAGTTAACCTTATTTTGTTGTTCTTGATCACTTCTTCTGACATAAGACTCCTTAAAAATTTATCCTTAAATTCCCTAATTCCCAAAAGCCATAAAAAAGCTTGTTACCATCGCCAGGCAGCAAAACAAGCATTAGAGTTATCGTGCTAACTCAACCTGCCGGAGGTATCCGCTATGCCCGACCCAAGGCCAAACATCGAACTATTCATCTTATCTTCCACACGAAGCCCAATAGACCTGGTGTAGTCGCCGGATGGCTCTTTAAACTCAAGCCCGTAAAAAAAATACCCCTTCCCCTCCCGCGCGGCTTTCCCCCAGACAAGCCTGGCCAAAGGCGGGACAAAAATCGACTCCTGCGCCTCAATTGACTTCAACGTTACAAGCATCCCTGGCTCGACGGAAACCAAAACTTTTGTTTCCAGCAGAGCTCCTGACACACTGATATTGCGCAAAATACCACGGGATGAAATCCCTAACCGGTCAATATACCAGCTGACCGGAATATCGTCCCGTACGCGTGAATGCCTGCGCTGTCCGTCTTGTTGTAACATAAAAACCTTTCGAACTAAAATCGAAATAGTATATCCATTTTACTCGTCTATGACAAGAAAAAATATTAATAAAACAAACAAAACATCAACAAACCGCTATTTACCTTTAAAGAAAGTATTAAAGAGCTGATCAACCGCTTTTCCTACAGCAGGATCACCAAGAGCTTTTTGCAGCTCTTTTTTCCCGCTGCTGATCAGCAGCTTTTTTGTCAAATATTTCGCGTCGGGAACAACCTTCGGCTTTATTACTGTTCCGGCGACAGCAAACGGTAAGTCGATCCTCCCGTCATCACTTTTTAAGCCGCTAAGTTCAGGAACCTTATTCACTAAAGCGTCGGTTACTTTCGGCGCTATCAAAAGTTTACCCGAAAGATCAAGCCCCATTTCAGGGGCTCCCGCCAACATGATCCTGCCGCTGGTTGAAACCGCCAGATCCCGTGTCGACAACTCTGCGCTTGTGAGTGTGATGACGTCCTTATCTGCTTTTACTGATACGTCAAGTCGATCCACAGCCGTGATTCCACTCTTCATATCAGCCTGAGTTTCAACAGGCAGATCCGCCAATACCGTTTCAGTCATACCCGGCAATGGGATACTGTTCAGACCGGCAGAAAGAATATTCCCTCCGTCGAGGATTAGATCTTTAAGACCGACCGTAGCTTGCGCATCGAGAGCCTCAAGACCTTTAGCACTGACGAGCGCCTTTGTAATCTCAAGGTTTATCGTACCACTAGCCTGCTTAAAGCCAGCCGCTTTTATCATCGGCAAAGCGTTATTGAGCTCAATAGCCTGAATATGATCAGCCGTAACAAGAACTTTAACTGCATCCAGACGGGCCCCGAAGTTCGTCATGTCAAGGGCCGCACGGCCAGTGACATTAACGTCTGGCTCAGATGAGAAAACAACCGCCCCGAGAGAAAAATCAAAGGGTGCCGTCAAAGAAAAATTATTAACGTTGAACATGATCTTGCTGGCATCTGCCGAAACATTCGGTTCAAACGTACGGTCTATATAATGAACAACCGCATTTGTCACCTCAATCTTCTTGACCAGCAAAACCGGCAATGTAGCCACCGGTGAAACCGCCGCTGAAGAAGACCCAACCGCCCCCCCTCCCACAGTATTTACTGCAGACGAAGCCGCCTGAGGTTGCATGGAAGACACATTAATACTACCGTCTTTCGCACGAATGATCATGACTTCAGGATCGACAACGATCACCTCCGGAACAACGATACTTTTATCGATCAAAGCCGCCTTCACATCCATTGCCAAAACCAGCCGGCCGATCCTTAAAAAAAGCTTGTCTGAGAATCTCTTGTCATCAGAAAGGCTCACGTCTTTTAATTCAAGAGCCACCCCTTTCGTTAACGACAGCGTAAGCCCGGCATGCCCCACCTTCAGGTCGCGACCCGTTGACTGGAAAACCACCTTGGCAACATCAGGAATGTAGCGGTTTACATCGAGCGTACTGAGAAATATCCATACTCCTGCAACAGAAATAAAAAACAAAACAACAACTCCAATGATGACAATCTTGAAAATCTTCATACCCAAAACTCTCCTGTTAATCCCGCGACTTCGCAGCCTGGGCGTCGAAACGCTCTTTTTGTAATTTCATCCGCTCCTGTTGCGACTCAAACCTGGCCTGCCCCTCTGTCGTCTTTTCCTCCATGGCGTCCAGACGTGCAACAATTGCCTCGTTATTGTTCTTTTGAACAGGGATCGCTTTTTGCCGGTCGGAGGCAGTCGCCTGCAACTCGTGCGCTCGACGTACTGAATCCGCCGCGGCAGCAGCAGAGGACGAAGCATCTGCAGAAACTTTGTCAACGACAGACGTGTCACGAATCCGGTCCAGCTTCGGACTATCACGCAATGTTTGCCAGGAATTATCTTCGAGCCTCGAAGGCAACGTGGCCACACCAGCCGCAGGTGCCTGAACTTCCTGGATATTATCAGCGTTGTTCTGATCCTGAATACTTTCGCGAAGGTCCGCCTGCTGCTTCAACGCGCGCTCCCTGCTTGATTCAAGCCTGCCCAAAACCTGTCCGGCTTTTTGCGCCGCGCCTTCACGAATTTCCCGACCATGAATCCGCTGATTTCCAACGGTGGCCTCTGTCTTATCCATACCGGAAATTTTAAAGATGGTCCCGATAAAACGCGAACCCAATGGTGCGTGCAGATAGACTGCCCAGCAAAACACAGCCAGCGCGATCCAGAAAAAACAATTAAAAAGAAATCGCATCGATCACCCCCGGTTTCAGCAGCCACGGCTCATCGTGCACTACCCGCCTCAGCATTATCAAGCACATGACTTACAGCTTGTTGCTGATCATTAGATTTGGAAGATGATGGGATAACAATGATGGATTGCGGGTTTGTAGAAACGACAGGGATCTCCTTTTCAAGCTGCTTCAAATATTGAGCGGTTTTCTTATAGCCTTTGATAAGTTCATCAACCTGTTCAAAATCCGCACGAGCCTCGTCGTAAACCCTTTTCTTGTATAAAGCCTGAGCTTCGACGTAAAGACGCTCGACACCCTGTTCAAAATCACGGGCAATAGCCGCACGCTGTTCTTCAAGAAGACGCCGCTCTTCATTGGCCGCTGCCTGCAGAACATCCTTATGATCAGACTCAACTGTTTTTTCAGGCGCAGCCGGCTGCGGGGTCAGCTCCTTCGCCGATATGTTAACTTGCTCAACCTGAGCCGTTTTAATCTCTTTAGGCATGGGCGCATCTTTCCTGACCTTGGTCTCAGTGCCGGCTTTCTGGGCGCGAGCGGCGACATTGATCGACAAGGCTACTTCTTTCTGGTTCCGGCGAATCAAGGCTTCTTCAGCCCGGCGCTTTTTCTCTTCAAAACGCATCTTTTCAAGCTCCTGGGCTTGACGCTGGCGTTCCTCGGCAATTTTCTTGCGATGCTCATCCCTTTCCTGAATGACCCGCTGTTGAGCGATCAGCTCCTGAAACTTCTGGTCTTCGCGATTATCTGTCGCGACCACCAGCGGTTTTCTTTTAGGATTCTTAACCTGCATTTTCTGACGAGAATCTCTCTCAACCTTAACATCTGTAGGAACAGCCGTAACCTGAGCAATAACTGCCGGTTTTTCTTCTTTCAAGGGAGCCGGCTGCTTTTCTTCCTTAACAGGGACCGGGGAAGCCTCCGCAACAGGCGATGGCTTAACGTCATTCACGGACACAGGTTTCTCTGTCTTAACAGGAAGAGGTTTTTCCTGTTTAACCGCCGCAGGTTTCACTTGCTTCGCCGGTATCGAATTGGCATGTGCCGCAGAAGCAGGAAGTGGAGGCCTTTTAATTTCATCAGGCTTGCCTGCTACCGGCAAAGGGGCACCTTCCATCCAAACTCCCTGATTAGCCGCAACCTGTCTGACCTGCGCATGAACAGCAACAGCTTTTCTCTCATCAAGATCCTGCTGATGGATCTTGGCCATTAACATTCTTTTACGTTCAGCATTATTCTCCTGTTCAATCGATCTTAGCAGAATCTGGCGTTCGACCGTGATCTCCTGGCTGTGCTGGCTTAATGACGCCGCCTCTGAAATCTGTTGCGCCTGTGCATTCTTGTCTTTTTCCCAACTCAGACGTATCTCGGCGCGTTTTGCCTCAAGATAACGCTCTTCCTCTTTGCGTCTTTCGGCTTCAGTCGCCTGTTGCTCTTTCTCCAACGCTGTCTCAATTAATCCAAAATACCGCACCGCCTTATCATGCTGACGAGCATCACCAACTTTTGCCAATTCCTCGAATTTTATGCGCGCTTCTTTAAAACGCTTTGTTTTATAAAGATTAAGCCCTTCGTCTTCAACTTGCTTCGCCCGCACCGGATCCGGAGTCGCGGGCGTTTTATCAATCAGCGCAGCTTCGGTTCCTTCCTGCTTGCTTTCAAAACCGCGGCCTTCCTTCTTGTTGCGGGCTTTCTGATCCTCATAATCCTTCTGTTCAAATAAGCGGTCGACGCGCTGAGCAAAGGTATAAGCCGCCTTGAACGACGGATCAACGGCAAACGAGTCACGGAACTTCACCCGGGCTTCAGCATACTGCCCGACATTATAAAGATCCTGCCCTTCCTTATAAATCGCCTCGGCCTGCTGACGCACCGTACGCCCCTCGATAATCTCTTTCATGCCTTTGACCGGCTTCCCCGATGAAGCTTTATTTTTCAAAGCCGCCAATTTATTTTCCCATTCAACACGAAAGCCTTCTCGGCGGCTTATCATACGCCCTTTAAGGATCTGGATCTCCTTAAGAACAGAGCTCAATTCATCAAATTTCTGCTGTAACCCTGCAAAATCTTTATTATTAGACAATGCCAGTGCTTCCATATTTACGGCATTTGCTTTTTCTGCCAAGGCGGCCGCACGAGCGTGATCCTTGTCTTCCTCTTCCAGCAATTTCTGCTCGCCTTCTGCACGATCTATGTCAAGCAGTAACCGACCGGTGTCTTTGAATTCAGGCCAAAGTTTACGGGCATCGTTAAAGCGTTCTTTGGCCAGCGGATAGTTCTTTTCTTTCAGAGCTCCCAGCCCCTGCTGATAAAAAACCCCAGCTTTGAGATTAAGATCTCTTTCCTGCTCCCTGGCCTGACCGATACGTTCACGCTCTTGACGCTTAAGATCGTTTTGTTCTTTAAGATTGGCCGCCTCACGAGCCTTGGCCTCTTCTTCTTTTTTATCTTCCTGCTTCTGCTTTAACGCTTCACGACGGGCTGAAGCGAGCTTTTCAGCATTGCGCTGTTCTTCCTCCAGCGCTTTGGCGCGTTCGGCAGCCAAACGCGACTCTTTCTCCTGGCGCTCAATCTCCTGGGCCAGCCGTTTCTTTTCCATCTCGAGATTCTCAAGAATCTTGTCAACCTTGGCAAATGTCTTGGCCGCGCCAGCCATGTCCTTATCATCAGCCAGCGCTCGGATCTGACGATAAAGCTCACCGGAACGCTGAGAAAGCTCCTCGATCGTTTTGGACTCGCGGGCCAGTTCCTGCTTTGCCTCGGCAGGAACCTTCTCCCCACGGCTCTTTGCAATCAATAATAAATACTCCTGCGTGGATTTATAATCTTTTGAAATAAGCTTAACCTGCTGGAACTTAACAAGCGCCTCATCAAATTTCCCGGACTTATAAAGATCGACCGCAGAAGAATATAACGGTTCAGCAGCGGCAACCGTACGCTCATAAGTCTCAAGACTGGGCAAATCTTTCTGGACAATGCCCGGCGCAGGGATTGCTGGCACAGGAGCTTCTGTCGTGACC
The DNA here is from genome assembly GCA_002753745.1 of Candidatus Omnitrophota bacterium. Classification (GTDB taxonomy): domain Bacteria; phylum Omnitrophota; class Gorgyraeia; order Zapsychrales; family Fredricksoniimonadaceae. Next base: position 4,450 of record PEAR01000039.1, on the reverse strand, counting down.
TGTAGAACCGGCGCCGGAGCCTCAATAACGGGCTTTGGCAAAACAACATTGATGGCATCAAGATATTTCCCGACAGAACGATAATTGGGATGCAAACGCTGGACTTCCTCGAATTTCTCCCTGGCCTGGGGCAGCTGTTTGTCTTTGTAAAAATTTACAGCTGCTTTATAAAGCTCGAGAATAGCGTCATCAGATATCCCCTGCTGGGATGAAGACGGAACAGCCGCTGAGGGTTTCGCCACGACTTCAGGGACCACATTGGTCGACCCGGGCAGAACAACACCTTTTCCGGCTAAGGCTTCTTTAGCCTGGGCAAGGTACTTATGCGTAATCTTGAAATCAGGATAAAGAGACTCAACTTCACCAAATTTTTGATAGGCCTTAAGGATATCTCCTTTGGTATAAAGCGCTACGGCCTCCTGATAAGCTAATTCAGCATTGGTCGAACGTTCGCGGGACCGTTCTTTCTGCTGTTGACGAATATCTGAATCGATCCGCGCCAGGTAGGACTTCGCCTTTTTGTAATCCGGCAGGACCTTAACAACATCGGTGAACCCATTCTTGGCCGCCTCAAAGTTTCCGGCATGATAATCTTCCACGGCCTTGGCGTATGGTTTCTCTGCCTGCTCTTCATGCAGTTGACGGGAAACACGAGCGAGCTCATCGCGAATATCATTATCGATATGCCCGAGGTAATTCTTGACATTACGGTACGCCGGCACCAATGTCATAACTTCAAGAAATTTCTTTTTTGCCTCTTCAAAATTCCTCTCGGAATACTTCTTAAGGGCTTCCGTATACAAAGCCTCGGCCCTGCGTTCTTTATCCTCTTTGGCCAGCCGTTCTTCCAGCAAACGAATATCTTCATCTACGCGAGAAAGGTAGCGGGCCGTGTCCTTATAATTAGGACAAGCCACTTGAACCTGTAGCAATTTCATTTTTGATTCGCCAAATTGTTGCGCTTTGTAAAGATCTACCGCCTGCACATAAAGCGGCTCAGCCTCATCCGATTTCCTTTTCAGGTCAGCCTCACGATTCTTGCGCTGGATATCCCCATCGATCGTGGCAAGAAATTTCGACGTGTCTTTATAATCCGGATAAATAACTTCAACGCGAACAAATTTTTCCTTAGCAGACTCAAAATCACCTGCCTGATACAATGCCAATGCCTGCTTATAAACCTCATCCGCCTGCTCAGCCTTGATCCTCTGGTCTGTCTCTAGCTTCTTGCGCTGGATATCACCATCAATATTTGCCAAATATTTCGGTGTATCCTGATAACTCGGAACAACAGTCTCTAGCTCAAGAAATTTAACTTTAGCCTGTTCAAATTCCGTAGATTGGTAAAGAGCCGTGGCCTGGTTATAAAGCATCTGAGCCTGACGCTCACGGGCCGCGTGAATATTCTTCTCTTTTTTACGGATAATATCATCATCAATCCGCTCGAGATAATATGACGTCTTTTTATGGTCTGGGATGATCGAAACAACCTCAACAAACTTGCTCTTGGCTTCTTCATACTGCTCGCTGTCGTAGAGCGCTGCGGCCTGGACAAAAACATCTTCTGCTTTTTTCTCCCGGGCCTGACGTTCAACCATCTCCGCCTGAGCCTTGATATCATCATCAATGCGCGACAAATATGAAGCCGCTTTTTTATAATTAGGATAGATTGCTTCAGTCTCCCGGAACTTGGCTTTGGCTGCAGCATATTCCTTGTTATCGTAAGCAACGATCGCTTCATTATAGGAAAGGTCAGCTTTATCCCGAACTTCTTTTAACCTGGCCAGGTCTTCTTTCTGAGTCGCAAGCTCATCACCTTTACGGTGGGCTGTCACCATTGCCGCAATATCATCATCAATCTTTTTAAGATAGCTGCGGGTGGTTTTGTAATCCGGGACACGTTTGTCTACCTCAAGGAATTTCTCCTTGGCCTCGATCAGCCGGCCCATCTTATAATAATCAAATGCTTCATTATAGAAAGAATCGGCCTCTTCCGTTAACTTCTGGAAATTCTCTTTCTCTTCCTTGCGTTTATTCGCCGCCTCTTCCCAAATCTTTTTTTCGTTCGCAGCTTTACGTAATTCTTCTTCCCGCTCTTTGGCTGTCTTGGTCAAATCATTAATACGCTTCTGATAATCACGGGTGGATTTGTAATCAGGATAGATGCTCTCAACCTCATCAAATTTGTCCCTGGCCTGAGCCATCTGGTCTTTATTGAATAAAGCGATCGCCGACTGATACACGAATTCAGCCTGGTCTTTCTTCTGATCAAGCTTTTCGTGCTCACGAATATCCATGGCCTTCTTGCGGTCTTCTTCGGCCTTTTTCTGGGCCAGGGTCTCTTCCCAACGCTGTTTCTCTACAGTCTTTTCACGCTCTTGGGTAATGCGGGACTTATCCGTCTCTATATCATGCTCGATCCGCTGCAAATAAGAACGCGTGGCCTTAAAATCAGGAACAACCCATTCAACTTCCTGAAATTTTTCTTTGGCCGCCATGTACTTGCGATCCTGATATAACTTGATCGCATCATCGTAAACACCCTGAGCCTGGCCGGCTAATTTCTTCTTTCGATCTTCTTCTTTTCGATCAATCTCCTTGCGCCACAGCTCTTTTTCACGCAAGCGTGCGATCTCGGCTTCTTTCTGCTGATTGTCAATCTCTTTGCGCTGGTCCTTGATCGATTGGCGTTCTGATTGGACGATATCCTGTTCAATGATCTGCAGATAACTGCGGACCGCTTTGTAATCCGGGAAAACTTCCTCAACCGTCTGAAATTCTTCCTTAGCCTCCTTAAATCGCTGCTGCTTATAAAGCGAAACCGCCCCCTGATACATGTTCTCCACACGTTCAAAAGCGCCTTTTTCCTCTTCACCCATCCGGCGTTGCTGTTCACCTTCCTGCCGAGACAACGCAGCCTCCTGAACCTTGGTGCGATGCTCGCTTTCCTTAATATAGTATTTCATTTCCGGATGTTCAGTAATGCGGATGGCTTTATCGTATAACTCGCGGGATTCCTCAAGACGGCCTTCCTCTGCCAGCTTTTGGGCCTGAAGAAAATATTCACGGGCCTTTTCTTCGCGCTGCTGATTGCGCTTCTGCACGGCCTGTTCTTTGATCTTTTCATTAACGTTCTTGATATTTTCGCGGGACTTCTGGATAAGGACCTTCAAATCATACACATAATTCGACTGGGCTCTATCTTCTTTAAGGACAGCCGGTTGGCTATCAGGAACTGACGAAACAGAATTGCTGGTCATTACCGAAGGCTTATCGTCCTGGAGAAGAGAAGGTTGCCCATCGGCGAGAACCTGAGCGGAAGTCTCGACAGCCGTATATGCAGCGAATGAAAGCAGGGCAAATAATAAAGTGGCAGTTTTCTTCATTGAAGAGGTGATCGTCGTTTAGCCCTTATAATAGAAATAATATACTATTTATTTTCGTCATTGTAACATAGAGCGTTCCGCTTCTTCCACAATTTTCTCCCAAAGTTTCTTGGCCTGCCAAAGTTCACCTTTATCGTAATACTCCCTGGCACGCTGGAACGCATTATAAAGCTTCTCTTCAAATGAAATATGCTTGCGGACAAAATTAGCTGCTTCTTCAAACATCATCTGTGTGGCCAGAAGAACGTCCTTGTAGATCTGACGGGATTCCTCGTAGCGGCCAAGATCATTGGCGACCTGGGCCATCTGGTACATCTGGTTAAGCTCAAGGACAACCGCACTGTCCTTACGCGTGAACTCGTCATTGACCATCTTCCAGGCATACTTCTCAATACGGCGGTCAAGCCATTTCTGCCGTGCGCGGGCCCGCTCTTCCGGCGTGCGGTCATAAAGTTTACCGGTCATGCGCACATAGGGGCCGGCGACCGTATACCCTAAATTCGTCAGATCATCCACAAAATCCGTGAAATTATATCCTACGCCGAGCTCGACATTATCATTCAAGCTGTGAACGGCCTCCAGCAAAAACCCGCTCTTACGGTCTTTCGCTTCCTGCACCGCCAGCGTGCGGTATTCCGCCCCTATTTTCCAATCCTGATTAAGACGATAATTGGCCCGGTTGACCAGTAACCAGGTATGAGTTGTGGCAAAATCAAAACCAGCCACTTTCTCTTCCATGATCCTGAATGCCATTTTCTCGACGATCTGCCAATCATCCGTCAAATCATACGCCCCTTCAGCGGAAAGGACCTGCATTTTTGTCTGTTCGATATCGCTGACATTTAGCTGCCCCGACGGTCCCTGGTTTTCCTTGTAGGTATATTTGCCGAAAAGGTTCAGGCGGTCATTATCAACAGGTCGAAATGCCATCCCGAGCATAACCTCTTTATACTGCGCCTCCACCTTGTTGAGCGCCCTGTTCTTCGTTTGCGAATACTGGAACTTGCCGGAAAGCGTCAGTTCATCGGTCGCCCTCCCCTGGATATCCTGATACACAACAACCT
>PEAR01000038.1 GCA_002753745.1 Candidatus Omnitrophota bacterium | reverse complement strand
CTTCTATTAATGCTGTGTTTATTGGTTATGTTACGTTCGCGCCGCTTTACTTGGCTTTTAGTTTTCGACAAGATTCCGTTTTTTTTGGTAGTTGAACCGGTTGCGTTTGTTACATATATAATGAACGCTCGCGGGGTTCATTTTTCATGGTCTACATCACCACTGATATGGGTTTGGAGCGCCAGCTTTTATTTAGAGAAATTTTGTTGGCCGCAACATTTATCATTGATTTACGGTTATCCTTCAAGACTAGTTTTTTGGTACCCTGATATCTGTCGCGGTCTCATTACTCTTTTCTTGTTTTTGCTGCTGTTTATTAAAAATTTTCATTGGAAGTTGTTTCGTTTTGCTGCGTTATTTTATATTGCGACTGTCTTTTTCCTATGGAGAATGGATGTTTATGATCTTACGGCTGTTGCTGACAGGTTTATGTATCTTCCTAGCCTATGTTTTTGTTTTGTTATCGGGGTCATGATTGATCGCGCCCTGGTTTTAAGTAATCGTATCGCTATCTTTGTTTCTTTAGCACTTGTTGTTTTGTGTTCGGTCCTTTCTTTTCAAAGAGTTTATGATTGGAAAGATTCTTTTTCAATTTGGAATGCTACGGCTAGGGTCAACGCATCGACATTTGCATTCGATATGAAAGGACAGTCGCTTTACGCTGATGATTATTTTCTTCCTTCTCGATCTTCTTTTATTGAGTTTGTTGCCAGGATTCAAGAAACATCCTCAGTTAAGATGAGGAAAGTTTTTGGCAGTTCCTTTGATTTTAAGATCGAAGCAGCCAGAAAAGTTGCTGCCTTGCGGTCTTTTCAATTTGCGCTTGCACAGGAACCATTTAATGCAGAGTTATATGAGGACGCTGGATTAGCGTATGCCTCGTTTAAGCAATTTGTTAAGGCATTAAAATGTTTTGATAAGCGTTTAGAAATGTCAAAGGTGCCGTCTGTTAGTTTTTACTATAATTGGGGTGTGATCTATCAGGAACTTCATCAGGATAATGTGGCCATGGAAAAATATAATATGGCGATTAGAATAGATCCAAATTACAATCTCCCTTATATTAACAGAGCGCAGCTTTGGCTAAATAAGAGACAGCCTATGCGGGCATTGGCCGATGCGTTGACAGCTGTTGAGAAAGATCCGACATTTCCTAAAGCCATTGAAATGGCTTTAATAATTGCCCGAGGCCTTGAATATAAAGATTTAGAGTGTAATTTATTAAAGGCAAGAAACAGTTTTCAAGCATCAACTAATTCTGTTAATGCAATAAATTATTTTTTTCGAAGATATAGTTTTGTTAAATAAAGAATTCTTTTAATATTTATTTATGGTTTTCTTGACTTTTGCAAATGGCAAATAATTATTTCTCGAAATTAGTTTATTATGCGTAATCCTCATTATTCGGAATGGTATAAAAACAAGAGGGTTCTGGTTACCGGCGGGACATCGGGAATTGGTCTCGAGATGGTCCGTTTACTCGCTGGGTGGGGGGCTCAAGTGGTTTTTTGTGGTAGAGATCCTCAGGCTGTCGAGTCGGTTGGGCGCGCTTTTAGAGCGGAAGGTTTTTGTGTCGATTTGTCCTCCCGTCATGATGTAATCCCTTTTATTAAAGAGTTACGCTCTAGGTATCACTTTGATCTTTTAATAAATAATGCCGGTTTGGGTAATATGTCTGATTTTGTTCAGGCTGATATCGCTGCGCTTGAGACAATGATGGCTGTCAATATTGATGCTGTTGTGCTTTTGTGTCATGAATTTCTTGCAGATATGGTTAAACGTTCCAGTGGGGGCATATTAAACGTTGGGTCTATCGCTTCCTTTTTCCCAACACCAGGTTCGGGTGTTTATGGGGCCACAAAATGCTTTATTGCTGGGTTTACGGAGGCCTTACATGAAGAATTGCGTTTTAAAGGTATCCACGTTACCGGGGTTTACCCGGGAAAAACATTTTCGCGTTTCTTGTATCGTGCCACAGATTGCAAGACTGCGGATTGGGACAAGGCAATGAAGCCTGAGGTTGTCGCTGAGGCGGGACTGGCTGGTCTTGCATTTAATAAAGTTCGAGTAATTCCTGGTTTATATAATAAATTCATTTATTTGTTGGTGAAATTTATTCCTATAGGACTTTTGCTTAGATTGACTCGGCAACAGGCTCCGCAGCGATTGGGAACGGGTGGTGGCTCTTGATATATCTGGCATCACAGTTCGTCAGGTCATTTGGCCGGCCTTCCTATGTTGTTTTTTTTGTAACTGCGCGATGCAATGCTCATTGCAAGATGTGTTTTTATGCGCGTAAAATGGATGCAAATTCAGCAAAAGATGAACTGTCAGTCGATGAATATGCAGCTATCGCTCGTAAACTTGGACCGGTTAATGTCTTGGGTATTTCAGGTGGCGAGCCTTTTTTGCGGGCTGATTTGCACAACATTGTGTCAGTTATTTACGAACATTGTACGCCTCTTGTTCTTGACCTGCCAACCAACGGGTACTTCACGGATAGTGTTTTACGCCAGGTCGAAATAATTGCCAGGAACTGCAGACGAATGACCGTTGATATTCAGCTTTCTATTGATGGTCCGCAGGCAGTTCACGATGATATTCGTCAGCTTAAAGGTAGTTTTATTCGAATGAATTCAACCTATACTGAACTGCTAAAACTCAGAAAAAAGTTCTCTAACTTGCGTTTGAAAGCTTGTGTTGTGTATTCTTCCTACAATCAGGATTATATGCCTGAATTACTTAACTACATCAAAAAAGATATGTCTGGTCTGGATCGTCTGGTTTTCTCCGTGGCCCATGGGACAGCGGCAACACAAGAAGCTTTAAATATTGATTGGAATAAATATTTCGAGTTTTGCGATTCAATCAGGAATACTAGCATAACATCAGGTGCAACAGATTTTCACTCACTGTTCACTCAGGCATTGCGAGTTCTTAAGAATGATTTTCTGAAAGAAGCTTTAAGGACGAAAGAAATGTATCGGTATTGCCGTGCTGGCCGAGGAGTTGTTGCGGTGGGTGAAACGGGGGAAGTGTTTCCTTGCGAGCCTTTATGGCATTCTGTTGGCAATCTAAGAGAGAATCAATATGATCTTCAAGCCGTCCTCAGGTCTCAAAGAATGCAAGATTTTCAGAAGGATATTGTCAAAAAGCGCTGCAACTGCCATTGGGGGATCCCGATGACAAATGCAGTGCTTTTTAGCCCTCGTTTCTACCCCAGGATCGTTTGGGAAATGGGGCGTTCTTTTATGCATCATCCCTCTAAATGCGGAAAGGTTTCTTGTGGGGTTTAAATTAGATCTGCATGTCCATACGGAGTCTTTCGGACGGGTCTATATGGATGAAAAGAGCCTTGAGGTTGCCTTAAGAATTCGCGGGTTGGACGGAATCGCGGTGACCAATTTTGCCAATATTTCTCATGCTTTTTGGTTGCGAAAGAAATTGCCACAATTTCTGATTATTGTTGGGCAGGAAATCTGGTCTTCTAAGGGACATATCGGGGCTCTTGGGATTACCAGGAAGATCGCCGACTTCTTATCGCCAAAAGAGACAATACGTCAGATTCATGATCAAGGAGGTTTGGCGGTTGCTGTTCATCCATTTCTCCCTATGGGAATAGGGGAACTGGCGTATGAATTGCCTGTTGATTTAGTTGAGAGTTATAACGGGATGATCGGAGCAGCTTTTTTCTTTAATCTTTTGGCAGGATTTAAAGCCTGGTCATCAAAGCGAGTGAGTGTTTCTTCTTCTGACACCACAGCATTGGATTTCATCGGACAGAGTCGAATAGAAGTCTTAACGGACGATACTAAAGATGTGTTATCGGCGATTCAGAGCGGTAAATTGCTTTTGACCAAGAGAGCATTACCTGTTCCTTTCGGGTTTATTCTTAGGAATTTTCTTGGTGCAAGGAATCTTCCACCTTGCCGCTTGCATGCAGCTCCTTGTTTCTTATGCGGAAACTCTATGGCTGTAAAGATTCTTAAAAGAAAAGTTTCCTGTATTGATTGTCATCGGGAAGAGTTTTCACGTATTTCATGTTCAGAAGGGCATTTCTTTTGTATTGCTTGTGTTTTACGACGTATCAGTGAGGCCGATGACAAAGTAAATATTTCTGCGATTAGTGCGTATCATGGCACGTATTGACCAAAAGTTCGAATGGAGATCCTATGAATGATTTAAGTCGGATGCTTAACGGTTTGTTTTTATATGCAAAAGTCGGTTTACCTCGAATGACTTTAAGGAAAGCCTGGGTGATGCTTTCATATTGGGTCAGAACGACATTTTTGGGGCATAGAATTCCCTGGCTTATTGAACTCTCGGTTACATACCGTTGTCAGTGCCGTTGTAAGCATTGTTCAGTTTCAAATTATTTTGAACAGGCGGGGAAGAAGCCTGAAATGACCTCTGATGAGATAAAAAGTATTTTGCGTCAAGCCGTAGCATTGGGCATTCCAAAGGTTGACTTCTTCGGAGGAGAACCGCTATTGCGAAGTGATATTGTTGATTTAGTTCGGTATGCCGAGAATTTAGGAATATATTCTTCGGTGACCACAAATGCTTTGCTTCTGGATCGAGCCATGATGCAGTCGCTTTCAACGGCAGGAATCAGCTGTATCAATATCAGTATTGACAGCACTTCTGATGAAGAACACGATCAGTTGCGGGGGGTGAAAGGAATTTACGAGAAGGCGGTTAATGCATTCTCGTTATGTAAGGACGCGCGTATTCCATGTATTTTTTCTACGTATGTAACACGGAAGAGAATACAGGGATTCCTTCCAGGTGAAATGGATAATAGTCCTTTTACTGAATTGATACGGTTAGCTCGTGAGGTTAAAGCGACAGCTGTTCGGGTATTATTTCCTATTATTTCCGGTGAATGGGTTAAGAAAAAGGAAGTCGAACTCAGCGAGCAGGAAAAGGCTGTTGTTATAAAAGCGATCGACCCGTCATTTGTTTTTGTTGAAGGCGCATTCTCTGTTGTTAATGGGAAAAAGGTTTGCCAGGCTTTAAGCGGAAAGATGATCAACATTTCTCCATATGGGGATATACAGATTTGTGTCGCTTTTCCAAATTCTTTTGGAAATGTTGTGCGCGAGGGGTTGAAGCCCGCGATCGACAAGATGTGGGATCATTCAATTTACAAGAAGAATAAAGATGGCAGTTGTTGCAGCACGGATGACCTGAAAGTGTAATGTATGAAGGTTTCATTGATTCGACCACCTGTGTACGGTACCGGTTTGATGGGGGCGCAGCTTGTTCCCTTTCTCGGTATATTGTATGTTGCGTCGGCATTACGTGCTGCAGGTCATGAGGTAGATGTTATTGATATGTGTGCTGAAGGGATTGATCGTTTGGAAGTGATTGACGATCGTTTTGTTCAGTACGGGTTGTCGTTTGACGATTTAAGAAATCGACTTAAAAGCTCCGATGTGATCGGGTTTGCATGTATGTTTTCGCAAGACTGGCCTTTCCATCGACGGTTAATCTCTTATGTAGCGAAGATTGCTTCGGAATCCGTTATTTTTGCTGGTGGCGAGCATGTGACGGCTTTGCCTGAGTTTTGTTTGGAGGATTGCCTGGATCTTGATTATTGTATTCTTGGTGAGGGCGAATGTTCAGCTGTTGCTTTTCTTGATGCATTGTCTTCTGGGCTCAGCCTTGATCGTGTGCCGAGTATTGTGGCACGTAAAGTAGATGGTGCCGGATTCTTAAGGACTGCTCGTTTACCAAGGATTTGTAACGTTGATAAGATTCAGCCGCCAGCCTGGGATCTTATTCCTTTGGAAAACTATTTGTCCAGGGGATTAAACTATCATCTGTCGCGAGGTCGTACAATTCCCGTTATTGCAACACGCGGCTGTCCGTATCAGTGCACGTTTTGCTCGAACGCCAGGATGTGGGGTCATCAATGGGTTGAGCGGAGTGCCAGCAAATTATTAGATGAAATTGAGGGATACGTTGACACCTTTAAAGCTGACAATTTTGTTTTTTCCGATTTAACCGCTGTTGTTTCAGCGACAGAAATGCAGTCTTTCTGTAAGGGGATATTGGATCGTAATTTAAAATTTACCTGGCAGTTACCAACACTACGGACTGAAGCGTTGGATAAAGAGTTACTTTCGCTAATGTTTAAAGCTGGATGTCGAGAGCTTGATGTGGCCATTGAGTCTGGTTCAAAGAAAGTCCTCGAGAGTGTTAATAAACGTAACGATCCCAGGAGAATGGCCCGAGTTGTTAGGGCCGCTGTCTCGGTTGGAATGAATGTCAGCACCAATATTGTCATAGGGTTGCCTGATGAAAAATGGATGGATTTGTGGCGCTCGTATGTACTTTTAATGACATTGGCTGTTCAAGGGATGCATGAAGTAAATGTTTTCCCGTTTGTGCCTTACCCCGGTTCAAAGCTTTTTTATGATCTACTTGAACAAAAGAGGATTAAATTAGATGATGCTTTCTTTTTTTCCTTGTTTGGTTATGCTGATTTAAGTCGTTCGGTTTCCTGGTCGGATAACTTTAATCCTCGAGTACTTGGTTTTATGAGGATTTTTTTTATGGCCAGTTTTTATTGTGTTATGTTTGTTACGCATCCGGTGAGGCTAGCTCGTTTTATTGCTAATGCGATTCGAGGAAGATCCACCACTAAGCTCGAGGGGGTAATTAAAAGAGTTTTTAAGAACTTAAGGGCGTCATCGTTTAGGAAGGACGGCAATGTCTGACACCATTAAAATCTTGAGTGAGAAGGCACGTTTTGTAAGGCGTAATACCTTGGAAATGATCGTGGCCGCTAATAAAGGTCATATCGGGGGCGCGTTTTCCTGTATTGATATTCTGACAATTCTTTATTATGCTCCTTTCTTGCGTTTTGATGTTACTAACGCCAGGTGGTTTGAACGGGATCGATTTATATTGAGTAAAGGCCATTGTTGCGAAGCTTTGTATGTTATCTTGGCTGATCTTGGTTTTATTTCAAAGAGCGAGTTAGGATGTTATCAGAAAGGTGGCGGCATTCTTGCAGGTCATCCTGATCGTCGGGTGCCAGGGATTGAAGCAGACACAGGTTCATTGGGGCATGGTCTTGGGATCGCCTGTGGGATGGCATTAAGAGCTAAATTGGATGGGTTACCATTCTTTACCCTTGCTCTATTGGGGGACGGTGAGTGTTGTGAGGGATCGGTTTGGGAAGCGGCCTTGTTTGCGGCGCATCGTGGGCTTGGGCACTTGATCGGCATTGTAGATGCCAACGGTGTTTGTTCAACGGATATATTGGCAGATTGTTCTTCTGTTGAGCCATTAACAGCGAAGTGGCGGGCCTTTGGTTGGGATGTGATTGAAGTCGATGGGCATAATATTGTCGATCTTTTGACGATCTTTGAATCTTTAAAAGCTCGAGATATGAACAACAGGCCGCTAATGATTATTGCCAGAACAGTTAAAGGTAAAGGTGTTTCTTTTATGGAAGGGAGTCCTTCCTGGCACCATGGAGTTCCTAAAGGTGCGCAATTAGATGGCGCGAGACAAGAGCTCGGTGAAACTTTATTGATTGTTTAATAAACAGGGCAATGGGTGTATGGCTGATTTAAGGGATGCTTGCTTTGATGAGATCTATAACCTGGCGAAGAATGATCCTGATGTCATTTTCTTAACGGCAGATATGGGGGCTTTCAGTCTACAGCGTTTTAAGAAAGACCTTCCGTTACAATACCTAAATGTTGGTATCAGTGAACAGGTGATGATCAGCGTGGCTGCCGGTTTGGCGTTAGAGGGTAAAAAAGTTTTTGTATATAGCATCGCTCCTTTTGTAACGTTGCGTTGTTATGAACAGATTAAGATCGATCTTTGTTGTATGAATCTTCCTGTTGTTATTATTGGTATTGGAACAGGCTTAATGTATGGAGGAGACGGGCCAACACATCACTCCGTTCATGATATTGCCGTAATGAGGGCCTTGCCGAATCTCCAGGTTCTGGGGCCTTGTGATACAGTGTCAACTCAATCAGCTGTACGGTTGGCATATTCCAGTAAATGTCCGAGTTATATAAGAATTGAGCGGGGAGAGCTTCCGGATTTCTATGCTCCCGGTGAAACATCTACTCTTGCAGCGATGACAGAATTGCGTACCGGGCGAGATGTTTCTATCATCTCTACAGGCGTGATGACGCATTGTGCTATGTCAGCAGCCAAGATATTAAGTTCAGCTTCGATATCTGTACAAGTTATAGATTTGTTACGTATTCATCCATTAGATAGCGCGAAGTTAATGACGTTAGTCGCCGGTATGCCATTGCTGGTGACACTGGAGGAACATTCCTGTGTCGGCGGACTTGGCGGGGCAGTAGCCGAGCTTTGGGCTGACCAGAAGATTACAATACCTTTATTACGGTTGGCGTTACCGCATGAGTTTTGTTTTACTGTTGCTGGACGTGAAGATTTATTAATTCACTACGGGTTGGATTCGCATGGGGTCGCTCGCTCCGTGCAAGAGCGGTTGGGTAGTACCTAAAAATATTACAGGAGAGCTATGGATCTAAAAATTAAAGGAAAATGTGCAATCGTGACGGGTGGAACGCATGGTATTGGCAAAGCCATTGCGCTTGCCCTGGCCGCTGAGGGTTGTAAAGTCGCTGTTTGTTCGCGTACAAAAGAGCGAGTGTTGGCAATGGATGAAGAGTTAAAACGTACAGGAATTGACTATTTAGCTATCGAAGCTGATGTTACTTTAGAAAGCGATGTAGATCGTGTCATGCGTTTGGTTTTGGAACGTTGGGGCGCTGTTCATATTCTGGTTAATAATGTTGGCGGAGGCGGGCGTTGGGGAAGTGATATTGTTGAGGAGACTGCAGAGCGAGTTTGGGTTGAGGTTTATGAAAAGAATGTTTTATCGTCGATACGTTTTACGACACGGGCGTTGCCCTTGATGCGGCGTCAGAAATGGGGCCGGGTTATTGCCATCACATCCATTTTTGGCAGGGAAAGCGGCGGCAGGCCGTGGTTTTGTATGGCCAAAAGCGCGATGACGAGTTTTATGAAAGCCATGGCTAAAAAGGATTATTTAGTCAAAGAGGGTATTACTTTTAACAGCGTGGCGCCTGGAGCCATCATGATCCCTTCGACCGGATGGGAAAAGACGCAAAAAGAGAACCCTCGTGAGATGGCGGATTTTATTTCTCGTGAATTGCCGTTAGGGCGTTTAGGTTCGCCTGAAGAGGTGTCCAGCGTTGTTGCTTTTTTATGCAGTGAACAGGCGTCTTTAGTAAACGGTGCATCAATTCCCGTAGATGGCGGGCAAAGTAAAAGCATGATTTAGAAAGGAATGCATGAAGGATTGTTGCAATGAGTATGTTAAGAAGAATGAAACGGTTACGTTGATTCTATTTACTTTAAATGAGATAGATGGCATGCGCGCGATCATGCCGCAAATTAAGAAAGAGTGGTACGATCAGCTTATTATTGTTGACGGTGGTTCTACCGATGGAACAGTCGAGTACGCCAATGAACATGGATATTATATTTTTCAGCAGAGTAAGCCGGGTGCCGGGGTGGCGTTTCTGGAATCTATGTCTAAAGCTACTGGCGACATTGTCGTTATTTTTAGTCCTGATGGCAATTCTTTACCGGAAAGGATTCCAGATGTTGTTAAAAGAATGAAAGATGGCTTAGATATTGTTATTGTTTCCCGCTACCTTAATGGCGCCAAAAGTTATGACGATGATATTGTGACAGCTTTTGGTAATTGGATGTTTACAACGATCATAAATTTGCTTTTTGGTTTACATGTAACAGATTCCCTTGTTATGTATAGAGGGATGCGGTCTGATATTGTCGAACGACTTAAAATTGATACGTCTACTGTCTCCTGGGGGACTCAATTGTTGGCACGTGCGGCACGTAAGCATCTAAAGATCGGAGAGCTCCCGGGTGACGAACCAGCTCGGATTGGGGGAGTGCGTAAAATGCAACCGTTGAGGAATGGTTTGGCTGAACTTACTATGATTGTTAAAGAATTCTTTACTTGGGATTATTAGGATGTCATTTTTTTCTGGAAAAAAAGTTTTGCTGACTGGAGCGGCCGGTTTTATTGGTCGAAATTTGTTGAAGCGCTTAGTTGACGAGAATGTTAATGTTCGAGCTGTGCTTCATCAGCGCGATCTTGATATTGCCGATCCAAGGATTGAATATGTACGCGCCGATTTAACGATGATTTCTGATTGCCGACGTGTAGTTGCCGGGGTTGACTTTGTATTTCATTGCGCGGCCAGTACTTCTGGTGCGGCCGTGATTGAGCGGACACCTCTCGTTCATGTAACACCCAATATTGTAATGAATGCCCAATTATTAGAAACTGCGTATCAGGCCGGAGTGCAGAAATTTTTATGGATTAGCAGTTCGACCGGTTATCCTGATACTGGAGATCGTCCGGTACTTGAGTCGGAAATGATGCAGGGAGATCCTTATGAGAAATATTTTTATGTCGGTTGGATGAAACGTTATAGCGAGATTTTATGCCGCATTTATGGAGAGAAAATTAAACCATCCATGACGACAATTGTTTTAAGGCCCACAAATATTTATGGGGAGCATGATGATTTTGAGCCGCAAACGTCCCATGTGTTTGCGGCTCTTGTGCGCAAGGTTGTTGAGCATCAGGATCCACTTGTTGTTTGGGGGACGGGTAATGATGTTCGGGATTTAGTCTACGTCGGTGATTTTGTTGACGCAATGATGATATCGATGGAGAAGGTTCAGGGATTTGATGTTTTTAATATAGGGAGTGGCATTGGTTATTCTGTTAGGGATTTATTATTCCGGATGATGACTATTGAAAACAGCATTCATCCTTGTATTGTTTACGATCAATCAAAGCCAACCATGATCCCTGTGCGCATGGTCGATACGTCAAAAGCTAAGGTTATGCTTGGTTTTTCTCCTTCAGTGGGAATTGATCAAGGGATTCATCGAACAATGACCTGGTATAAATCAAGGAATGGTTCCCCTCATGTTAGCTGATGTTGATGTTATTTTGTTTTACCCTAAGACGGGCGTTGACCTGGGGGCTACGATTGCTCCACCACACGGGCTGTTGGCACTGGCAGCTCCATTATTACACAAGGGTTATAAGGTTAGAATCATCGATCAGCGTGTTGATACTTTTTGGCGCAGTAATTTAATTGAAAGTTTAAAAAAGAATCCTGTTTGTGTTGGAATTTCATCCATGACAGGCACTCAAATATTCTTTGCACTTCAAGCAGCAAAGATCGTCAGGGAGTTTACAAATGGGAGAGTTCCTATTGTGTGGGGTGGAGCCCATCCGTCCAGTCTTCCTGAACAGACCGTTAATAGTGAAGATGTTGATATTGTTGTTGTTGGCGAAGGCGATGATACTTTCGTTGAATTGGTTGATGCAATCGCGGGCCATCGCTTATTGAAAGATGTTCAAGGAATTGTATTCAAGGATGCTGGTGCTGTTATTAAGACACCATCAAGGCCGCTGCTGGATGTTGAGAATTTATTGCCTACACCTTGGGAACTCCTGGATATTGAAAAGTATATTCATCGGGATTTTTATTTAAAGAATACGTTTCGCAGCATGGATATCGGGCAAACTTCTCGAGGCTGTCCATTTTTATGTGGTTTTTGTTCAAGTGCAAGCTTACGGCAGCGCCGCTGGAGAGCAATGTCGGTAAGAAAGTCTTTAGAGAATATTCTTGAGCCAGTGCGCAGGTTTAAACTTGACAGCATATGGATTCGAGATGATGAATTTTATATTTCTCCAGAACGGGTAAACGGCATTTGTGAGGGGATTATAAACAGTGGAATTAAATTGCGTTGGTATTCTTCAGGAACGCGGGTCGATGTTTTTAATCGTTCCAGTCGGGACTTGATAGAAATTATTAAACGGAGCGGCGCTGATACGTTGAAACTTGGCGCTGAATCAGGATCTGACCGTATTCTCAAATTAATGAATAAAGGGATTTGTCGAGCAGATACGTTAAAAGCCAATTTAAAAGCCAAAAGTCATGGGATTACGCCTGTTTATGCGTTAATTGTCGGGTTTCCTACGGAGACGTTTGACGATATTAACCAGACTATTGATCTTTTTGTCCAATTAAGAAAAGAAAACCCCCAGGCGCAGTTTGAATTAATCGGCGCGTATACGGCTTTGCCCCAGACGCCTTTGTATGACCTCGCCATTAAGCATGGATTAAAGCCGCCGGAGCGTCTCGAAGATTGGGTTGATTGGTTGTCGGATGATTACGATCTTACCGGGCAGAAGCTCCCTTGGTATACGCCCCAACAAAGAGAATATATTGGGAACATAACTTATATGAGCTTGCTGGCCAATGCCTCTGGTAACGCAATTAACAGTATCGGAAACCCGTTATTGCGAAATTTTCTTAAATTTTTTATTTCTCCCACAAGCCATTTCGAACGGTTCAAACTTATAAGGCATTGGTATCAATTCGCGCCAGAAATGACATTGATTCGATATTTGCGAAGAGTTATTTTTTATAGTAAACAATAGCCACATAAGTTTGTTGATTTCCTAGCAGCTCTGCCGAGAAAACGTCTAATGCAATCAAAATTTTGTGTTTCGCGATTATTTTTTTGTTTAGTGTTTAGTTTGTTGACAGCTTATGTTTGT
This sequence comes from Candidatus Omnitrophota bacterium, assembly GCA_002753745.1. Taxonomy (GTDB): domain Bacteria; phylum Omnitrophota; class Gorgyraeia; order Zapsychrales; family Fredricksoniimonadaceae. Next base: position 5,459 of record PEAR01000038.1, on the reverse strand, counting down.
TCTTATCACGGCGAGTTAATTAACAACTCAGCTGTAAATTGGCAATATGTTAAAGATATTAATGGACATTCATATTTAGCACTTGATGTATACGCGCCATCTGGTGTTATAGTACAAAATTTTTCTAGAAAGAGGCATGAACGTTTTAATGGTTGGCATCTGCTTAATTATCCGCAATGGTTCTCTGGAGAAGATTCGTTTCCGCAGTTAAGATCGTTTAAAAATTTCTTATATCCATATTTCCCCAACTCATTTAATGATCGGAAGATTTTTACTTGTGGATGGTATACATTTATTTTTGATTGGGACCCTGGATACGGGCCCATGCCGTCGCTTGAAGACATTAACATTACGTACACAAATACCGGCAATTCAAACATTTATACAGCGCACTATGTTGAAAGTTTTGTTGTATGTCCGGTTGCAATTTATCATCAGTCAAAAGGTCCGGGTATAAATCTAAATATTTTTACTCCTGTTCGCTGGTTCAGCAAGGATCATCCGTTGAATCTTTCATTGAATAATCTTGTCTTTGATTCCGAATCAGGTCTTTTTGTTCTCAAAGATCAATCGAAAATGAATTATATGGTTGCTGTTTTAAGTGACAAAAATAAACCGATCACTCTTATTCAAGGAATGTTACATATTGATGGGCAAACCATTTCGCAGGTGTTTAGCCAAGAAAAGCCTCGCTCAATGTCGTGGGATCCAATCCTGTTTCTTAAACATTTGAGTGCATTATTATTTGTACTTTTCTTTGTAAGCATTTGCTGGGGAATCGGGGACAGGTTTTTTAATTGGTATAGCATTGTTTTCACTACACCCGGTGAACGATCCATGATGAATATTTCTGTTGGGGTGATCATTCTTACCGGTGTCTTTTTTGTGTTAGGCATGTGTCGATTGTTAACGGCTCCTGTTATATTCGGGATTCTTGCCTTGACAGCATTTGCTCTGGTTGATCCTAAAGTTCTTGTGCATGACTTTAAAGAAGGCTGCATTAATTTGTCGTTTTCTCTAATAAAAAAACCATGGATGATATTGCCCTTTGTTGTGTTTGCTGTAATGCTGTTTTACAATTTTTTATATTGCTTTATGCCTATTACATATATGGATGGCAGTGCCGATGTTGCGAATTCATATTGGCCGAATCTTAACGATTATGTTCGGACGCATTCATTTATAACGCCTATCCAGAATTCTACTACTGGCATAATGTCGCAAATGCTGGACGTTTTAAGAACTTTGTTAAAAGTATTTATTGGTGATCCTGGTGTTTTGCTACTTTCTTTTGTTTACCTTCTTATATTCTTAGCTGCAATTTCATTAACTTTGCGCCATATTTTTGGGTTTAAGTACACGCTTCCTTATATTGCTTTTATACTTTTGAGTTCATCGAATTTGTTCGTGCAATCATTAAGTTTTGGAAAATTTCATATAGCCATACTTGCTTTCCTGATGCTAGCTATGTATTCCCTTCGATATGCATCGCACCAACGGCTTTTTATTCTGACGCCGTTATTTTTGGGCCTTTTAATGGCTCAGTATATTTTGTTTACGGGTGTAATAGTTTTTTATCTGTTTATTATGCTTTATAATTTTGTTAAAACGCCGGTTATTGAGAGACCTCGTTTAATTAGACAAGGAAGTGTTGCTGCTCTTCTGCTTACTGTTCCTACAATTTTATTCGATGGAAAGCTTATAATGGAGGTTGGCTCTTTTATTCCTCCAGGCTTTGTTTCCGGGTGGGCAGGTCATTTTATTGATAGATTTAATGCGAATAATCAACGTTGGCACTATCTTAGTAATCATTACATTCATCATTTCTATGAAGCTTCTCATCTGACTAAGTTGGAAGGTTCAAATTCTGTAGGTGATGCTTTTTATCGTTTAATGAATTACTTAACTTTATGGCCTTTTTATTTAGTTCTTTTTTTAAAAGGTTTTCTGAATACGACTAAACTTTCTTTTATCGTTCTTTCTTTTTCTGTTTTTATTTGTTTTTTTACAATGACGTACCGGTCTCATTACTACTATTATTTTCTTTTCTTGCTAATTCTTTTTGCTTGTTGTGTATCTTTCTTTTCACTTCTCAAGAAATTATTATTAACCAAATGCCATTATCAAAAATACATTGTGTGCACACTTATTGGACTAACAGCTGTTTTTTCATTTTCCACGTGTTCGGACATTGGCCTAATAGTCCGAAAATCATTCTTTGAAGACATTTTTAAGTATAAATATTGGGATTCTTGGAATGATGTTAATCTTGCCTCAAAAATTTTCTTTGGTTTTGTTACTCCTTATGAGTTTTTAGGAATGGTCAATCGTGATATGCTTAATGACGGTCAAATTTCATTATCAGAATCGGACAATTTCGACTATGCAATGCTAATTAGACAATATGTTAATGATGAAGATACTGTTCTGATTGTTCCGGTGCGGTTTCATATGTATACAACTCGAAAAATGACGGCAAGACACGCACTAGGAAGTGTTATTTATCAGAAAGATATTAAGAAGATTATGGAAGATTTGCAGGTTTTAGGAATTCACTATCTTTCTGTAGCTCCGATCCCTTATAAGGATTACAATCCGTATTATACCCCAATCTTTGAGGATGCTCTTTTTTATAAATATTTCAAGCTAGTGTTTAGTTACAAAGGACGTAATTTCTATAAAATTATTTATGATGGCACGTCAAATGAATACACACCGTCTCCGTATAATGTGCAAGGACTGCCATTTGTGCCGATGCAGGATGATAATGATCATTAAGTGAATCCAACAACTGGTGATCTTGGTCGAAAGGACATATTAGAATATTACTTCTTTACCCTCAGTATTCACATAGCAGTGAGTTCGACTCCAGAGCTCCATCGATGGCGTTGTATTATTTGGCATCCTATTTGGAAAGTAGGGGGCATGATGTTCAAGTATTCGATGCTTCATTGGGCCCTATTCTGAAGATTGGTAATGTGTATCGTTACGGGTTATCTTCTGAAGAAGTTGATATTTTTCTTAAAGGCCAGTCTTTTGATCTTGCAGGGATAAGTTGTTCGTTCACAGCGCGATGGCCATTTGTCAAGAAAATGGCGATCCAATTAAAAGAATTGTTTCCAAAAGTTCCGGTTATTGTTGGCGGCTTGTTCCCAACTTATGCCTGGGAAGAATGTTTACAGACAACTTCTGCTGTTGACGCCATTATTTTAGGAGAAGGAGAGAAGAGTTTTGCACTTTTGGCCGATGGACTGCAGCATGGCAAGTCATTTAATGATGCGTGCAGGGAAGTGGATGGCATATCTTGGCGTGAATCGGATGGATTTCGAACTAATTCTAAGAATCTTTATATAGATAATCTGGATAGTTTACCCTTTCCTGCGTGGCATTTGGCGGATTTGAGCAGATATTTTCGTTTGCAAAAGAATATTTTTGAGTTGTCATCACCCTGTTTGCCGATTCTTTCGTCAAGAAGTTGTCCTTTTAGTTGTACTTTTTGCAATATGTATATAACCCACGGGAAAAGATGGCGTGCTCGTTCAGCTGAAAATGTTTTGGAGGAAATACAGTATCTTGTTACTAAATTTAATGTTCGACGATTTTATTTTGTTGATGATAATTTTAGCATTGATTTAAAACGTGCCAAAGCTATCTGCCAGGGGATTATTGACCGCAAACTTGAAATAAAATACAACTTCCATAACGGCTTAAGCATTAAAACTATTGATCGAGATCTTGTGGCTTTATTGAAGAAAAGTGGTTGTACAAGTGTATGTCTTGCAATAGAGTCCGGCAGCGATCGCGTGCGCAATACGATCTACCGTAAAGGCCTTTCTTTAAAGAAAATTATTGATGTTGTTGACTGGTTTTATCGTGAAGGGATTCCCACAATAGGCTATTTTATGGTTGGGGCTCCTGGGGAGACGAAAGAAGACATTAACATGAGCCGGGATTTGATTTCTAAATTGCCGCTTACTTTAATTACGGTTGGGATTTACACGCCTTATCCACAAACTGAGTTGTACGACGAATGTAAAAAGCAAGGCTGGATTGTAAATACCGATTCGGAAAATGCATGTCGGGTAGAAATGTTTTCACCAATGCTGCATACGTCAGATTTTAAACCGTCCGACGTTTCTTTATGGCAAAAAGATTTATATTTGACTTTTATTAAGTATCATTGGCGGCAATTATTTCGAGAATTTTTCCGATCAAGTGGTGTTGTAAACGTTGATATGATTTGCAAATTTCTTGGAATGATTAGGTTTAGAGCTTTCTAATATTCTGTCGGAGACGTATGTTTAAGTATTTAAAGTACTTCTTTGCAATAATTTTTGCGCATCTTTTTGCCAAGAACATCCCTATTCTTGTAACGTTGTGCGTTACCCACCGTTGTAATATGAGGTGTATTTATTGCTATGGGCATTTTTATGATCGAAAAGAACCTGATATGTCTACCAATGATATACTCCATTTAATTGACGAGATGTCTGCGGCAGGGACTAAATATATATCGTTAAATGGAGGCGAAGCTTTATTGAGGGACGATCTTGATGTGATTGTAGATAAAATACGCGCAAAAGGGATATTGTGTCATTTGAGTACTAATGGGCTTTTGGTTCGTCATAAGGTTCACTTGTTAAAACTGATAGATTCGCTGGCAATTAGTTTTGATGGTATTGGTCAGGCAAATGATCTTAATCGTGGACAAGGGATGTATCCGAGGGTATTAGACGCAATAATTTTTTTGCATGAGCAAAAGATACCTTTTCATACACATACTGTTATAACTAAAAATAATTCCATGGATATCGGATCTATTCTTGATCTGGCTGAAAAATACAAATTTCAAGCTCAATTTAGCTTGTGTAGAGTCAAAGATTCTCCAGTTAAAGATATTGGGTTGGGAGATGATGAGTTAAAAGTGGTTGTAGGAAAGATTTTAGACTATAAGAAACAAGGTCGTCCTGTGTTCTTTTCTCGTCATGCGTATGAATCGTATCTCTCTTGGCCATTTTCCTATGATATTATTAAAGTTGATGAAAATGGCAATAACTTTTCAATGGTACGCCGGCGTTGTTATGTAAAAAGATTTTCTTGTCATATTGAGCCGGATGGATCGATGTATCCTTGTATTGTCCTTTCCGGGAAAAGCCATTCTATAAATGTTTTAAGTGCAGGATTTAAGACGGCATGGGTAAAGATTATTCAGAATCCTTGCTTGGCATGTTACAACATATGCTGTAATGATTTGAATCTTGTTTTTGGTCTTGATTATAAATCATTAAGAAATGCATTAGGGATTGTACTGGCGAGATTAAATCGAGAAAAGAAAGCGTGAGTAGTGACCTAGTCCGGATTTGACGGACACCTAAAAACATAGACAATATCTATGGAGGTGTCCAATGGGAAAGCATTCAAAGGAGTTTAAGCTGGAAGCGATCCGGATGATGAACGAA
>PEAR01000240.1 GCA_002753745.1 Candidatus Omnitrophota bacterium | reverse complement strand
AGCTGATCACATGGTCGCAAACTTGCTCAAGTTTCTCAAGCTTCTCGTAAACCACCGCTTCGATCTCATCCTTGTTTTCAACATTTCTTAAAACGAGTTCCAATGGGACTTCCATGAAAAACCTCCGTGTCATTAATGTTAAATAGCATCCCTATTGTCTTCAGAAAACAGGCTTTGTCAACCTTGACGTCAGCTTCCTGCTCCATTACAATGCCCGCATGGCACATTACCTACTGACCGGCGCGGCCGGTTTTATCGGCAGTAAAACAGCAGAATTGCTCCTGAAGGCAGGGCATACAGTTGTCGGGATTGATAATCTTAATGATTACTACTCCCCGGCCGTAAAACAGGCCAGGATAAAACCTCTTATTAAATCCTTTAAAAATTTCAAGTTCTATCCGGTGGATATTGAACATCTACCGGCGCTAAAAAAACTGTTTGAACAATACAAATTCAAGGCCGTTATCAATCTGGCCGCCCGGGCGGGCGTCCGTTACAGCATGGATCACCCGCACATTTATTTTACAACCAATGTCCTGGGCACGGTCAACCTTCTGGAGTGCTGCCGCGAATTCAAAGTCAGGAAATTTATCCTGGCCTCAACGTCTTCACTCTACGCCGGGCAGAAAATGCCGTTCAAGGAAACGCTGGCGGTCAATACGCCCATCTCCCCTTACGCGGCCAGTAAAAAAGGCGCAGAAGCCGCCTGTTTCTCCTGGCACAAACTGTACGGGATCGATGTGTCGATCGTCCGCTATTTCACGGTATACGGCCCGGCCGGCCGGCCGGACATGTCGGTCGATATTTTTACCAGAAATATCGATGCCGGCAAGCCTGTCGAAGTCTTTGGCGATGGCACCCAATCACGCGATTTCACTTATGTAGAAGACATCGCCCGCGGCACCATTAAGGCACTAAAACCGGTTGGTTTTGAAGTATTCAATCTCGGCAGTGACGACCCGTACAAGCTGAATTATATGATCGCTTTGGTCGAAAAATATCTCGGGAAAAAAGCCCGTGTTATCCACAAACCTTTTCACAAAGCCGACATCATGGCCACCTGGGCGGATATCACCAAGGCCAGGACGATGCTGGGCTGGAAACCCACGGTGACGCTTGAAGAAGGTATCAAACGGACTGTTGACCACTATCTGCAGAACAAACAATGAATTTTATCGAAGTACTAAATAAATACAATTTTCCTCCGGAATACATTGCAGCGCTGACGGCGTCGGGAATAACCACCCTGCACCCGCCGCAGGAAATGGCGGTCAAGGCCGGGCTTTTGGACGGCAAAAGCATGGTCTTATCGGTTCCCACAGCTTCGGGTAAAACGCTGATGGCGGAACTGGCGATGCTTAACGCGATCATCAACAACCCTGGCGCCCGCTGCCTCTACATCGCGCCCTTGAAAGCGCTGGCCGCGGAGAAATATCGTGAGTTTACTGTAAAGTACGCGCCGCTCGGCATCAAGGTCGGCATGGCGATCGGCGACCATGACAGTCCCAGCCAGTCATTAAAAGATTATCCGATCCTGATCGCGACGGCGGAAAAAGTTGATTCGCTCCTGCGCTCACGGACAGAGTGGCTGATCCAGAACCTTTCGGTGTTGATCCTCGACGAGATCCATACCATGAATGACGCCTCCCGGGGCCCGACGCTCGAAGTGCTGGCCACCCGGATGCGGATCCTTAACCCCAACATGCATGTCCTGGGGCTTTCGGCGACGATCGCCAATGTGGATGAACTGGCCGGCTGGCTGGGAGCGGTGGCCGTTGAAACCAAATGGCGCGCGATCCCGCTCTATGAAGGTGTTTATTACAATGACCGCCTGACCTATGAAAGCGGCAATATCCGCATCATCAAGGAAGACGCGCCGGATGATGTGCAAAAGCTGGTGATGGATACCCTGCGCGGCAAAGGCCAGGCGCTGGTCTTTGTGAACTCCCGCCGCTCGACACAAGCGGTGGCCCGCGAGCTCTGCCCCTGGGTTGAAGACCTGCTGACCCCCGATGAACGCCTGGCGCTGGCCAAAATTTCAAAAGAGGCCGCGCCGTCGTTAAGTTCTACCAAGGTCTGCAAAAAATTATCTGAAGCGCTGATCCACGGGGTCGCCTTTCACCACGCGGGGCTGACGCCAAACCAGCGGGAGCTGGTGGAAGAAAATTTCAAGACGGGCCTGATCAAAACCATTTGTTCCACGCCTACCCTCGCGGCGGGCGTGAACCTCCCCGCCCGGCGCGTGATCGTGCGGGACGCCAAGAGGTATTCAGCCAGTGCCGGTCAGGTCTTTATCCCGGCCTCGGAATACAAACAATGCGCCGGCCGCGCCGGACGTCCGCAATACGATGACCGCGGTGAAGCCGTGCTCATCGCCAAAAGCCTTGCCGACCAGAACGCGCTTTTTGAACGTTTTATTTTGGCCTCGCCCGAGCCGGTAGAATCAAAACTGGCCGACGAAAGCGAACTGCGCAAGCACATTCTCTCCTCGATCGCCGCCGGTTAT
>PEAR01000037.1 GCA_002753745.1 Candidatus Omnitrophota bacterium | reverse complement strand
CATGAGGACAGCATCCGCAAGCGCCCTGGTAATCGATCGTTAATATCTTGCCGTCAAGGCTGACCACCTGAAGGTCGCCGCCATCGCGCTGGAGAGCCGGGCGAATATTAGCATCCAGGATCTGCTCGATCTTGGCCAGGTCCCCACTGATGCCGGATGCTGACTTGACCGGCAAAGATGTATCAAAATCGGGATTGTGAGCGGCAATATTCGCCGATATAATGTCTTTGACTTTAACCTCAAGCGCATCCCAATCGGCCGAGCCATCCTGGGTAACGGTAATAAAATGATTGGCAAAATATACTTCAGTCACGTTGGGCAAAGCCAAAAGAAACGCCGCCAGCGGATTACAATCCGTTGCAGCTCCCTTCTTATAAACAGCACTGTCTTTGCTTTTAACCACCGCATTCACCACAAACTTCAAAGCATTCGGGTTGGGCGTTGGCTGGATGGTGATCTTGTGGTCCATGTCTATCTCCTTGTTTAATGACGGATCGAACCAAAATTAATTAAGTTAATATATAACTTAATTTAGCTCCCGTCAATAGCTAAATCGTCGGAAAAATGCAGATCATTTCGAAATATATTCGCGCCAGAGAAACTGGGCGAACGGGAAAGCGCACGTAAAAGCCGGCGAAACGGCATTAAGGACATGCACCGAATCCTTGTCTGCCTCGACGACAAAATCCTGAACCAGCAGGGACGTCGTTTTATCCAGCAGTTGTGCCCTGATGCCGGGACGAGTAAACTCTCCGAAACCTTTAGGATCGACCGGTACCATCTTAACCGCCAGGTTGATAAAATGATCACGATTGTATTTCGCCATCTCTTCAAAAGCAAGATCACGGAATCCAAAGGCATTGGTGGTAAAAAGTTTAGCTTCATACATCCCGGCCTCAAGGAGTTCCCCAAGGTTAAAACCTTCACGCAAGGTGTAATTCTCACGCCAGAACGCGGGGATCGCTGTGGGGCCGATCTTAATTGTCCCGTCAACGGTCTTGGTATAATGGACACCCAAAAACGGGTTCTTTAAATTCGGGACCGGGTAAATATTCATCCGCACATCAATCTTGTTCTTGGCGTATTTCAAATACAATCCCTTAAATGGGATCATGGTATATTTGTTTCCAAAACCAAAATCCTGGGCAACCTTATCTGCATAAAGACCGGCGCAATTGATCACTTTACCCGCCAGAGCCTCACCTTTAGAAGAAAGGACGACATTGTCCCGATGGCTAAGGTACTTAGCCCCAAACCAGAACTGGACGCCCTGGGCCGTCAAATCTTTCTTAAGAACCGCCAAAACTTCCTTTGGATCCAAACTAGCCGTATCCGGCGAGTAAAGGGCTTTCTTATACGTAAAAACAGCAGGCTCCATCTCTTTCGCCTCGGCCGTATCAATTAATCGGACATTAGAACCATTTCGTGTTCCACGGCGCTCCAGCTCGTATAACTGCTCGAGCTCTTTCTCATCCATGGCCACGACCAGCTTGCCGCAATCATTAAATGCGATGCCGTTTCGCCGGCAGAAATCCTTCATCAGACGATTGCCGTCAACAGTAAATCGGGCCTTAAGACTGTTAGCCGTATAATAAAAACCGCCGTGCAAAACGCCGCTGTTACGTCCGGATGAATGCGCACCGATATCAGCTTCTTTCTCTAGAATGAGCACCGACGCGGACGACTTTTCTTCTTTAATTGTCTTGGCAATCGAAAGGCCGATAATACCTGCACCGATAATCACATAATCAAATCTGTTTTGACTCATATGTTCCCTTGTTTTGAGGATTGACACCAGATGACTGTCTGAAAAGGCTACAAATGCTGCGTCGGACGGTACAAAACGAAGATCCCGGAATCAGCCAGCAGGTTCGAGAATGCAAAAACTTCTTTCCCGTTGGCCAGATAACGCGTCCGCTCGATCGTGATGTCCTTGGCAGAACAAAAATCACGAAAATCTTTTAAACTCAAGAAACGCAAGTTCGGCGTATTGTACCATTTAAAAGGCAGCCGCTTGGTTACCGGCATCTCGCCCTTAAAAAAAACCTGCCAGCGCGCTTTCCACTGGCAAAAATTCGGCACTCCAACGATAACTCTTTTCCCCACCCTTAACGCCTCATCGAGCGCCTGTTCGATATTCAATACCTGCTGCAAACTTTCATTCAAAATAACATAATCGAACCGCAAATCTTCATAAACGCCCAGATCGCCGCAAATATTCCCCTGCGCCACCGACACGCCGCGCTCCAGGCATCTAACAACCGCTTTACTGTCGATCTCGATCCCTGTCCCACGGCATTTTTTCTTCTCTTTTAACAAGACCAGCAGATCCCCATCGCCGCAACCAAGGTCAAGAACCTTAGCGCCGGGAGTGATAATATCCGCAATGATCGCGTAGTCGATCGGTATCATGATGCCCGCTCCCGATAAACTTTTGCCAGGTAGTTTGAAACTGCTTTTGACTGCTCATCCATCTCCACCAGAAACGCATCATGACCATAATCCGACGTCAGCTCAACGTAAGAAACTTCCACATCATTAGCCTTCATGGCCCTTACCATGGCCTGCGACTGATAAGAAGGATACAGCCAGTCAGAAGTAAAACTGATGATCAGAATATCCGCCGCAACATGACTGAAGACCTCGCTCAGTTTGCGGTCGCCCTCTGTCAGGTCAAAATAATCCATGGCCTTCGTTAAATACAAATAGCTGTTCGCGTCGAACCTTTCCACAAAACTCTGCCCGCGATATTCAAGGTAGCCTTCAACCTCAAACTCCTTCGAGAAATTATAGCCAAGCACATCCTTTTTTGCCAAACGCCGGCCGAATTTCTGTTCCATCGAGGCTTCGCTCATATACGTGATATGCCCAACCATTCTTGCTACAGCAAGTCCCCGTTTGGGGATGGTCTTCCCGTAATAATCGCCGCCAAGCCAGTCAGGGTCAGCCATCACCGCCTGACGCCCGACCTCGTGAAAAGCAATCTGTTGAGCCGTGTGCCGGTGACACGCGGCAATAATGATCGCCGAATGCATCATGTCCGGAAACAGCACGGTCCAAGCCGCAGCCTGCATCCCGCCCATGGAACCGCCCGCCACACTTAACAATTTCTTGATGCCCAAATGATCAACCAGCATTTTCTCAACCGCGACCATGTCATTGATCGTAACAACAGGGAATGTCAAACCGTAAGGCTTGCCCGTTTTAGGATCGATCGACGCCGGTCCCGTGGTTCCGCGGCAACTTCCCAGGACATTGGAACATATAACAAAATATTTATCCGTGTCAAAAGGCCGACCGGGGCCGATCATCTCATCCCACCAGCCGGGTTTTTCATCGCCTTTATGGTAGAAGGCGGCATGGGCGTCACCAGTAAAAGCGTGAACGATCAAAATAGCATTGGATTTTGCGGAATTAAGTTTGCCATAGGTCTCATAGGCAATGGTCACAGGGCCTAAACGGGCACCGCTGCGCAGAGTGAGCTCATGGGGAGAATTGGCAACCGTGAGATATTGCGTTTCAACAATGGTCATGTTATTCGCACGAAGGTTTGACAACCACCGGCTTGACGCTGGAAGAATACTGGAACATCGCTTCCAGCGACTTTAAAGCTTTAAGGCGAACCGGCTCATCAATCGTCACGATCTGGGACGGACGCGGCGCCTTCAAGGCCTCCAACACATCCTCCAGAGCGTTCGACTTCATATATTTACACAAGGTACAGCTGCCGACAAGGTCTTTATCGGGGAATTCAGACTGCAGCCGGGACGACAAGCCGCATTCTGTCAGCATTAAAAACTGTTTGGACGTGCTTTTTCTCATATATTCAAGCATCTGCTCAGTCCCGCCGACAAAATCAGAATTCGCCACTACCTCGGCATTGCATTCGGGGTGGCTGACGATCTTGGCATCCGGATACTCGCAGCGAATCTTGAATACCTGCTCACCAGTATACTCTTCGTGAACATAACAGCTGCCCGACCAGAAACGCACTTCCTTAGGGATCTTGCGGCGTTTCATCTCATTAACTAAATTGATCCCCATAAATTTATCAGGAAGAAAATAGATCTTGTCGCTGGGATATTTCTCAACGATTCCGTAAACATTCGCCGAGGTAACGCAGACATCACATTCAGCCTTAACCTCGACGCTGGTATTCACATAACACACAAACGCATGATCAGGAAACTGTTTGCGCAGGTTGCGCACATCTTCCGCCGTAATAGAATCAGCCAGTGTGCAACCAGGATCACGGGCCGGCACAATCACCTGCTTGCCGGGATTCAAGATCTTCGCGGTCTCACCCATGAACCGCACCGCCACAAAAACAATGACCTTGGCCGACGTATTAATAGCATCACAGCTGAGCTTATAAGAATCACCGACAAAATCCGCCACCCCGTAAACGATCTCGGGGCTGGCATAAGAATGCGCCAGAACAACCGCATCCTTCTCTTTTTTAAGGCGCAGAATCTCATTAACGATCGGCGCCAGCTCTTCACACTTCTTCAGTGAATACTGGCAGACATTGCCGCCGACACGGATATTCTTTAGTTTTGTGTATAATTCCTGGGCTTTCATAATTGAAACACTATATATGATTTTGTGATTGAATTCAAGACTGAAGGGCAACTTCGCCTGGGGCAACTTCGCCCTTCAGTTGATGAGGTGTTGCCCAAACGATGCGAACATTGACAAACTGACCCGGAACGAAATCCCCGTTGGCCAGAGTGACAATCTTGTTAGCATCATTACGGCCATAAACCGACCCGGCTTTCAATTTTCCTGTTTGCTCTATCATAATCTCCTGACACTGACCTACCAGAATCTTGTTCTTTTTTAACGATATTGCCGTTTGCATCTCATTAAGGCGCACAATACGCCCGGTTTTCTTCTCCTCGGAAACGTCATCCTTTAATTCCCGGGCCGCTTTAGTATTGGGGCGCACCGAATACTTAAACATAAACGCAGAATCAAACTCAACTTCCTTCATCACCGTGACCGTATCGTCAAATTCAGCATCAGTTTCTGTCGGAAAACCAACGATCACATCCGTACTTAACGCGATCGTTGGGCAGGCCTGCCGGATCTTTTTCACCAGCGCAATGAATTCCTGGCCCGTATATCCACGCCCCATCAAATCCAAAACTCGATCGTTCCCGGCCTGAAGCGGCAAATGGATCTGTTTGCACACCTTAGGGTTCTCGGCTATGACCTTAATCAGAGCATCAGGGAAATCCTTCGGATGAGGCGAAGTAAACCGGATCCGACGAATCCCCGAAACCTTCGCTACCTCTTGCAATAGAGTCGCAAAATCCTGGCCGTCATGACAATATGAATTCACATTCTGCCCAAGCAAGGTCACCTGCTGAAAACCCTCCGCCGCCAACCGCTCAACCTCAGCGCGAATATTATCCACCGAACGGCTGCGTTCCCGCCCCCGGGTAAAAGGCACAATGCAAAAAGCACAAAAATTATTACATCCGCGCATTACCGCCACCCAGGCATTCACGCCCTCGGTGCGGGTAGGATAAACATCAGCGTAGGTTTCAAATTCAGAGAGTGTAACATCATAGCCACGATGATGTTCGTCATCCTGAGCCGTGCCCGAAGAGCGCAGCAAAAGATCGCAAAGCTCCTTTAAAATATTCGGTAACCGTTTATAACTATCCGGGCCCACCACAAAATCAAGCGCCAGTTTCTTATCTTCCAGCAATTCTTTGCGTAATCCCGTCGCCATGCACCCTAAAATGCCAATTAACACCGGCCGCCCCTGCCGTCGATGCCGAATCTCATGAATATTCCCGTAAACCTTCCGATGAGCATTCTCCCGCACCGCGCATGTATTAAGCATCACGATATCCGCCAACAATTCATCCGCCACGAATACATATCCAGCGTCAATCAGAATAGACTTGACCAGCTCGGAGTCGTATTCGTTCATCTGACAACCGTAGGTCTGTAAAAATACTCTTTTATGCAATATGCTTTCTTTCATATAGTTATGAAAAATCATATTCATTCATCTGTCAAAATATCAGATGAATGAGTACGATTCAGTTATCCCTTTTTAATCAGTGCCCATATAACTTCTATTTCTCTCGGCTAACAGACAAAATCGATCCATTGTCTTGCCGAATACCAATAGAGAATACTGACTTATTGTATGAACAATGTTCATCGGGGCCATGCTCGACACTTGATACTGTCCAAATATCATTGGCTAAATAAGCATCTAATGGCTTTTCTTTACTAATCTCTTTTGCTCCATAGGTCGCTGTTAAAACAGCATCAGCAATTTTAATGGCTGTTGTCTCATCCGGAACAAATCCCCGTTGAGGGTTATAATGCTCCTCTGCTTTCCATAAATTCTTTTCCAATCCAAAAATATCCGGCCCCGTGTACTCATAAACATTCTTAACATGTTTCGTCGGGCCAGCCGTACAATCGCCCTCTTGATGAACATACATATCAATGAAGACTTTATTATCCTTCTGCCACATCGAATGAATAATGGCCCTGTCATCCAAGGCCCGCGAAGCTCTGTGCACAAACTTCTTTCCATCATTAATTAAGAAATTCAACATGTACCAATCTGCATTACCACCCGTATTTTCAACCGTTATAACGGCTGCGTCTTTTAATCCATCATGATTAAAATCACCATACACGAATTTATTATCATAATAAAGATGCAGAAAAGGCGCCCCGTACTCACAATTGATTAATGTCGCAGGCTCAGCAAAATGTTGATTCCCGACATAATAAGTCATATTCCCAAAAATCCTGGCCGCTTCCCTGTCAGAAGCACATCCGCCTAGAGCAATAATCCCCAGCAATATAAAAGACGGATTTCTTAATCGCATATGCAAACAGGATGCCCGTCAATGGTAACCCAGTGACATTTAGATCCATGTCCGTTTGGCTTGCCGATCTTTTTATCTTTTGCCTTCTTATCTGCCAAAGACTTTTTCGCAAATTCAGCCTCATTCTTTGGAACATTCTCAACATATTTGCGAATCTGTCCCGGATTGTATGCTCCCGCCTGTTCTAAATATCCCTGCACATCATTCCAATTCGCCGGGTCTTTTCCTGCTTGCTCAGCAAGAAATTGAGCCGTAGCAATTGCGCCTTCTCCTCCATTGTAAGCAGCCAAAACGAATTTCTTCCGCTCTCCCGTATCTTTAACAGGAAATGTTATCTGCTTCCCTAAGATTGTTTTCATTGAGAACGATCTATCAAGGTCTTTTAAATATCTGGCAGCGGCAATAGATGCATAGTCAATATCAAAACGCTGGTCATTCTCTTTTGATACTATTAAATGATATCGTTCAGCCGTACCCTTTTGTAGCTGAAAACATCCCGCAGCACCCTTGATCCCTGGATTTCTTTTCAAAGCCCTAAAACTCGTTTCCTGCCCATAAACAGCTTCCAGCGTATTTACTGTTAAGGCATCCTTGCGGTCAAAATACCTCGAAGCATTCTCTAATGCTCTACGAATGTCTTTAGTTTCTCGCGCCAGCCAGGCATCAACATCTGTATTCTTTGGCATAAGCTCTTATCTCCCCTTTCTTTGTTCTAACTTCTTTTTCTTTTCCGAGTCGATCAAATAGTTTTCTTTTGTCGCAATCGGACGGCCAAGCTCAAGCTCTGCTTCTTTCCTTGCATTCCCGGCAACTCTTCCATCGCGCTTTGCCGCGTCCTCAACCTCGGGATACCCTTGCGCGTCTTCCTGTCTTGTAATTTCCGTGGAAACGCGCTCTCCTAGCATAGAAAAGATCAGTTCCAAATCATCCATATGGTCCCGCAAGTTTTCTTTGCCCAACCCCTTAAACTCTTTGTATTCACTAGGCGTCATGCCAAAGGTGGCTTTTGAAATCTCAGCAATCAGTATGGCGTATTCCTTTTCTTCAGCCGCTCCTCTTTTCTTCCATTCATCGGTCAGCTCATCCCTAACCGCAATACCACTGACCCGTTTCTCGATCCAGTCTTCAGAATACCCTTTTGCCCTGTAAATCTCTTTCATCCGCCGTTGAGCCAGCTCAGGATTCTCAATCTCCTGAACCCTGTCGTACCCAACCTGAGCTAACCATTGTTTAAAAGGCTTTGCTTTAGGAGATGAGATTGACTGAATTATCCTGAAAGCATTCCTTGTATTGACGCAATCCGTCAAATAAGCTTTGCCATCTGCCGACAACATTTTCAGTTGTCCGATTTTCTCGGACAACTGAAATCCTTCTTCAGTAAGTTTTTTTTAAGATCCGCCCAATATTTTCTTGCTCTGCCACTTTCTGTCAAGGCTTCAACGATATCAACAACAGAAAACCACCATTCATCGTTAAACCAGGATCTTCGAATTTTTTTGGTTTGAAATACCACTAAAGCCTTATCTTTATCCATAAGGATACCCCCTGTTTATGAGTAAAGAATCTTCAGGAACCCGACAATAGTCATATAATACTGCACCCATCGGTCAGCCGAACGTGGTCAAAAAGACTTTTTTGTTCATATTCTCATTATTCATAAGGAGTTACATTGTAAATTCAGGTCGTATATGACTTTCAAAAATGCCCTTAAAATCATACTCATTCATCGGCTCATTCTGAAAACCTACTCACAGAACATTCTTTATGCCAGAATAGTCAGCTTTTAAGACAAAGGCTCCTATACGCACTCCTTCTCCGACAATCTCACCTGATTTTGGTTCACGCCCTACCTTACTAATCCATTGGTAGCCAAAATCAAAACTTCCGTTATTAAACCACTCTTGCGGATAAACATGAAACTTGTTTTCTTTAAGCCTAAGGACCATTAACCCCAAATTGCTAGCTTTATAATGACCTTCCCCAAATCAGTGGACAGGTTGTTAAAGCGCATTGGGTTCAGAAGGGCCCGCATTGGCTTTATTCTTCTCCGTAAAAAATAGTAATCTTGTAGTATTTAAACCTTGCATACTGAGTAGCACTACAGAATCGCCGGTCAACGGGTGATCTTCTTTTTGTAAACTAATTCTGACAACGGCATCCTTTCGCTGGCTATCATATCCCAAATTAACACGAGAAAATTCTTGCTCTTCCACGTTTAAATCTTTTGTAAATGTGAAAAAAGCTTTGTCGCCTTCTAATCTATAAATTCCCTCCAAATGCGTCTTTGTCTCAATAGCTTTGGTTGTCCGTTGACCAGTTTTCACATTCTGAAGCCATTCTTCTTGCGTTGATATCGAGTCACAAATAAACTTTCCGTCCTTCTGAAGAATAATTCTTAAAGCCCACCGAGGATCAGAGTTACTGCGCCCATTCTCTAAGGAATATTGCAGCGTCCATTCACCAATAACATTTTGTGCAGTCACTTGCAACGGTGGTTTGGGTGCGGAATAAGCCGCTGTTATCATGAAAAGTAAAATCCAGATTACCATGACTACGCTTTTCATTCTTTTAATCCTTTAGGTTAACGATAATTTTTTTTCATATTCAAACGGACTCAAATAACCCAGCGTCGAATGAGCCCGCTTGCGATTATAATACATCTCCACGTATTCAAAGATTCTTCTTTTTGCTTCATCCCGAGTCCGAAATTTCATCCGATGAACCAGCTCAACCTTGAGCGTGTGAAAGAAGCTCTCAGCGACGGCATTATCCCAACAGTCGCCCTTCCGGCTCATACTGCCAACGAACTCATTCTGGGCCAGTATTGCCTTAAAATCGTTCCCCGCATACTGGCTGCCACGATCCGAATGAAGGATTAGACCCTTCTCCGGGTTGCGTCGCAGGATCGCTTGATTCATAGCCTGCGTGGTCAACGTATCGGCAATAGTTTTGTCCATCGCCAGCCCAACGATGCCTCGTGAAAATAGGTCCAGCACCGCCGCCACATATAACCAGCCTTCATGCGTCCAGACATAGGTTATGTCCGCCACCCAGACCGCATTGGGCTTCTCGACAACAAAGTTCCGATTTAGTACATTGGGCCATACCGAATAATTGTGATTCGAGTTGGTCGTCAAACGAAACTTCCGTCTTTGAACGGCCACGATCTTGTTCTCCCGCATGACCCGTGCCACACGATTCTCGGAACAACGAATACGCTGACCATTATTCAGCTCGTCCCAAATCCGTGGACTGCCGTAATTGCTGTCGTTATCCAGAAAGATACGTCTTATCTCAATGAGCAATGCTTCATTCTTTATGCGACACTGACTCTTTGGTCGCTTCTTATAAGCGTAATACCCGCTCCTCGATACTTCCAATACCCGGCACATCTTCCCAAGCGGGAAGACCAGACGATTCTCGGCTATGAACCAGAACCGTTCCCGGTCGGTTTTGAAAATATGCCGACTGCTTTTTTTAGGATGTCACGCTCCATCTCGACTTCTCGCAGCATTGACCTTCCCCCAAACCGTGGACAGTTTGTTAAGATGCTTCCATCGGAGTAAAAAACGCATCCCCCTGTGAACAAATAACCGTTTGTCCGATAAGACTTCCCACCTCATTGATTTTCTGGAAGACCGCTTTGGTAAAGCAAGCCGCACAAAGATATTCTCCGTTGCATGCCTCATCTACAGGAAAATCTATTTCAACAGGGTGCCCCATTCCATGGTGATGGTGCCCGGGATGTCCATCTGACCGAGCAGCGAAATCGACCGGACTGCCTTTAACCAGGTCCGGTGAGAACCATGCCACCTTGGCCTCATGATTGCATCCTCCACAGGACTGACCAGAAGGAAGCTTTCGCCGAATTGCTGCAATAAATGCAGAAGAGTACTCCATGTTCGGCATATCATCAAATCGATAAAGATGATACCCGTCGTATTTCTTCATGGGCCACACAGCGACGATCCTCCCATTGTAACTTTCCATGTATTCCCGGAAACTCGCCTCCAAACAAGACCTGCACAACAACTGCCCCTTTTCCTGTTCCGCAAGCGGAGCCTCAAATTCGCAACTGCAGAGCTGTCCCTTATCAATCGACATAGCACAACGATCACAAGCCGCTTCCTTTTTGAACATTTCAAATAATCCCATGCCTTCCTCCTTCAACATTTACCAAAGCTGACATTGTGAATCATTATATTTTCCAAAAAACAACAATCAACCGCCTGTAGGCAATTGGCTCAAAAGTGCGGAACACTTACCTGACCATAAATGGCTTTCTGACTCTCGGCAATCAAGAGCGTGATGGCCACTAAGGCATTATCCGCAATGCGCTTGGCACCATCGGCTTTGTATAAAATCTTACTCCTATCCAGAAACCACACAAACAATGCTGCGGCAATACACTTATTCCCATCTGTAAACGCATGATTTTTAACAACTAAATACAGAAGATTGGCTGCCTTCTCCTCGACACTGGGGTACAGGTCTTTCCCGCTAAACGTCTAATAAACGGCACCCAAGGCACTTTTAAAAGACGCGTCCTTTTCATTCCCAAACAAACTGCTTACGCCGAACTTCTGACGCATCTGTTCAATAACTCAAACCCCCTCTTCATACGTCAGCTGATAACATTCTTTAGCAGTAGCCGACTTTATTTTCGTACGTCCATGATCATAAACATCCAGAACGTCAAGCCCGTAACTATAATCACGAATAGCTTCAAATAACCCTTTGGCCTCGTCACTGGTCAATGCCTTGCGCTGACTCAGATCTGCCAGCATTTTAACCGCTTCCTGCAGGGTCTTTATATTGGCCACATGTTCTTTAAGGCGCTTTTCATTGATCGTCTAACCTTGAATTAAATGCTGCTTTAAAACACTTGTCGCCCAAACACGAAACTGGGTGCCTCTCTTTGAATTAACACGATAACCCACGGAAATAATGACATCAAGATTGTAAAGCTGAACAGGCTTGTCCGAATTAGCAATGTGCATTTTTTGCACATTGCTTTTCTGCTCCAACTCCTTACTTTGAAATATATTACGAAGATGCTCGGTAATCACGTTGCGTTCCGTCAGGAACAATTCTGCCATTTAAGCTTGCGTCAGCCAGACAGTTTCATCTTTTAATTTAACCTCCAAAGCCATACTGGCCCCTTGATGACGAAAAATAACCATATCACCCAAATTAGGAATACTTGTCTTATCCATAAATGCTCCGCTATTTTATTAAAGTCTTATCCTCACATCTAATAAAATATTAAACCGCAACTATGTGTGGTTATTATACGTTTTAAAAGTGAATTCTCGTTAAAAATCCAACCAAAATTATTCCATCGAATATTAAATAGTGCCTGGCACTAATATTTAATATACGAACAACAATAATCAGCCATAACTGGCACTTTTAATTTAAATTTCGCATTAGCCTGGACCTCAAATGACTCGCCAGCCTTGAAGGTCTTCCAATCACGCGCCCCAGGCAAAAACACATCCATCGTCCCGCCGAGAATTTCCATGATCTCTTTATCGGCTGTACCAAATTCATAATCTCCAGGCATCATAATACCCAACGTCTTTTTGGTTCCGTCAGAAAATAAAACCGTCCGACTTGTTACCTTCCCATCAAAATAAACATTAGCCTTCTTTACAACAGTTACCGCCTCAAACCTGTCTTGCATAAAATAACCCTTTCTTATTAAAATCGTCCGAACTTTGTACTATTAATTTCATTCCAATGACACCCGAATTAAATACACCCCGATAAGATTATTCGTTCTTAATATTTCTTCTTAAATCCTCTGCAACTTTATAACTTAGAATTCCAGCCTTCCAATAAGGCATAATACTGGTAATAAAAATTTCCTCAATATTACAAATAAATCCCGCAAGAATCATTAATGGCAACAACGCGCCACTACCAAAACCAAAAAGAAAAACCACCGATAGTCCAATCGTTACCCCCCAAACCTTAGCCGTATACGTATGATAACTTGTCATTTTACGGAACTTCACTAAAGAGAAGCCCCAAGAAATTAGTTGAAGAATCAATACCCCCACAATCCACACCATATAATGATGCAGAATAACAGGATAAACCCAAAACGCGCTAACCAAACACGTTACATACAAAGCGATATCCGCATAACCATCCAAAAGAGCCCCCAACTCAGTCGCGACATTCAACTTCCTTGCTACAAAACCATCTAAAACATCAGTGAATGCTGCCACCATCAATAAAGGCAGAAAAAACTTAGAAACATGTCCGTTTTTTGCGTCCAATAACAATATCACTGCTATTGGGAACCTTGTCCCTGTTAAAAAAACTGGAATATATCTAATAATATTTCTCATCGTTCCCCTAAAATAATTAGCATTAGCGGTCACCTACTTTTATCCTCACACTTATTGCACACCTCAGAATTCTTCGTCGATGGTGCACGTCATTTTCCTCCCTCGCTAAGAAATAGAATACCGCCAGCAGGTTGTCAGGTGATCGTTAAGCAACCCCGTAGCTTGCATGTGCGCATAAATAATCGTAGAACCCACAAAGGACATACCGCGCTTCATTAAGTCTTTTGACAAAGCGTCACTTTGCGGACTAGTTACCGGAATATCTTTCATACTACGACAATGATTAACAATTGGCTTACCCCCGACAAAAGACCACACATACTTATCAAAACTCCCGAATTCCTTTTGAATCGCCAAGAACACCTTGGCATTGCGGCGTGCGGCAAAGATCTTAAGGCGATTACGGATGATCCCGGCATCCTGCATCAGCGCCTCAAGTTCGCCGTCCGTCATTTGAGCAACTTTCCTGGGATCAAAATTCTTAAACGCCCTGCGGTATCCGTCCCGTCGGCAAAGGATCGTGTACCAACTCAACCCGGCCTGCGCACCCTCCAGAATAAGGAACTCAAAATGAGTGCGGTCATCATGGACAGGAACACCCCATTCCGCATCATGATACTGTTCATAAATCGATTTTTCCATCCCTGCCCAAGGGCAGCGGATCCGGTCTTTCTGTTTATTTAACATAAGCACTCGAATCGATTAGAAAATTTAACGCCATTGAATACATCAAAATTCTACACACATAACAAAAAATGTATGCGCCAGACCCGTTATCGGGAATAACTGCCAATGTGCCTCAGCCATTCCTGCATCAAAACCGGCGAATTCTGCAGCCTGGCATCACCCCATTTTTTATTCTCGAAAAGCGGCAAACGATCCCAATCGACATTAATATAGCTTAGAAACTTAACATCATTCTTGTTAATGAATTCAAAGAGACTTTTCATCCACGCCAACTTTTGTTCAACCGTATTTTGGCTAAACGGCGAGCTCTCGGCGATCATTAACGGCTTATGGATCTTTCGGGCCAGTTCAGCCGCAATATCACGCTCCTCATGACGCTCGGCATCAAAGAAAGAAATCCCCAGCCAATCCACGTAATGATCTCCCGGATACCATTTCAAGGGATCATAAACCGGTTGATCGCGATCTTGCCAGGCCATCGTGTGCCAGACAAAGTCAACATTAGTAACGTTTGTTTTATGTAATCGATCGACGATATAGCGATAGGCTGCTACATATTGCTGCGGATCATACTCATTCTCAGGATTGTCAAATTCATAGCCGATGCGAAGATATACGTGCTTCCCGGATCCTTTGATCCATTCACCGATCTTATCAATATTCCCGTCTAACTCGCCGGAAACAATTTCCTTCAACATGAATTTAATATAAAGGCCAATCTGCACCACCTTTATGCCGGGGTACTCACGCAGCAAATGATCAACACAATTCACGCCAGCGCCCTGATCCACGGGATCAGCAAGCCCCCGCACATCATTAATAGCCGTATACGCCATAATCCCATCTGGAAAACAGACCTTCCCCCGGGCAGAATAATCACCAAATGAAGAATAATAATCTTTGATGGATTCAACGTCCTGTCCAACAACGAAGATAGATGCCCGATCCGCCGAGATTGTTCCACAAAAACAAGCCAGCGCCGATACTATCACCAAAAAGACTAAGATCAATCTCATCCGCACCTCTTTACACACCAATATCTTCATTCCAAAGCTCAGGCTTTTCTTTAATGAACGCCTCCATCATCCTGATACATTCGCTATCCTGAAGAACCTCAACCACAACCCCCTTCTGCCGAAGCAGATCCTCTGCCCCCAGATATGTTTTATTCTCACCAATAACTACACGAGGAATCCCGTAAAGAAGTATTGTTCCCGTGCACATGATGCAGGGCGAAAGCGTTGTGTATATCACACAATCCCGATAAACAGACGCACGTTGCCGGCCGGCGTTCTCCATAGCATCAGTCTCTCCATGTAAAACAACACTTCCCTTCTGCACGCGGCGATTATGCCCGCGACCGATGATCTTGCCTTTATGAACCAGAACGGCACCAATAGGAATACCGCCCTCAGACAGGCCAAGTTGAGCTGCCTTGATAGCTTCGCTCATAAATCTTTCCATATCTTTCTCCATAGTTATCAGTATAACCGGTTGCGCAGGCCAATAGCGAAGGGAAACGAGAAGACGAAACTCCAAGAAAACTATAAAAAACTAAAGAGTATTAAAGATATGCAGGTCAGCAAAAAACTTCATGGCACCTCACTTTTTCTAGTGCCAATGGATACCAAATAACTGGCCGATAACTGCCTTGTAAATATCAACAGATGTTGCGCCAAGCGACTTAAAGAATTCGATAAACGAGAAACCTGGCAAAACAACGTTCATCACCAGAGCGATCAAGAACACATCGATGATATAAACCACCTGCATCCCAAAGAAATAGGTAGGTTTACCGGCGGAAGAATCCTTGCTGTAAAGATCCTGGGCAGTTAAAATAATATGCATCGAAAAGGTCGCCGATACCAGCGATAATAAGAGACCTTTCCAGGCCGGCAACTGGCCGATCGCAACCACCACCGCGTACACCAGCAGTACAAAAACCGTATAGATAGGAATAACATACGGAGCCGTATTAACCAAGGGCTTCAGGAATTGAAAACAGAATTTAACCATTTCCTGCCCGAACTTGTATACATGGCTAAAATCATAAACAAAAAACTTTAAGATCAGATACGTCACCAACCCGAACCACAAACTATGCTGAAGCGCCGCGTCAAAACCGGTGATCTGCCCTTGCAAAGCCACGGTTGACCCGATCACCAGCGGCAATAACAAAGCCGCCAGGGTGAACTTCAGAATAATAAGGGCGGTTTCTTTCATGATCTGATCTCCTTCAAGCCGTTCATATAAGGCTGAAGCACAGAGGGGATTGAAATAGTCCCGTCGTCCTGCTGATAATTCTCCAGGATCGCCACCATCGTGCGCGGTGTTGCTACGCCGGAGCCATTGAGCGTATGCACAAAAGCCGGCTTCTTCATGTCCTTGCCCTTGTAACGGATATTCGCCCGGCGCGCCTGAAAATCCTCAAAGTTGGAACAGCTCGACGCTTCCAGCCATTTATCCAGCCCCGGAGCATAGACTTCAATGTCATAACATTTCGCAGCCGAAAAACTGATATCCCCCGATGCCAATTCCAAAACGCGATAAGGAATATTCAATAAGTGAAAAACTTTCTCGGCATTGCCCACCAGCGTTTCGAGCTCGGTATACGAAGTTTCAGGCTTAACGAACTTGACTAACTCAACCTTGTTAAACTGATGGACGCGCATCAAACCGCGGGTATCTTTGCCATACGACCCGGCTTCACGGCGGAAGCAGGGCGAGTACGCTGTATGATAAATCGGCAACTGCGCTTCATCGAGCGTTTCATCGCGATAAATATTTGTCACCGGCACTTCAGCGGTCGGGATCAAATAAAGATCATCTTCCGCCAGGTGATACATATCATCTTTCATCTTGGGCAGTTGGCCCGTCCCCTGCATGCTGGCAGCATTTACTAATACCGGCGGGAACACTTCCACAAACCCATGCTCACGCGTATGCAGATCGAGCATAAAATTGATCAGCGCACGCTCCAATAAAGCGCCGGCTCTTTTATAAAGAATAAAATTCGACCCCGAGATCTTCGTGGCCCGCTTGAAATCAATAATGTCGTGTTTCTCAGCGAGTTCAATGTGCTCTTTAGGCTTAAAATCAAAATTGCGGATCTCACCCCAGGTGCGCACCACCCGGTTCTTGTCGGGTCCGCCCACGGGAATAGACGGATGAGGCAAATTGGGGATAAAAAGAAGGATATTCGTGATCTTCTCTTCCACCTCTTTGAGGCCAGGCTCCAGCGCATCAATCGCCTCCGCCGTTGACTTCATCGACGCGATCGTCGCTTTTGGATCACCCTTTTCCTTGATCAGCCGGGTGATCTCATCATTGGCCGCATTCTTTTTGGCTTTCAAGTCATCGACTTTCACAATAATTGACCGGCGCTGTTCATCCAGCGACAACAGCTCATCGAGGCGCCCGGCCGCATTCTTGGCCGACAACCCTGTACGAACCAACTCCACATTTTCACGAATAAATTTTAAATCGAGCATGTAAGGATCCCTTGTTTTAACGATAAAATTGAATTGAGATAATTATAGACCAGAGAAATGGATTTTCAATGTGATAATCCGGGATTCTTGGGGTCAGCCTTTTCGGGGAGCGCGAATCATTAAAATGGGAATATTCGTTTTATGCCGCAAGCCATCGGCTACACTGCCAAAAAACCAGTCGGCGATATGGTTGTGACCGTGGGTGGCCATGGCAATAAGATCACATTTCTCCTCGTTGACCAATTCCAGGATCCCCTCAACAGGATCACCCATCAGTAAATGGCAATGAGCATCAAAACCCTCCCCTTTCAAAGTAGCAACGGCCTCATCAAGATAACCACGATCCTGACGCACTTCCTGAGAATCCACCAGATTTAACTGGTTTTGTAAGCGCGCCGCAAAACCATCAGACACATGCACCAAAACCAACGATGCGCCGGTAAACCGGGCCAATGGCCTGATCGCTGTCAGGATCGTGTCATCAGTTTTTGAAATGTCCATGGGGATCAGGATCTTTTTATACATTTTTCACCGCCTGGATTATTAGATATAAATTTAAAACAACGATCAGCCCGGAAGCCGCCCAAGCCAGGCCCCGGATCCAGGCTCCATTAACAAACCGGCCCATCAATTTTTTGTCACTGGTAAACAGCACAAGCGGGATCACCGCAAACGACAGCTGGAATGACAAGATGACCTGACTGAGCACCAGCATCTTGCCCACTCCTCGAGACCCCATCCATACCGCCACGCACACCGCCGGAATGATCGCAAGCGAGCGGGTAATGATCCGCCGCACCCATGGCCGCAGACGAATATCAAGAAAACCTTCCATCACGATCTGGCCGGCGAGGGTACCGGTCATCGTTGAACTCTGCCCCGAAGCCAACAGTGCTACGGCAAAAAGAAGACTGGCGAGTGTTGCGCCCAAAGTCGGCGCCAATAACCGATACGCATCGGAAATATCTGCCACATTCTGGTTAACCGTGCCATGAAAAGCCGCCGCGCTTAATACCAGGATCGCGGCATTGATGAAAACCGCTAGGCCTAACGAAATCGCCGTATCCAACGTGGCAAACTTTATTGCCATAGCACGCCCGTCATCATCCTGACGAAAAGCGCGTGTCTGCACAATACTGGAATG
>PEAR01000239.1 GCA_002753745.1 Candidatus Omnitrophota bacterium | reverse complement strand
AAAAGCCCGGGGATGGACACCGGCCTCCTCGTATTTAAAACAATCTTTCTTGAACAGCCGCAGTTGCGCCGCCGGGTACTGCCCGCCGTGGCGCAGCCAATACGACCCGATATAATTCCGGCGGGGAATATTATACCCGTCACCCTCGATGGAGCCGGCAAACAATGCCGTGATCTCGGCACGCAATTCAGGCGTGACGCGCTCATCCGCGTCCAGGCTCAATACCCACGGCGTTGATGCCTTGGCATATGCCCAATTGCGATGGCGACCCTCATTATCCATCCGGCGGCTAAAAACCTTATCCGTGAATTTTCCAGCCAATTCAAGCGTGCGGTCGGTCGAGCCGTCGTCGACCACAATGATCTCCTGCGCCCAATCCTTGACGGTGGACAAACATGCCTCCAGGTTCGCCTCTTCATTACGGGTGATAACAACAACAGCAACGGGAATGACCATAAAATCCTTTTCTATTCATA
Organism: Candidatus Omnitrophota bacterium; assembly: GCA_002753745.1. Taxonomy (GTDB): domain Bacteria; phylum Omnitrophota; class Gorgyraeia; order Zapsychrales; family Fredricksoniimonadaceae. Next base: position 2,082 of record PEAR01000239.1, on the reverse strand, counting down.
AGGGCCGGCACGGGGGCCGGCCCCTACGTAAATAAATCCATGCGTCATGCCCCATGCATGTACGGGCGGCCCCCTGTGGCCGCCTTTATAATGATTCCTTTAACGCGCGAACAACCTCTTTAACCTGGTCGGGCGTCATATGCGGGAACAGCGGCAGCGACAGGATCTCGGCCGCAATTTTTTCCGCAACCGGAAAATCACCGGCCTTATACCCGGCGTCAAGGTAAGCTTCCTGCAAATGGATCGGGATCGGATAATGGATCAGCGACGGAATCCCCCGGGCTTTCAGGTTCTCCATCACCTTGTCGCGATTCTTGACCCGGATCGCATAGGTTTGATATACATGGTCCCGGTCCGCCGCCTGCCGGGGAACCGCGACACCGATCCGGCCCAGCTCCTCGGCATAAACGGCCGCCGCTTTCTGGCGCATGGCATTCCACTCATCCAGATGTTTGAGCTTCGCCGACAACACCACGGCCTGCATCGTGTCCAGGCGGGAGTTAAAGCCCTTCATCTTATGCGAATAACGGTCGGTGCGGCCGTAATCACGCAGCATCTCGACCATATACTTGATCTTGTCGTCATTAGTAATCACCGCGCCGCCATCACCCCAGGCGCCCAATCCCTTGGTCGGATAAAAACTGAAACAACCGGCTTTCCCCATGGCGCCGCTGCGAACGCCTTTATACTTCGCCCCGTGAGCCTGGCAGGCGTCCTCGACGACGGCGATCCCGTTCTTGTCGGCGACAGCCATGATCTGGTCCATATTCGCCATCTGGCCGTATAAATGGACCGGAATGATCGCCTTGGTCTTTTTACTCACGACCTTGGCCAGCTTTTCCGGGTCGATATTATAGGTGACGTCTTCCACGTCGACAAACTTGACCGCGGCGCCGGTATAAGACACGCACAACGCCGTCGCGATAAACGTATGCGTCGGCAGGATGACCTCATCCCCCGGCCCGATGTCCAGCGCCGACAGCGCCAGGTACAGCGCATCCGTGCCGGAATTAACCCCCAGCGCGTATTTGACACCGCAATAACGGGCAAATTCTTCCTCAAAAGCCTTTACCTGCGGCCCCATGATAAACGACGACTTCGCGATCACCGCCGCCCAGCCGGCATCGACCTCAGATTTGATCACTTCATTCTGCCTGGTAAAATCAATAAATTGAACGCTCATCACAACCTCATTCTATCATCGACATCCGGGCCGGCACGGGGGCCGGCCCCTACATGCATGTACGGGCGGCCCCCCGTGGCCGCCCTTATATCATTTCCTTGATTTTATTAAACACATCATCAACCAGCAATCCCTTCAAACACCTCTGATGATTACAATCCGACATGCGAAAATGCCGGTAACACGGCTGACACGGCAGCCCTTTTTGCACAATGCCATGCCCCTGCGGGGGATAGGGCCCGTAAACATCAGGATCAACCGGACCAAAAACAGAGACCGTTTCCGCGCCCGCCGCCACCGCCACATGCAGCGGCCCGCCGTCATTGGCCACCACCAGCCGCGCCAGGCACATCAATGCCGCCGCCTGGGTAATACTGGCCTGACCAGCCGCCATTACCGGCTTATGCTTCATGGCGCCAGCCACTTCGTCACACAAAGATATCTCCCGCTGATCACCCATCAGTATAATGGGGCACGCTCCCTTTTCAATCATTTTATCCGCTAATTTGGCAAAATTGACGGCGGGCCACCGTTTTAAGCCGGCACTCCCGCCCCAGCTGGCACCGCCGCCGGGATGAACGATAACGAACGCCTTTGCCCCCAGCTGATGACGCTGCATAAATGTGCTGGCCCAGGCCTGGTCCTCCTGCGAACAAAAGATAGCCGTTTTAAACGACGCTCCCGCCGAAGCGCCGGCAAATGCGGGATCAAGATGACACAGCAGGTCCAGATAATACTGCGCCACATGCCGGCCCTCATACCCCTTGAAAGGAACCTTGTGCGTCAGCCAGCGGCCGCGGCCTTTATAATCATACCCGATCCGGCAGGGTATTCCCGCCCACGCCAGGGCCAGCCCCAGCGGGGAACCCAGCGAACAGTCAATGGCCGTATCAAATCCC